>DDXK01000013.1 GCA_002347185.1 Desulfobulbaceae bacterium UBA2262 | reverse complement strand
TCATCCCCTTCCCCGGCCACGAGCGGGTGCTCCCTGCACTTGATTTCCTCAAGGAGGCCAAGAGCCGCAAACCACCCAAAATCGGCAAGCAGGTGGTGATCATCGGCGCAGGCAACGTCGGTTGCGACGTGGCCTGCGAGGCCTATCGCCTCGGCGCCCAGGAGGTCACCCTGGTGGATATCCAGAAGCCCCTGGCTTTTGGCAAGGAGAAGGCGGCGGCAGAAGCACTGGGCGCCAGGTTCAAATGGCCGGTCATGACCAAGGAAGTCACCAAGGAAGGCCTGATCGACGCGGCCGGTCAGCTCATTCCCGCCCAGACCGTGATCATCTCCATCGGCGACGTGCCGGCCCTCAAATTTCTGCCCGAAACCGTGGAAGTGCTCACGGTTGGCGGCGCGGCCTGGGTCAAATGCGATGCCGCCGGACGCACCAGCGACCCGAAGGTTTCCGCCATCGGCGACGTGGAGCGGCCGGGACTGGCCACCAACGCCCTGGGCGCCGGCAAGAACACGGCGGATGCCCTGATCGCCTCCTTCAAGGGCGAGGCGTACACGCCCTTTGCCAAGACGGTTGTCGCCCAGTGCGATCTCACCCCGGCCCACTACGAGCCGCACCGACCAGGCGCCTCGGCGTCCGAGGAGGCCGAGCGCTGCATGAGCTGCGGCACCTGCCGCGACTGTCACCTCTGCGAAACCATCTGCCCCAACCAGGCCATCTCGCGGGAGACGCTGCCCGACGATGGCTACCGCTACGTTTCCGACGACGATAAGTGCATTGCCTGCGGCTTCTGCGCAGACACCTGCCCCTGCGGCATCTGGGTGATGAAGCCGTTTTGAGCGCCCCGCCCCTTCACAAGAGAAAGCCCCTGCCGGCAACAACCCGGCAGGGGCTTTCTCTTTTCACTCCAATTCCCCCAACCTCGAATTAAGTCTCTTCATACACCTCGGTAACAACCATTTTACAGGTGGTATTGGCATATTTCCTGTGGAACTCGTACATGGCCATGGGCACACTGGATGCCCGAACAATAGCCTTTTCCACCGCCGCCGTACGCCACAGCTCCGGACCACCAGCCCTGAACTTCACCACAAATCGCCGCATCGCTTCCCCCTCTTGCGCATGTTGGGGAATACACACCCCAATTGGCCCTTGCCTTGGTGCATAATACCCAACGCCTCCCTCAGCTTGCCAACAAAATCGGCATCCGTCAATACTGAAAATGTACGGAAAAAACGAGACCAAAACCCCCATCTCCCCGGCCCAACGAAGAAAAACAAAAAAATCCTTTGCAGAAAAAACTGGCCAGCACGCCGCGCCATCCTGCATTATGAAAACATGCAACCAGTACCGAGAGGAGAGAACCATGCGAAAACAGATGCTCACGGCCGCTCTCTGCACAATGGCCCTGCTCAGTCACGCCTGCGGCACACACTCTCCCCGTAAAGACGGGAACCAGCTCAAAAGCCTCGGCAACGGCGCCTGCCAACAGCCCTCCGGCCTCATATGGCAGGAGGGAACGAGCCTGCCCTTCGACAACTGGAATGAAGCGAGTTTTTATGCGGAAAACCTCGTCCTGGCCGGATATGCGGACTGGCGGCTGCCCAGCAGGGACGAACTCTACACCCTGTGCAACCTTCATGAGCTTCAGCAAATGGGAGACTGCCGGATGGAGCTCCGCAACAACTACTGGAGTGGCCGCCAGCCGGAAGAAGGGGAAGTTGGCCACTGGGAAGCCTACCCGCTTTGCGGGGGGACGGATTTCAAATACATCGAAAGCCAGAAGGGGGTTGTGCGGGCGGTGAGGCCATAGGCACCCCCCTGCCGGCCGGAGCTGCGCTGCGGAACATTCAGGACACGGACCATGATTTCTTGCCCCAATTGCGGCCACAGCCAGGAGAGCGCGCCCGAATGCCAGAGATGCGGCATCATTTTTGCGAAATACCAACGCCGGCAGGAAAGGCTTATCGCGCAGGAGGCTGATCCGGGGCCGGGAAACACCCCTGCCGCAAAGCCCGGCCTGCCCGGCTGGCTGCCCGGGCTCTTGCTCCTCGCCGCCCTTGCCCTCGGCGTCTATTTTTTCCGCCCCGCCCAAGTCGCGCAGCAGCCGGACACCCAGGGAAACTCTGCCCCTGCGCCCCAGGCGACCAGCCCGCCCCTTGTCCCAAAGGCGGCAGAGGCGCCCCTCACCCCAGGCACCCCCCCCGCACCGGAAAGCAATCTGGACGGGCTTGCCGCCCAGATTGCCAGAAAATTCCCTGCTGCCAACGGGCTGGAGCGGGCACGAAACGCCACGGTTTTCATCGCCACCCCCTGGGGCAACGGCTCAGGCTTTTTTGTGAGCAGCAACGGTCAGATTGTCACCAACCGGCACGTGGTTGAGTTTGAGCAGGAAAAACTGCGGGAGATGCAAACAAAGGTGGCCAGGCTCAAAACGGAGCTGGAAAAGGCCCTGCGCGGCATCACCTACCTGGAGGCCCAGCTCGGCCGCAGCAAAAATCCGCAGGCCCAGGAACAGCTGGCCACGGAGATCGAACGCCGGCGGGAGGAATATGACAAATATCAGCAGATGCAGCAGCAAGCGCAGGAACAGTTGGAGCGCATCGCCAGCTCCTCCGGGGCCGCCGACCTCCGGGTGACCCTGATCGACGGCACGGAATTCCCGGTGGAATCCCTGCGGGTCAGCAATAGCAACGACCTGGCCCTGCTGAGTATCGACTGCTACAACGCCCCCTTCCTCAGCCCGCCTCCCCCCCAACGGATAGGCCAGGGCCAGAAAATCTACGCCATCGGTAACCCGGCCGGCCTGCGCCACACCGTCACCGCCGGCATCATCTCCGGCTTCCGGGACTACGGGGGGCAGACCCTGATCCAGATCGACGCCGCCATCAACATGGGCAACAGCGGCGGACCGCTGGTGGATGAGGAGGGAAAAGTGGTGGGGGTGAACACCATGATCCTCTCCGACACCGAGGGTATCGGCTTTGCCATCCCCTTTGCCGAGGCGCAGCGTGAATTCGCCCTTGCCCAGCCAGCGGATTGACCGGCAGTTCAGGAAAGCCTGCCGCGATAGTCCAGGTAGCCGAATTCCCGCACCACCCGGCTTTCGCCGGTGCGGGAATCGCAGACCACTATGCTGGGCAGACGTACGCCGTTGAAGGTGGTGGTCTTGACCATG
>DDXK01000113.1 GCA_002347185.1 Desulfobulbaceae bacterium UBA2262 | reverse complement strand
GTTGATGAGCCGGCCGGCGTTGGCTGCGGTCTCCACGCTGGCCGAGGCGACACCCTTGATCTCCTGGGCCGACACCTGACTGCGCTCGGCGAGCTTGCGCACCTCCGAGGCCACCACCGCGAAGCCCTTGCCGTGCTCGCCGGCCCGGGCCGCCTCGATGGCCGCGTTCAAGGCCAGCAGGTTGGTCTGCCGGGCGATCTCCTCGATGAGCTCGATCTTTTCCGCGATATGCTGCATGGCGCTCACCGTCTCCGCCACCGCCTTGCCGCCATTCACGGCGTCGGCCGAGGCCTTGTTGGCGATGGCCGCGGTCTGCCGGGCATGATCGGCGGTCTGGGCCACGGTGCTGGCCAGCTCCTCCATGGAGGAAGAGATCTCCTCCACCGAGGCCGCCTGCTCGCTGGCCCCCTGCGAAACCTGCTGCGAGCTGCTGCTCAGCTCCTCGCTGCCGGCGGCAACCTGTTCGGCGGCGCCGCGCACATCGGTGATCACCTGGCGCAGCTTGCCGACCATCACCGAAATGGAGTGCAGCATGGAGCCGATCTCGTCCTTGCGGTCGGTTTCCACCTGCAGCTCCAGATCGCCCTGGGCCAACCGCTCATTCACCTGCATGGCGCTGTGGAGGGGAATGGTGATGGAACGGGTGATGAAATAGGCGATGAAGAGCGCCAGGAGGACGCCGACCAGGGCGACGATGAGGGCGACGGCGCCCATGGTTTTGATCTCGCTGGCGGTCGCCTTGGCAGTGGCCAGCACGCTCTCCTCGGTCTCGGCGACCACTTCGTCTATGACCGGCTCGATCTTGTGGACCGCGGAGCGCAACACTTCGGTTTTTTCAGCGATCTGCGCATCCATGGCGACCAGGGCATGGAAGGCGTCCTTGTAGGTCGCGATGTTCTTTTTGACGGCGGCGGCCTGCTCGGCGGCCAGGCGCTGGGCTGCGGCCGACTCGGCAAAGGCGGCCAGGGCCTTCTCCACGCTCTCCACGTATTTTTTGTCGCCCCGCAGCAGGTAATCCTTTTCGTAGCGGCGGATCATCAGGTAGTCGGCCAGCAGGTCATGGTTGTCGCCCAGGCCCGATTCCAGGGTATGGGCGGCGTTGCGGAACTCGCCCTGCAGGCCGGCCTTCTCGTCAAGCCCCTTGGCCTTCCAGGATTCCACCACCTCGGCAAAGGCCTTCTGGTATTCCTCCGTGTACTGAAGCACCTTGCCGACCAGCTCGGTATCGCCTTTGTGGCCGCTCTCCTTCTCGAGTTCGATCCAGGCCGCGCCGTCCTTCCTGATCTTTTCCACGGCCTGCGCCACATTGTCGGCGTACTTGAGATCCAGGCGGATGAGAAAATCCTTTTCGCCCCGCCGCGCCTCCAGCATGGCGATGTTGATATTCTGGGCGTAGGACTTCATGGCCTGGTCGTTGTGGAGCAAGGACTCGTAACTCGACTTGCAGGAGAGCAGGGTCCACTGCAGCAGCCCCAGACAGAGAAGGAAAATCACGCCGATCAGGCCAAATCCCAGCCCCAGCTTCTTCGCCATCCCCTGATTATTGAACCACGCGGCAAATCCCATCTCAATTCTCCTCGTCTTTGTTTTTTTCTGGAAAAACCGGCAACAGACGCTGTCCGGATCGATGTCGTTTTCGCAAGGCAAGAAGGCTCCCTGCACTGAAGCGAGGGCTGCTGCGCAGCGCACGGACCCAGATCCCTCCTAGGTACTTACACCCATGGGATCATGCTATGAAAAATCAAAAATGGAAGTCAAACGAAAAAAAAGAAGCGACGCGAACGGACGCGGAGAAGGGGTGCCAAAACCGGCCAGGGCCGGCTCCGCGCGGAAACTCTAAAAAAGACTCTCCCAGCAACGAGCATGTGACACAGCGACTTCAAGCGAACGGGCCAGCGCTTGAAGTCGCGATTTTCTCTTTTTCGAAAACAGGGAAACAACAGCGAAAGGGGGCTGCGCCTCAATACCGCTCGAATTCACCATCCCCAACGCCGGGCAGGGACAGCTTCACCCCCTTGCCCGATTTCCTCCCTGTCTGGACCAGCGCGACGGACTTATACAAAGGCCGCTCCTGCGCTCTGGACCTGGCACCCGCTCCCGCCGTTTCCACCCTGAAAAAAGCGATGGCTTCCTGCATCTGCGCGGCCTGGGCGGTGAGCTCCTCGCTGGTGGAGGCCATTTCCTCCGCCGCCGCGCTGTTGCTTTGGATCACCTGATCAAACTGCTGGATGGCCTTGGCGTTTTCATCAATACCCCGAGCCTGCTCGTTGGCTGCCGCGTCGATCTCATGCACCAGCTCGGCGGTCTTCTGGATCTGCGGCACGATCTCGTTGATGAGCTTGCCGGCATTGGTGGCGGTTTGAACGCTTGAGCCGGCAACGCCCTTGATCTCCTGGGCCGACACCTGGCTCCGCTCCGCGAGTTTGCGAACCTCGGAAGCCACCACGGCAAAACCTTTCCCGTGCGCCCCGGCCCTGGCCGCCTCGATGGCGGCGTTCAAAGCCAACAGGTTGGTTTGCCGGGCGATCTCTTCGATGAGCTCGATTTTTTCAGCGATATGCTGCATGGCGGCAACGGTTTCAGCCACCGCCTTACCGCCGGCCACGGCATCGGCGGCGGTCTTGTTGGCGATCGCCGCAGTCTGCCGGGCATGGTCGGCGGTCTGGGCCACGGTGCTGGCCAGCTCCTCCATGGAAGCGGAGATTTCCTCCGTCGAGGCCGCCTGCTCACTGGCCCCCTGGGAAACCTGCTGGGAACTGCTGCTCAATTCTTCGCTCCCGGCCGCCACCTGATCGGCAACGGCGCGCACATCGGTAATAACCTGACGCAGCTTCAGGATCATGGCGGCGAGCGACTTGCCCAGGCTGTCCTTGTCGGAAAGCAGGGTCATGTCCACCTGCAGGTCGCCGGAGGCGATCTGTTCGGCCTTGGCCGCTGTCTGTCGGAGATTTTCCACCATATTGACCAGACATTTGCCCAGCAGATCTTTCTCGGAAAGAACCTTTGCCTGCACGTCCAAATCACCCAGGGAGATCTGCCTGGCCAATTCGGCTGTTTCCTGGAGCTTGCCCACCATGGCGGCCAATGATTTCCCCAGCACGTCCTGCTCGGAAAGGATAGTGACCTGCACGTCCAGATTGCCAAGGGCTATCTGCTCGGCCAGCCGGGCCGTCTCCTTGAGATTCCCGACCATCACATTCATGGAGTTGAGCATCAAGCCCACTTCATCCCGGCGGTCGTTTTCCATGGCAACATTGACATCCCCCAGAGCCAGCCGTTTGTTCACCTCCACCACCGCGGAAATGGGCCTTGCAATGGATCGCGCCGTAAGCAGGGAAACCCCAACCCCGACCACGATGGCGAGAAGGCCAATCACCACGATGGCGAGCCTGGTTGTCCTGGCATTATGAATCATCTGCTCCTCGGAAAGGATATTCTCCTTGGCCAGAACGGTCATTGTATTCAAAATCCCTTGCACCTTGACCAGGTTGGCCTGAGTGTCCGTGTTGAAAACCCGCTCCGCCTGCTGTCGGCCATCCCCGCCTTCCTTTTGCTGAAAGGCCTCCTTGATTTTCACGGCCGATTCATGGAGCCGCTGGTGCGGTTCGGCAATGTCGGCCAGGGGAGCCCTGAGCAAGGGCAGCAGAATCTCGGCCTGCTGCCTGCCCTCGCCGTAATACCACTTGCCGAATCCGCATTTGGCATGATCGAGCTCCACCTCGAGTTCGCCGCCCTTGTCACTATAAACATACGCGGAAACCTTCTTTGCCCAGTTCAGATGGTCAACTTCCCGTTGCAGCAGCTCGCCGCGCAGCGCGTTGCCGTTAGCCACCTCGATGCCGTCGTGCACCACGCTTTCAAGTCCCCAGAAGGCCCAGGTTCCGACCACAACCAAAAGGAAAAGAATACTGGCCGCGCCAATCATTATTTTCTTGCCGATTTTCAAATCATTCCATCGCACACTCTCACCCCATGAATTAGGATAAATCCCTTCCCCGAGGAACAGCAGCCAGGGAAACGTGGAGAAACTCCGGCAAGGCCTTTCAGTAACGCTCGAACTCGCCGTCCACCGCGCCGGGCAGGGCGATGCGCACCCCCCCCTCCTGCTTCCGCTGCCGGCCGCCGGTTGTCATCGGCCCCGGAGGGAGAAGAGAGCGTTTCCCGGCAGTGCCGGAAACAAGACCAGGCTGCTTCGGCGAGGAAGGCGCGACCGCTTCGCCATCCAGGCGGAAGAAGGTCATGACCTCCTGCAGATGCGCGGCCTGGGCATTGAGCTCCTCGCTGGTGGAGGCCANNCAGCTCGGCGGTCTTCTGGATCTGGGGCACCATCGCCTCGATGAGGGAGCCGGCATCGGCGGCGATCTGGACGCTGGAAGAGGCGACCTCGCGGATATCCTGGGCGGAAACCTTGCTGCGCTCGGCGAGCTTGCGAACCTCCGAGGCGACCACCGCAAAGCCCTTGCCGTGCTCCCCGGCC
>DDXK01000114.1 GCA_002347185.1 Desulfobulbaceae bacterium UBA2262 | reverse complement strand
TGTCCTGGTACTCGTCCACCATGATATGCGTAAAGCGGCCGGAAAGCTCGGCCTGCACCTCGGGAAACTCGGCAAGAACCCTGCACCAGTTCACCAGCAGATCGTCATAATCCATGAGGCCGTGCTCGACCTTGAACTGCTGGTAATGCTTGCGGATGGTGAGAAGATCGTCGAGAAACTCGTGGAGATGGCCGTACTCGTCCTCGACCAGCTCCTCCACCGCCATCCCCTTGTTCACCGACTTGCTGAGGATGTTGACGATGACCCGTTTCGAGGGGAAGCGCTTGGCCTCGCCGCCGAGATTGAGCGAATTCTTGAGCAGGTTGACGATCCCCTCGGCATCGGACTGGTCGATGATGGTGAAGTTGGACTCATAGCCGAGATGCCGGCAATGACGGCGCAGGAGCAGGTTGGCCACCGCATGGAAGGTGCCGCCGGTCACCAGCCGGCAGGAGAGGTCGAGCAGCTGCCCGGCCCGATGCAGCATCTCCTGGGCGGCCTTGCGNNCAGGGTGCGGGTCTTGCCGCTGCCGGCCCCGGCAATGACCAGGATAGGCCCGCCGATGGTGGTCACCGCCTCGCGCTGGGCCTCGTTGAGCTCCCGGAGGTTGACCCGGTCCAGCGGAGCGGGCGCTTCTTCTTTTTTACCAAGGGGAAAGAGGGATTGCTGCATGGCGGCAACTCTAACACAAGCGCCCGGAGCATGCCGACAAAAAAGTTGAATTTTGGCGTTCAGATGGTAGATTATCCAGGCGGCGCCAGTCGGAATCAGCCGTTTTTCAGCGGACCAACAGAAAAGAAAAGCGAGATGGAAGACATGAGAGACCTTTTCAGCACCGAGGCCTTGCGCACCCTCTTTCCGGCCGAACGGGCCGACCAGTTCTTCGAGGCCCTTTTCGGGGACGCCGAGGAAGGCGCCTACGACATCAGCCTCGCCTTCGCGGGCCAGAGCGGTAACACCCTCAACTTCACCCTCGAACTGCACGAACGGCCCGGCAGATGCCTGGCCTGCAACCTCACCTACGGCCTGCCCGAGGTCTTTGGCAGGCACCCGGTCATCAACATCAAGGGGCTGGTGGAAGAGATCAACACCCTGCTTGCCGGCAAGGCCACCTGCACCGGCTGGAAGCTCGGTGCCACCCACTCCGTCTCAAAAAAGCTGCACACCATTCCCCTCACCGTCAGCATCGCCTAACCCGGGAAAACAGCGAGACGGCTCCGGGCGCAGGCGGGCCGGAGCTGCCCTGCCCGGCCTGCGCGGCGGGTTCCTGGTCAATAACGCTCAAACTCGCTGTCAGCCTTGTCGTCCAGAGCAAGCTGTATGCCCTTGCCGCCGACCGCCTTCGGCTTCGCCGACTTCGCGGCCAAGCCGGACGGCAAGGGGCGAGTGCCGAGCGCGGCTGCCCGCAGCCTGCTCCCCTCATCGACCTTGAAGAAGGCGATGCTCTCCTTCAGCTGCGCGGCCTGGGCGGTCAGCTCCTCGCTGGTGGAGGCCAGCTCCTCGGCTGCGGCGCTGTTGGCCTGGATCACCTGATCGAACTGCTGGATCGCCTTGGCGTTCTCCTCTATGCCCCGCGCCTGCTCGTTGCTCGCCGCATCGATTTCATGGATCAGTTCCGCGGTTTTCTGGATCTGCGGAACGATATCGTTGATCAGCTTTCCTGCCCTGGTGGCGGTTTCCACGCTGGTGGTGGCGACGCCCTTGATCTCCTGGGCGGAGACCTGGCTGCGCTCGGCGAGCTTCCGCACCTCCGAGGCCACCACCGCGAAGCCCTTGCCGTGCTCGCCGGCCCGGGCCGCCTCGATGGCCGCGTTCAAGGCCAGCAGGTTGGTCTGCCGGGCGATCTCCTCGATGAGCTCGATCTTTTCGGCGATATGCTGCATGGCGGCAACCGTCTCCGCAACCGCCTTGCCGCCGTCCACGGCCTCGGCCGAGGTCTTGTTGGCAATGCCCGCTGTCTGGCGGGCGTGATCGGCGGTCTGGGCCACGGTGCTGGCCAGCTCCTCCATGGCCGAGGAGATTTCCTCCACCGCGGCGGCCTGCTCGCTGGCCCCCTGGGATACCTGCTGGGAACTGCCGCTCAGCTCTTCGCTGCCGGCGGCGACCTGGTCGGCGGCAGCCCGCACATCCAGCATGATTTGCCGTAACCGCTCAATCATGGCGGTGAGGGACTTGCCCAGGGTATCCCGGTCGGAAAGCAGCTCGACCTTGACACCCAGATCGCCGGCGGCGATGGTTTCCGCGTTGGCCGCGGTTTTCCGCAGGGTTTCGACCATGTTGGCCAGGGATTTTCCGAGTACGTCCTTCTCGGAGAGGATCCGCATCCGCACCTCGAGGTCGCCGGTGGCGATCTGCGCCGCCGCCTGCGCGGTTTGCCGCAGGTTGGCTACCATACTCCGCATGGCTCCCAGCATCCTGGCGATCTCGTCCTTGCCCTCCGCCTCGAGCTCGACGGTCAAGTCGCCTTTTGAAATCTGATCGAAGGTGACAATGGCGCCGTCGAGGGGGAGGAAGGCCCTCCTGACAAAAACGAAAAGCGTCAACAGGATGCCGGCGGCCACCAGGAGGTTGATGCCCAGATTGGCGACCAGCTCTGAGCGCAGCTTGTCCGCCATCTCCTGCACATCCTCGATGGCAAGGATATAGCCGATCTCCCGCCCCTGATAATCGGTCAGGGCGAGGGGGTAGGTGATCTGGAGCCTCTCGTTGATGGTGTATTCGTCCTTTTCCGGCGCATAGCCCGCCAGTAGCGTCCTGGCAAGCTCGGAGGAGGTGGTGTAGAAAACCAGATTGTCGGCGACGATATCGGTCGCTTCAGCCGAACGCCCTGCCTGCTTGAAGAACTCCGGCTGAATGCCGATGGCGTAATTGATGCCAAAGGTCTCTTGCAGCTTGTTCACGGCGCCCCGGATGGATCCCCCGAACTCCACCGATCCGAGATGCCTCCCTTCAAAAAAAAGGGGGGCGACCACCCGCAGGCCCGGACCGCCCCTGCCCACCTCCAGGCCCAGGGCGGTCTTCCTGCTCCTGTTGACCTCGACAACCGTGCTGCGGAAGGAGGAAAGATCATCCCCATACTGCGCAGGCTGGTGCAGCCGCAGGAAACTCACCGCCGGCGGGGTGTGGAACTGAAACTGGTCGATATCGTATGCATCCCGCAGCTTTTCATTGTATTGCCCCAGATCCCGAAGCAGGCCCTCCCTGTCTGCTTCTGCGAAGGCGCGGACTATCGCGGGATTGTTCGTCAGGGTCTCCATGGCCAGGGACAGATTCTGCAGCTGCTGATCGAGGGAGCCCTTGAAGATTCCCGCCACCCGGGCCGCCCTTCTCTTTTTCTCCGCAGCCAGGGTATTTCCGAAGTCATGAAATTGCTTGCCCATGTTGAGCAGGGTCATCAGCAAGATGCCGCTCAGGACCAGGGCCATGATTTTCGCTTTTATGCTGAAATTTTTGAGCATGAAAACACCTCCGTTAAGGATTCAGTGGCTGGCCTGCCGATCCAGGGTCCGCCGGATGGCGGCCGCCAGTATGTTCTTGGTGAGCGGTTTTGTGAGATAGGCGCGGACTCCCAGCTGCCTTGCCTTTTCCTGGTCGATGGCTTCGCTGTGGCCGGTGCAGAGGATGATGGGCAGGTCGACGCGGAGCAGCAACATCTTCCGGGCCAACTCAGCGCCGCTCATCCGCGGCATGGTCATGTCGGTGACGACCAGATCGAAAGCGGCGGGATTGTCCTGATAGAGCTGCCAGGCCTCGCTGCTTTCCGTGGTGGCGGTCACCCGGTACCCCAGGCCTTTCAGAAACTGCTGCTCCAGATTGACCACCGACGCCTCGTCATCGACGACCAGCAGACGCTCGTTCCCGCCCCGCACCGTTTCCGGTGCCAGCTCCGCTTGGCCGGCAGGGGATTCGATCCTGGGGAAATAGACCTGGAAGGCAGTCCCGGCCCCCACCTCGCTGCGCACCGAAATTCCGCCGCCCATGCCCTTGACTATGCCATGGATGAGGGACAGGCCGAGGCCGGTTCCTTCCCCCTGGGCCTTGGTGGTGAAATAAGGTTCGAATATCCGCTCCAACACCGCCCTGTCCATTCCTTGCCCGGTATCGCTCACCTCGAGCCGCACGTAGGAACCAGGCAACAGCTCATCCTTTTCCGCGAGGGAATCAGGCCCCAGCTCGACCTCGGCCAGAGAAAGGGTGAGCAGACCCTTTCCCTGCCCGCGCATGGCATGATAGGCGTTGGTGCAGAGGTTCATCAGCACCTGGTGGATCTGGGTCGGATCGCCGAGGATCGCTCCACACCTGTCATCAATATTGAACCGGAATTCCACCGTACTCGGGATGCTGGCCCGCAGCAGCTTGACCGCCTCCTTGACGAGTACCTGCACCCGCAGGGGACGGAGTTC
This sequence comes from Desulfobulbaceae bacterium UBA2262, assembly GCA_002347185.1. Classification (GTDB taxonomy): domain Bacteria; phylum Desulfobacterota; class Desulfobulbia; order Desulfobulbales; family Desulfurivibrionaceae; genus UBA2262. The sequence continues at coordinate 7,024 of DDXK01000114.1, read as the reverse complement.
CTGTTCGCCGCGGCGGCTGAAGGTGAGAATCTGCTTGACCAGCTCCGCCGCGCGCTGGCCGGCGGCGAGAACCTGCTGCTGATCCTCCCGGAGCTGGCTGCCTTGCGGAAGCTCGGCCATGACCATTTCGCCGTAGCCGAGGATCGCGGTGAGGATGTTGTTGAAGTCGTGCGCGACCCCTCCGGCCAGGGTACCGATCGCTTTGAGCTTTTCCGCGTGGCGGAGCTGCTTTTCCAAGGCGACCCGCTCGGTGATGTCCTGAACGATGCCCACCATCCGCACCGGCCTGCCGTCGGCCGAAAAGGAAACCTCGCCCTGGGCATGCACATGCCGCTCGCCGTCGTCCGGCAGCAGGAGACGATGCCCCAGACGATAAGGCTGCCGCCCCTTCAGGGCCGCATCAATCGCCCTGACCACCAGGTCGCGGTCCTCGGGGTGCACCACGGCGAGAAAGGCCTCATAGGAAGGCGGGCCGCCAGCCGCGTCAAAACCATAGATGCGCTGGGCTTCCGCCGACCACCAGACCTGGTTTTCCGGGATCTGCCAGACCCAGTTGCCCAGATGGGCGATGCGCTGCGCCTCGGCCAGCGAGGACTCGCTCCTGCGCAGCTCGGCGGTGCGCTCCTCCACGAACTGTTCGAGATGCTGGCTGTAGCGCTGCAGCTCCTCCTCGGCCCGCTTCCTGGCCTCGATGTTGTGTACCACGGCCAACAGCCGCTCCTGACCGCCGATCTTGGCCAGTTTGAGGTGCACCTCGCCCCAGAACAGTTCCCCGTCTTTGCGCCTGGCCCGGGCTTCGAACCGTTGCGGCCCATAAGCCATGACCCTGGCTATGAGCCGATCGGTGGCCAACTCCGCCTGCAGGGGGTCGTCCGGGCCGAGGAGATCGCCAACGGTCAGACGCAGCGCCTCTTCCCGGGAATAGCCATAGAGTTCGCACATGGCCGTGTTCACGTCAAGAATCTCAGCCGAAGCCAGATCATGGATCAGGAAGGCATCGTTGGCGGAGTGAAAGATCTCCCGGTAATTGCGCTCCGATTCCCGCACCGCCTCCTGGGAGGTCTGCACCTCCCGCAACCGCTCGGCAAGCTCCGCCTGCGCAGCCCGGAGCTTGCCGTTGATCCGCAGGATGGCAAGCAGGGAGAGCAGAATGGCGCAGGAAAGAAAGAGGGTCAGGAACAGTCCGGCTCTATGATGCTCCAGGAGATCCGCGAGGCCGATCCTGCCATGCTGATTGGCATAGGGCGGGAGCTTCAATTCCTGGAACAGCTCATGCACCTGCTGGTAGTTGAGGGGCACGGTCCAGCCGCCGATCTGCGCAGCCCTGCAGGCCTCGCTGTTTGCCGGCATCCGCAAGAGGGCGACGGCAACCTCCTCGGAAAGCCTTTGTTCCGTATGCCTGAGCCTGGCAAAGGGCCATTCCGGGTAGAGCCTGGTGCTATGCCGGGCCGAGAACTGCGCCTCCTGCCGGGTGTTGAGGATCTTCAGGGCGGAAAGATCGAGCCCCCCTTCCTCGGCCATCCTTTCCAGGATGTCCGTCCGGACGGTCCCGGCGTCCGCCTTGCCGGCAAGCACCCCCAGAACCACGGCATCGTGGGTGCCCGCAAAGGCGAGGGAGGAAAAATCGCGCTCCGGCCGGAGCCCCTGGGCGCGGAGCTCGCGCAGGGCCATGAGCCAGCCGCCGAGAGAGTTTCTGTCCACGGCGAGAAAGGATCTGCCGTCGAGATCGGCCAGACCATTGATATCGGTGCGCTCCGCCCTGGTGAAGATCACCCCTCCGAACAGGGCGGCGGGGAGCTCGCCGCTCAGATTCTTCATGGTGGCGATGCGGCTGACGCCGAAATCGTGTTCCATTTCCACATAGAACGCGCTGTTGCAGATCAGGAAGTCGATGGCGCCCTCCCGAACCGCCTGCCGCACCCCGGCAAAATCAAGAGGCACGATGGTAAAGGAGCGGCCGGGAAGCTCCCGGCCCAAAGCCTCCGCCGTCGGCAGCCAGTTCTGTGCGGCGACCTCCTCTCCCCGTTTGGCCAGCACCCCGATCTTGACCGGGGCGGTTTCCTGGCCTGCCGCGGCCAGGACTGCCTGAAACGGCCCGAGGAGCAGAGCGGCGAGGACGAAAAAAAGGCCGGCGGCAAGGGTATGTTTTGCGTTGCGCATCAATATTGCAGCTCCACCTGTTTTCTTTCTTTCCCGGCCAGGAGGACGCCCTGCAGAGCGCCACCCGGAACCGGACAATTTTCCTTACCGGGCCGGCGCCCCAGCGGCGGAAGGATCCCCGGCGAAAGCGCCGGTGTCCATCCCGGAAAACATGTTCGCGCCCGCGCCCGCAAGCACGGTATCGATGGCAAGGAGCATGAGAAACTTCTCCTCCAGCCGGGCCATGCCGCTGATGAAGCCGGTATCGAGGCCGGCGCCCATGTTCGGCACCGCCTCCATCGCATCCGGGGCAAGCTCGACAACCGTGGGCACCGAATCGGTGAGCACCCCCACTTCGAACGCCCCGTTTTCGCCCAGCACCTCGACAATGATGACGCAGGTATCCGTGCCGAAGACCAGCGGCGCCAGGCCGAGCTTCCTGCCGAGGTCCAAAATTGGCATCACCTTGCCGCGCAGATTGATGACCCCGCAGAAGCACTCCGGCATTCCCGGAACCTTCGTCAGGGCCGCCACATCAAGTACCTCGCGAACCCTGGCGATCTCGATGGCAAAGCATTCCCCGCGCAGGGCAAAGGTGAGATATTGCGCGAGCCGCGTCAGAGCCGAATTGCCATTGGTCATGTTTCATTCTCCTTCATGCGCCGATTCGCTTTTATTTTTCCCCGGCCCGGCTTTTCCGCAGGGCCAGATGGTTGAGTATGGCCTGGATCTCCGCGACCGTCACGGGCTTGACCAGATAGTAGGCCACCCGCTCCTGCCGGATCCGCTCCTCCAGCTCCCGCACCGGCTCGTCGGTCATTGCGACGATGAGCGGCCTTTTGGGCAATTCCCCCAGCCTCGGCAGCAGCTCCAGGCCAAAACCGCCGGAAAGGTGCAGGTCGAGAAAGATCAGGTCGAAATGCTGCCGCCCCACCACCTCCTCCACCTGCCGGCCGCTGACCGCCGCCACGCACCGGTGGCCGCCGCCGGCGCAGAGGGTTTCCAGCAGCGCCAGATCCTGCCCGTCGTCCTCGGCGAAAAGTATGTCCAGGCAGGAGGCAGAGGAGGCCTCTGGCCCGCTCCCGCACTGCTTTCGATTCATATGTGTGCCTCTGGGGGTCCGTCAGGCCCTGTCAGCCCGTCCTGCCACAGAGAGAGCAAATTCCGGGCCAGCATTCTTCACAGGAAGAAAAATATGAAAAAACAGGAAGATACAGAAAAATCCGCACAGGAGACAAAGGCGGTCATCAATGACCGGAAGGAAAGAGGATCGATGCTTATCTTACTGAATTCAAAGAAAAAGGACAACTATGACCATATGGACAGAAATGACCGAATCAGGGCGGTCTGGCAATGCCGAGGCGCCTCATCTTGCGGAACAGGGTCTTGACGCTCACCCCGAGGGCGGCCGCGGTTCTGCCCTGATGCCAGTCCTGGCTGCGCAGGGCCGCCTGCAGCACCTCCCTTTCATAGGCTGCGACCATGACTTCCAGCGACTGGCCGCCCAGGGTGGAGGCAAGCACCGGGCCCTGCTCCGCCGCTGCGGCAGCAAGGCCCCCGGACCAGGGCGGATCCATGGTCTTCAACGCGGCGAAGCGAGCAAGGGCGTTCTTCAACTCGCGCACATTCCCAGGCCACTCATACTCCTCGAGCCGCTTCCGCATCTCGGGGGTCAGAATGGATCCCAGGCCTGGTTCATGCTGGGCGAGAAAATGCTCGATCAGCAGGGGGATATCTTCCCTGCGCTCCCGAAGCGGCGGCAAATGGATGGGAATGATATGGATCCGGTAGAAGAAATCCGCCCGCATGCTGCCGTTTTTCACCTTCTCGGCAAGGTCGGCGTTGGTGGCCGCGACGATCCGCACATCTGTCTTCTGCTGCTCCTTGCCGCCCAGCGGGGTGTAGCCGTTGCCATCCAGGGCGCGCAGGAGCTTCACCTGCATGCCGAGGGGGATTTCGCCGATCTCGTCAAGAAACAGGGTCCCTCCCGCGGCAATGTCGAGAAAACCCGCCTTGTCGGCGCCGGCCCCGGAGAAGGCTCCTTTCCGGTACCCGAAAAATTCGCTCTCGATGAGGTTCTCCGGGATGGCCCCGCAATTCACATAGACCAGCCTTCCCTGCCNNGACTCGCCATGGACGATGACGCTGGCGTCGGAGGCCGCGGCCTTGAGGATCGACTCATAGACCTCCTGCATGGCCCTGCTTTTGCCGATAATCTTCCCGAACCGGTAACGGTCGGCCAGCGAGGCTCGCAGCCGGAGGTTCTCCTGCCGCAGGTACTCTTCGCGCTCTGCCCTTTCCAGCTCCTTTTTCTTGCGCTCGGTAATGTCATAGACAATGACCTGCCGCTCCACCAGCTCTCCGCTGGCGCCGAAAACAGGCGAATGGACCACGTGGTACCAGCGTCCGTCCCGCTGGTTTTCCATCTCCAGGCTCGCCGGCTGGCGGGCAGGCATGGGGACTGGCTCGCACCAGGGACACTGCCCGGTAAATCCGAAAAAATCGTGAAGACAGTCGATCCGCGCCTGGGGGGCTGCCCCGAGGTATTCCTTGAGGGCGCTGTTCAGGTAGGTGAGCTTCCGCTCCGGGGAACAGGTGAAGACAAAGCCGGGAAAGTTGTCCACCAGGGCGGCGAGCTTGCTTTCCAGCCCCTGCTGGTAGGCCCTGTTCTCCTTGATGAGTTCCGCCTTTTCCAGGGCCTGCAGGACCGCGTGCTCCAGCAGGGGAAGATCGTGCACTGGCTTGGTTTGATAATTCCAGGCGCCGAGGCGCAGGGCAGAGATCACATCCCCCATGGACCCCTCGCCGGAGACAACAAGCACCGGCGTGTCCGGGGCATTGCTCTTCAGGTATCGCAGGACCGCAAAGCCGTCCAGCACCGGCATGACGAGATCAACCAGAACCAGGTCCGGCCGGTGGGAGCGAAACAGCTCCAGCCCCTCTTCGCCGTCCCGGGCGGTGCGAACCTCATAGCCGCGCGGAGTGAAAAATCGCTCCAGCAGGGAGAGGACGACCGTGTCGTCGTCGATGCAGAGCAGGGTTTTTTTCGGCATACCTTTTCTCTAATGATAATTTTGCCCACCAGGGGCGGGGCGCCCCCTCAACCGGCCAGTCTGTCGAAAAAGCGGCCCACATCCTCGGGCCGGTGGGCGTCGGACCCTGCCGTCAGGCCAATGCCCAGCCGCACCGCTTCCGCAATGATCCAAGATGCGGGATAGGGCTCCCCGCGCAAGGCAAAGCCCGAGGTGTTCACCTCGAGGGCCATGCCTTTCTTCCGCAGGGCGAGTAGAATTTCGCCGATCTGGCGCCGATGCCCCTCGTCGAAGGAGAGCCCGACTTGGTGGCGGAGCACGGCGTCGAGGTGGCAGAGCACCGTGCCGGGAAGAAGCGTGATCGCCGCCAGCAGGCCGGAGAGGTATTCGGCAACCGCCCGTTTGCTGCCGTATGCGGCCAGGGCCTCCAGATTGTATGGCCTGCGGCTCACCACATTGTAGTGCCGGCCGGCAAGCTCGAGAAAATGGAAGGAGACCCCGACCCGGTCCCACTCGTATTTCTGCAAAAATTCGAGCAGCTCCGGCACCGCCTTGGGGTTGAACCCCACTTCCACGCCGAGCCCCACCCGGATTCTGCCCGCATAGCGCTCCTGCAGCCGCCGCCCCTCGGCATGGTAGAAGGCGAAATCCTCGGCGCCAAGCCAGGTGGATTCGAAATAGCTGATCCCGCATTCGAGGTGTTCGAGAAAGATTATCTCGGCAAGCCCCCGGTCCAGCGCGGCCTGAACATACTCCTCCATCTCGCCCTTGGCGTGGTGGCAGAGCCTGGTGTGGACATGGCCGTCGCTGCTGGTGTCGATTCTCATCGTGGCGGGTCAGAAAATGGAGGAGCCGAATATTGCGGCAAAAAAAGAGCACGACCCAGGCGGGGCGTGCTCTTCTGCGGGGCGTTCCTGCCGGGAGAAGGCCTAGGCATTGCCCTTGGGGAAAAAATGGACGACACCGTCGATCTCCGAGGTGTCGCAGATGCGGCCCGGGCCCAGCTCCATGAACTGCTCGATCCCCTCCATGCTGACGGCAAAGTTCTCGCCATCGGGAAGATGGAAGACCACGGTCCGGACCTTGGTGATGTCAATGGGCGTTCCAGCCACTTTCATAAAGCCTCCTCAAAAAAAGCAAATTATCAGGCAACCGGTTTTTCAGTACTGTATTCATTCCTTATCTTTCGGCAAGGGAATGTTGCGGGAAATTTCAATAATCGATGCCATCGCAACAAGACGCGACGCCATCTGTTTTCGCTTCGTATGTCTGTGCTTTTGTGTCACGGACCTTTGTGTTTTGATGAATTTGCGACTCCATCAATAATTCTTCCGCGCCAGCACCTCGCGGGGCTTGGAACCGTCCGCCGGGCCGACCACGCCCTCCCGCTCCATGAGCTCGATCATCCGGGCCGCCCGGTTGTATCCGACCCGCAGCCGGCGCTGCACCATGGAGATGGAGGCCTGGCCGGTCTCGCAGACCAGGGCCACGGCCTCGTCATACTTGTCATCGAGCTCGCCGTCTTCCCCCTCGCCGGCCGCCTCTCCCTCCTCGGCGAGCTTGAGCACCGCCTCGTCATAACGGGCAGCACCCTGCTCCTTCAGGAAGGCGACGATGCGCTCGGTCTCCTTTTCCGAGATGTAGGCGCCGTGGATCCGCTGGATCTTGCTGGTGCCCGGCGGCATGAAGAGCATGTCGCCGGCGCCGAGAAGATGTTCGGCGCCGCTGCCGTCGAGGATGGTGCGGGAATCGATCTTCGAGGAGACCTTGAAGGACATGCGGGTGGGGAAATTCGCCTTGATCAGTCCGGTGAGCACGTCCACCGAGGGACGCTGGGTGGCCAGGATCAGGTG
>DDXK01000046.1 GCA_002347185.1 Desulfobulbaceae bacterium UBA2262 | reverse complement strand
CGGTGGCAGGCGCCGTGATTTTCCGGTGGCAAAGAATTGCTCCGTTTCCGTGCTGGCGAAACCGCGTATCATGATACCAGCGTAAACAATAAGTTTATGATGGTCAAGCGATATTAAGTGGGCGGGCAGGAGACTGCGCTGTCTTTCCACGTGGTTCCGTTGAAGTGGTGGGGGACTGGTATCTGAGGGCAAAATACCTATTTGTTGAGTCGTTTTGTAACGGGCTTCCGGCTTGGTTTTCTTTGGCCCAAAAAATAGGTATTGTGTCCCCGGAATTACGTAGTCAAAAAGATTGGCTGGGGAAGAAAGGCAACAAACAAGGCCGCCGGATGATATCCGGGAGGTGACGGGAAACCTCCGTTTTCCCCTTGACTTTACTTATCATGGATGTCCCCAGAATTAATTGGGGAAATCTGAATCTGGCGGTTAATACTATCTCTGTACATCTTGTTCAAGAAGAATTTTTTGTTCAAGTTCGGCCAGAAATGTTTCAAATTTATTGTTCACCTCTGAAGCTACCCGAGAGTGATGGCTACACTTTGGGGACACCAAAATCCATCCGAAGATGGATACGATTATTCCGACTGCGACACCAACCGCGCGATCACGCTTTCTGGCGTCATAAATGAGGTTTAAGTATGAAATGAAATTTTCGTGGGCTGTCAAAGAATAGCCGTTCAAGAAAAAAAATATCTCCGTTGCTTTATCTCCATGCCGAGCTCTTGTTCTTTGTATTTCCGAGAGAGTTTCAAAATCTCTATTATTCAATGGAATTCCAAATTTTTTCTTTATGATCCTTAGAATTTTATTCTCCCCTTCCTTTCTTAGAAAGGTTCCCGTCGGAGAAATTTCATTGGGAGCAATTCCGAAATTATTTACCTGATAGTCCACCCTCGCCTTATTAACCTTTCGCATCGACACATCGTAATCTCGGGATGTTAACACTTCAGTAGAAATCTGGGTTGCTGTTGCCACTTCTACCACTCCATCCATCTGCCCTTTTGTCCTTCTTGCCAAAACATCTACAGAAGGATAGGCAGCCATTGCGGCAAAACCTAGTGCCACTCCAAGAAACAGCGATATAAAAGACCAGAATCCACATAATTTATCGTTTAACTTTGCCGCACGCTCTCCGAATTTATTCCTATTTTTAAACGACAGCCTATGGATCTTCTGTGTGGTCTTATTGATCAAAAAAAACAACTCGGTGTCATCGCTGGCGCAGGCTTGAATAAATGCGACCTTATTCCCTTCGCGCAAAGGAATATTGTGTCCACTCAAGTCCATGCTGATTTCACGATTATCCCCGTCCATTCTAAACCATGCTTCATGACGCTGTTGGATTTTGCTGTTTACTGACGGCGGACTGACATATCCGCCATTAGGGCCGACATATCCACCGCCGCCAGAAGAATAAATGTGCGTATCAGACCACTTCTTATCGCCAACCACAACACCACGATCGATTTTGAAATCAAGCCGTTCGTTACCTAATAATAAGGTCTGAATTTCTTGCATTTTCTCTCCAAACTTCTGACTGGTATCTGGGGACATCCATGATAAGTAAAGTCAAGGGGAAAACGGAGATTTCCCACAACCCTCGCGGAGCACTCCGGCGGCTTTATCTAACTCACGAACCCTTTAACCTTTCCGACCTTTTTTCTCTGTTCTTGTGGTCAGAGCTGGCACCGATATTCGGACAGGGGGCGGCGGAAATAAGGTGGAAAGCCTTCATGGTTATGCCGCCAACCTGAGTGCCGGGCCGGAGTTTTTGCCAATATGCCTCATCGGGAGTCTTGTCGTCAAGACTGGAGTGAGGACGTCCGGTGTTGTAGAAGTGGGTATCTGGGGACATCCATGATAAGTAAAGTCATGTTATCCGGGGACACATACCTATTTCTTGAGTCGTTTTGTAACGGGCTTCCTGCTTGGTATTTCTTGGCATAAGACCCTGCCACTGAGACGTTCCGCCTTTTCATAAAAGGTCTTGTTGCCACAGGGCCTTCACTTCGGCACTCTCCCCACCTGTTATGCGGAATCTCTACAAGGCAGGGCAATTTCTTTCCCGGCCCTCCTGCTTCCTGACAGGCACAAGGCGTTATTACACAGGCCCTGCCGGATGTCAACCCTGAAAAAATACGGAAAATATGAGGGGCCCGGTCTTTTTTGCTGGCGCTGCCGCGGCCGAATCCCGTTAGGGGCGGCAGGCTGCAACGATTGCATGACAAAACCTCAACAATCTATTATTTTGGTTGAGTATTTCGGCTGATCCCTATATCTCTTTATTGAGTCCCTTTCATTCGCATCCCCTGCCATCGTGGAGCAAGCGCGCATATGACCCAGGCTACCGGTTACAAGAGTGAGATCCTGCTGAAGTCCGGCACCAACGAGCTCGAAATCATTACCCTTTTTTTGCAGTGGCACGACCGCTCCAGCGACACGGTCAGCAGGACGGCCTACGGCATCAACGCGGCCAAGGTCCGGGAAATGGTGGCCATGCCGGAAAAGCTCACCGAGATGCCGGACAGCGTCCCTGCCATGAAGGGGGTTTTTCTTCTCCGCGACCGCACCATCCCCCTCATCGATCTCTGCGAATGGTTCGGCTACGAGCCCGACCTTGCCCCGGAAGCGGTGGCCAAATGGGTGGTGGTGGTCACCGAGATCAACGGCAAGTTTTTCGGCTTCATCACCCACGGGGTGGACAAGGTCTACCGGGTGAGCTGGACCAGGATCCTTCCCCCGCCGGCGATCATCTCCCATTACAGCAGCCTCACCGGCGTCTGTCTGGTGGACGACAACATCATCCAGATGGTGGACTTCGAATCGATCATCGCCACCATCGACCCCACCATGGTCATCGATTCGGAGGCGCATGCCATCACCGAACACCCGGAAGACTCCCAGCAGAACAAGGTGGTGGTCATTGCCGACGACTCGCGGATCATCCAGGAGCAGATCAGGCGCACCCTGGAAAAGGCCGGCTACAAGGTGGTGGCCCACTCCGACGGGCAGCAGGCCTGGGAGTATCTGGACGAGCTGCGGCGCAAGGGAACGGTGCGCAATGAGGTGCTCGCCGTGATCACCGACATCGAGATGCCGCGCATGGACGGCCACCATCTCTGCCTGCGCATCAAGGAAAACAGCGAGTTCGAGGGGATTCCGGTGATGCTCTTTTCCTCGCTGATCAATGCCACGGCCCGCCACAAGGGAGAATCGGTGGGCGCCGACGACCAGATCACCAAGCCGGAGCTCGGCCAGCTCGTCACCCGCCTGCAGGCCTGCCTGCACCAGCAGCAGGGCTAGGCGGTTCTTTCCGCTGCAAGCAAGTAGTTCATGAGGAAGGAGGGCATCCAGCTTTACCGCTCCAACCGGGTCGAGGCCCTGCTTGAAGCCCTGTGCGGTATCGCGGCCGAGCCCCTTTCCTCGCCCTTTGCCCCGGAATGCATCATGGTGCAGAGCAAGGGCATGGCCGCCTGGCTTTCCATGCAGCTCTCCCGGCACTTCGGGGTCTGGGCCAACCCCGACTTTCCCCATCCCCGGCAGTTCATCCAGCGCATACTCCGCGCCACCATCGGCGAAGAGGGCGACCTTGTTCAGCGATTCAGCCGGGAACGGCTGGCCTTTGTCATTTTCTCCCTTCTGGACGAATGCGGGCAGGATCCGGATTTTTTTTCCCTGTATGCCTATCTGGTCGAGGGGAGTCCCACGAAAAAGTTGCAGCTCTGCCGGCAGCTTGCCTATCTCTTTGACCAGTACGCGGTGTACCGGCCCGAAATGGTGCTGGCCTGGGAGGAGGGGAGCACCCTGATTGCCGGCGAGGAGCTTGCCTCCGAGCGCTGGCAGCCCCTGCTCTGGCAGAGGATAGTGGAGCATATCGGCTGCTGTTCCCCGGCCCGGCTCATGGTCCGGGCACGGGAGGCCCTCGCGGCGGGAGAAATTCCCTTTTCCGAGCTTCTTCCCGAACGGGTGAGCGTCTTCGGCATCGACACCCTGCCCAGAATCTATCTCGCCATCCTCAATGACCTGGCCCGGAATCTGCCGGTGCACTTCTTCCTCTTTGCGCCCAGCGAGGCCTATTTCGCCGAGATCCGCTCACCCGCCGAGATCAGTCGCCTGGAGGCGCGGCTGCCGGAAGGGCTGACGGCCGAGGATCTCTTCCTCGAATCCGGCCACCCGCTCCTGGCCTCCTGCGGCTCGGTGGCCCGCGATTTTCAGCGGCTGCTTGAGGAGGGCTGCGAATACCAGCCGGCCGGCGAATTCTTTCAGCGGCAGGAGGGGGCGGCCACGCTCCTCCACCACCTGCAGAACGACATCCTCGCGCTCTCCCTTCCCGGGCCTGAGCAGGCCGGCAACCCGGGAAGGGTTCTGGAAGACAGCGACGACTCTCTCATGATCCATGCCTGTTTCAGCAGGCTGCGGGAAGTGGAGGTCTTGCAGGATCAGCTCCTGGCCCTGCTCGACGGCGATGGTCGCCTGGAGCCGCGGGACATTGTGGTCATGCTGCCCGATGTGGCTCTCTACGCCCCGCTCATCGATGCCGTCTTCGCCTTGCCGGTCGAGGACCCGCGCTTTCTCCCCTACCGGATCGCCGACCGGCCTTCCGGAGGCGGCATCGAGCTGATCGAGGCCTTTTTCCGGCTGCTTGTCCTGGCGCCCGGCCGGTTGACGGCGAACCAGGTGCTGGAGGTGCTGGCCATCCCGGAGGTTTACGGCCGTTTCGGCATCGAGCAGGCCGACCTGCCCCAGATCCGCACCTGGATCGAGGCCGCCGGCATCCGTTGGGGGATCGACGAGGAGCACCGGCAAAGAAACGGCCAGCCCCGGGAGCGGCAGAACACCTGGCGTTTCGGCTTTGACCGGCTCCTGCTCGGCTATGCGCTCGGTGGCGACGGCCTCTTTTGCGGCGATGTTCTTCCCCATGGGGAGATCGAAGGCCAGGCCGCCACCCTGGCCGGCCGCTTCATCCACTTCGCGGAAACCCTCTTCGTCCTGCTGGCCAGGCTCGAAAAACCTCTGCGCATCGAAAAGTGGCAGGGCCTGCTCGCTGAGCTGCTGGATGGCCTTTTCCTCTCCCGGTCAAACCGGGGCTGGCAGCTGCAGAAGATTCGCGAGGCTCTGGCGGAGATTGCCAACGAGGCAACGGCAAGCGGCTTTGACCAGCCTCTTTCCCTGGCGGAGCTGGTCATCCTCCTTGAGGAAAAACTCGGGCAGAGCCAGAGCGAGCAGGGTTTTCTCGCCGGCGGCATCACCTTTTGCGGCATGCTGCCCATGCGGGCCATCCCCTTCCGGGTCGTCTGCATCCTGGGCCTGAACGATCGGGATTTCCCCAGGATGCAGCATCCCCAGAGCTACGACCTCATGGCCCGCTTTCCCATGCTCGGGGATCGGGCCAGGCATCATGACGACCGCTACCTTTTTCTGGAGGCGCTTTTGGCGGCCAGGGAGAAGCTTCTGCTCTTCCATACCGGCAACAGCCTGCGGGACGGCAAGCCGCTCCCCCCCTCCCTCGTGGTGGAAGAGCTCATCGAGACCACCCAGGCAAGCTTTTCCCTGCCGGGCTGCGACCCCGCTCTGCCCGTTGCCCGGCAAAGAATGCTTTTTTGGGCCCGGCTCTGCCGGCAGCATCCCCTCCAGCCTTTCAGCCCCCGTTATTTCTGCGGCAGCGCAGAGCGGCTCTTCAGCTATAGCCAGGAATACTGCCTGGCGGTCCAGACGAGGCTGACGACTCCGGCCGGCCGGCATTTTTTTCTGCCGGCTCCCCTTGTTCCGCGCGGGAGGCAAGAGGACAGGCTCAACCTTGCCGAGTTGAAGCGCTTTTGGGCAAGGCCGGCCAGGTGGTTTCTCGAACAGCGCCTGGGCCTTTTCCTGGAGGAGCGGGACGAGGCCCTTGCCGAGCGCGAGCCGGTGGTGCTTGACGAGCTTGAAAAATATCAGCTGGCCCGGGAGCTGCTCGACGAAGGCCTGGCGCGGGAAGGGGAGGGCGCAGAGCTTGCCCGCCGTTGGCGGGGGCAGGGCCTTCTTCCCCTGGGCAAGGCGGCCTTGCCGGTGCTCAGGGAAATAGAAGAGGCGGTTGCGCCCATCCTCCAAAAGGTTGCCGCCTGTATCGGCCAAAAGCCGCTCATGCCTCTGGCCGGGGAGGTTGCCCTTGGCGAGGGCATTTCCCTTTGGGGAGAAATCGGCGGCCGCCATGCCGAGGGGCGCATCCATGTCACAAACAGCAAGCTGCATGGCCGCGTCCTCCTTGCCGCCTGGCTGGACCATCTTTTTCTCTGTGCGCTGAATCCGGGCGACCAGCCTCTTGATTCCTTCGTGGTCGGCAAGGGCGAAAAGGGCGGGGCCGAGGCGATCCGCCTGCGGGCCGTGGAGAATGCGAGAGAGCATCTTGCCGAATTGACTGAGCTTTTCCGGGCAGGCGCGGATGAACCGCTCCTTTTCTTTCCCAAGAGCTCCTGGCGCTTTGCCCGGACGTTGCTGAGCGGCAAAGGCGGAGAGCGGGATGCGCTTGAGGAGGCGGCGTATGGCAAGGCCCGTGAAGAATATCTGGGTAACAACCGGATGCCGGGCGAAGGGAATGAACCTTGCTGCCGGCAGCTTTTCGGGAGCCTGGTGCCTGTCCGCCCCGGCTACAGCCCTTATCCCGACCACGCGCCTTCTTGCGGCTTTGCCGAGCTCGCCCTCAAGGTTTTCGCCCCGCTTATCGCGCATCAGGAGAAGCTTTCGTGAGCGACACCTTTGACGCCATCACAATACCGCTCACCGGTATCCAGCTGATCGAGGCCAGCGCCGGCACCGGCAAGACCTATTCCATCACCTCCCTCTACCTGCGCCTGCTCCTCGAACGGCGCCTGGGGGTCGAGGAGATTCTGGTGGTCACCTTTACCGAGGCGGCCACGGCCGAGCTGCACGAACGGATCCGGGAGAGGCTGCGGGCGGCAATGGAGGCATTTGCGAGCGAGGCCGCCTCCGAAGACCCTTTTCTTGCCCGCCTGGTCGCGGCAAGCGCAAACAGGGAGCTGGACAGGCGCTTTCTGCTCAAGGCCGCAAGCGATATCGACCGGGCGGCGGTCTCCACCATCCATGGCTTCTGCCAGCGCATCCTGAAACAGCATGCCCTGGAAACCGGGCTGCCCTTTGATCTGGAGCTGACCGGCTCCACGGAAAAGCTGCTGGCCGAGGTGGCGGACGATTACTGGGTGGCGAGCTTCTATGACCTTGATCCGCGCCTGGCCGATCTCGTCCGGGAGAAGGTGAGCCACGGGCAGTTTCTGAACTTTGCCCGGGAGGTGATCCGGCACCGCGATTATCCGGTGTGCACAGAGGCAAGCGAGCCGGAGCGTGACGCGCTCTTCAGCCGGGTGCAACTCTGCTACGACCAGGCCCGGGCCATCTGGCTGGCCGAAAAAGAGCGCCTCGCCTCTTTTTTTGCAGAGGCGCAAGGCCTCACCGCTCCGTTCAAGGCCCTGCTTGCCGAGGGCTTATTGGCAAGGATCAGCGAGTTTTTCTCCGAAAATGGCCCGCGCTCCTTCACTCCCCCCAGGAAAGGGGAGCTGCTCGCATCAAGCAATATCTTTCATCCCAAGGGCGAGGTCTTCACCGCCACGGCCCTCAAAAAGAACACCTACCCGGACAACCCCTTTTTCAGCGCCTGGGAGAAGCTGCTCGAGGCAAGGCTGGCCCTGGCCCGCTCCTGCCAGGCGCTCTTCCTCGCCGAAGCGGCCGGCTTTGTGCGCGGCGAGATGGACAAACGCCTGAAGGCGAGCCGGCGGCAATCCTTTGACGAGCTGCTCACCGGCCTGGACCGGGCCCTGCAGGGAGTTTCCGGCAAGAAGCTTGCCGCCGCCATCCGGGCCAGGTTCCCGGCCGCCCTCATCGACGAGTTTCAGGACACCGATCCGGTCCAGTATCGGATCTTTCAGGCCATCTACGGCCAGGGCCGGGAGTCGCTCTTTCTGATCGGCGATCCCAAGCAGGCCATTTACGCCTTCCGGGGCGCCGATATCTATGCCTACCTCAACGCCGCCGGGCGTCCTGGCATCGGCAGGCATACGATGTTCACCAACTGGCGGGCGGACGTGCGGATGGTGGCGGCGGTGAACGAGCTTTTTGCCGCGCCGGCCAACCCCTTCTGGGAGAAGCGTATCGCCTTTGCCAAGGTCGAGCCCCGGCCCACGGCTGACGATCTCTGGCGCTCGGATGGTTTCGGCGACGCGCCCCTGCACTTTCTCACCCTTCCCGAGGAACTTTGCGCCGGCAAGGAAAAACGCCTGGCCAAGAACAAGATCGAGCCCCTGATCCCGGAGCTGGTGGCGAAAGATATCAAGGCCTTGCTGGCCGGGGCGGCCAGGATCGGCGACCGGCCCGTCTCTGCCGCCGACCTTGCCGTGCTGGTGCGCACCAATTCCCAGGCCGCGGAAATCCAGGAGGCCCTGCGCCTTGCCGGGGTCGCCGCAGTGCTGCAGAGCAAGGAAAGCGTCTACAAAAGCCCGGAGGCGGAGGAGTGCCTACGGCTCCTGCGGGCGGTGGCCGATCCCGGCAACGGGCTCCTGCTGCGAAAGGCCCTGGCCACCCCCATGCTGGGCTTCTCCTCCCATGCCCTTGCCCTCCTTGGCGAGGACGACGCGCAACTGCAGGAGCTGATGCGCCAGTTTGCCGAGCTGCAAGGCTGCTGGCAGAAAAGCGGGGTGATGCAGATGTTTCATGCCGCCTGGCAAAGGTGGCGCACCTGCGAGCGGCTGCTCGCCCTCATCGACGGCGAGCGCCGGCTCACCAATCTCAGGCATCTGGCCGAGCTGTTGCAACGAGCGGAAAGCGAGAACCATCTTTCCCCGCTCATGCTCATCGACCACTTTGCCGCCCTGCTCGCCGGGGAAGAAAGCGGGGAAGAGGCGGAGCTGCGTCTGGAAAGCGACGAGGCGTGCGTGCAGCTGGTCACCGTGCACCGGAGCAAGGGGCTCGAATATCCCGTGGTCTACTGCCCCTATCTCTGCTTTGCCTCTGCCGGCAAGGGGGAGGCCCCCTACACCGTCTGGCACGATCCGACGGAGAACTGGCAGGGCAGGATCGCCCTGCTGCCCACGGCCGAGGTGAATGAGGCCGCGGCCAGCGAGGAGTTTGCGGAAAGCCTGCGGCTGCTCTATGTGGCGGTTACCCGCGCCCGCCACTGCTGCAAGCTGCTTTGGGCGCCGGTAAGCGGTTACGAGCGGAGCGCGCTCGCCTATCTGCTCCATGCGGACCCGGCGGCCGGGGAGGAGTTCTCGCTTCCGGCCTGGCGCAGTTTGTTGAAGGAGATGCCCCAGGAAGAGTTGCTTGATAAGCTTGCGGCAAGGGTTTCCGGAAACGCAAGCTGGCACCTGCGCGAGCTTGCCGAAGGCAATAAGGGGGAGACCGGCCGCAGGCCGGAAAGGGCTGGCGCCTCTGCCCCTGCCTGCCGGACCCTGGGCCGGAGCTTTCCCCAGGTCTGGCGGATCGGCAGCTTCTCCCATCTGACCGCCCTGGAGCAGCATGAAGAAACAGGCAGGGAGGCGGAGCCCCATCTGCCCCCCGACTCTTTGGCGGAACCGGCAGTCGAGGCCGACATCGCCCTGGCCCACTTCCCGAAGGGACCGGTGGCGGGCAATTTCTTCCACCGGATTTTCGAGCTGCTCTCCTTTGCCCGGCAGAACAGCGGCGAGGCCCTGGCCGAGGTGGTGGGCGCCCAGCTCCGCTGCCACGGCTACGATGCAGATGCCTGGCTGGCCCCGGTTTCGACGGCCTTTCAGGAGATTTTCTCCACCCCCCTCCTGGCCGCAGAGGGGTTCCGCCTCAAGGACCTGGATGACCAGCACTGCCTGCGCGAGCTTGCCTTCACCTTCCCCCTGGGGGACGAGGCGGAACGGACAAGGGCACTCCTGCCCGCTCTTCTGGCCAGCCCCTTCCGCGATCAGCCCGAAGCGCTCCCTGCCGGGTACGCCGACGCCCTCGCCAACCTGCACTTCATTCCCCTGCGCGGCTTTTTGAAGGGCTTTGTCGATCTGGTCTTTGCCCATCGGGGCAGGTGGTACATCCTTGATTACAAGAGCAATTTCCTGGGGGCAAGCCGCGGCGATTACGCAGCGGAGAAGCTCGCCCAGGCCATGGCGAGCCACCATTATTATCTCCAGTACCATATTTATGCCGTGGCCCTGCACCGTTATCTGGCCGCGCGCCTGCCCGGCTACGACTATCGGACCCATTTCGGCGGGGTCCTCTATCTCTTTTTCAAGGGCATGCATCCGGAGAGCGGCCCTGCGTCCGGGGTGTTTTACGACCGGCCGCCCCAGGCGCGCATCGAAGCGCTTTCCGCCATGTTCGCGCGCCTTGCCTCAGGAGAGCTGCCATGAGCTCCATGATCGAGCAATTCATCTCCGCAGGGATCCTCGAGGATTTCGATCGCTATCTGGCCGCGACCCTGAGGCGCCTCGACCCCGGGACAGGGGAGCAGGTGCTTCTGGCGGCGGCCCTGGCCAGGGCCGGAATCGGCAAGGGGCACATCTGTCTTGATCTGGAAAAAATCTGCGCTGGGGAGGATCTGACGGCAGGTGAACTCCCTGGCCAGGCCTTGCCGCCGCTGCCCGTGCTTCTGCCTGAGCTGGCAGCGAGCCCTCTGGTTGGAAACGGCGAGACGACTACCCCCCTGGTTCTTGAGGGAAACCGTCTCTACCTGCAGCGCTACTGGCGCTACGAGGCGGAACTGGCCGAGATGCTCCTGGCCAGGGCAAAGTCGCGGAAGGATGGCCTTGACGAGGCGCGGCTCGACCGCTGCCTCGCGCAGCTTTTTTCCGAAGGCGCGGAAGTTTCCCGGCAGCAGCGGGAGGCCTGCCGGAGGGTATTTCGGCAACGGCTCGGAATCATCAGCGGCGGACCCGGCACCGGCAAAACCACCCTCATTGCCCGCTGCCTCGCCCTTGCCTTGCTCTATGCCCACGATTCCGGCGCCGCCCTGCCCGGCATCCTCCTCCTGGCCCCCACCGGCAAGGCGGCAGCCAGACTGAGCGAGTCCCTTGCCGCAAGGCAGAAGGAGCTCAAGCTGCCGGCGGAGCTGCTCGCCGCCATGCCGCTTGCCGCCTCAACCATCCACCGGGCCTTGGGCTACAGGCCGAAAACCCCGACCTCCTTCCGCCATGACCGTAAAAACCCGCTGCCCCAGGAGCTGATCGTGGTGGACGAGGCCTCCATGGTGGACATGGCGCTGATGGCGAAACTCTTTGCCGCGGTGAACCCGCGGAGCAGCATCGTTCTCCTGGGCGACCGGGATCAGCTTTCCTCGGTGGAAGCGGGCTCGATTCTCGGCGATATCTGCCGGGCCGCCCTTGCTGGCGCGCGCACGGGCGGGGAGGATGGCGGGGCGCAGGCAGGCCTGCTTGCCGACTGCGTGGTGGAACTCAGGAAAAGCTATCGCTTCAAGGAAGATTCGCCAATAGGGATGCTGGCTGCGGCGGTGAACAGCGGAGCGGCGGCAAAAACCCTTGCCCTGCTTGCCGAGGAGTCGGGCGGGGTGCGTTTTTTCTCCCGGAGAGAGGAAGGGGAGGGCGCATGGCCTGCCGGACTGGCCGAGCTCATCCGCGCCTCATACGCCCCCATTTTCACTGCGCCGGACCCCCATGCGGCCCTCGCCATTCTGGCCCGTTTCCGCATCCTTTGCGCGCACCGGCACGGCCCGGACGGGGTAGCGGCCATGAACGGCCTGGTGGAGCGGCTGCTCGGCATTGCCGGCAAAGGGGGAGGGGGCGGTCTCGGCTACAAGGGCAGACCGATTCTGATCCAGGAGAACAACTACCGGCTCCGGCTCTTCAACGGTGATACCGGCATCATCTGGCCCTCCGCGGGCGGGGAGCCGCAGGCGTTCTTTCCGGGCGAGGAAAAAGGGGCCCTGCGGGCCATCCCCCTCATGCTGCTGCCGGCCCATGAAACCGCCTATGCCATGACCATCCACAAGAGCCAGGGCTCGGAGTTCGAGCGGGTAGCCCTGATCCTGCCGCAAGAGGATTTCCCGCTTTTGAGCAGGGAGCTCCTCTACACCGGCATTACCAGGGCCAGGCAGGAAGTGATGATAATCGGCAGCGCAGAGGTTGTCGGCGCCGCGGTCTCCCGCCGGGTGGAACGCGCCTCCGGGCTTGGGGAGAAGCTTGCCGGCTGAAGGCTGTTGTCCCCCGCCTCAGAGCAGGCCGATTTCGGCGAGCATCGCCTTGGCCGCGCCAAAAAGGGCCTCCTTGCCCGCCTCGCTTCTCGCCTCGACGTAAAAGCGCACCTTGGGCTCGGTGCCGGAGGGGCGGATCATCAGCCAGCTGCCATCGGCAAAGATCATCTTGCGGCCGTCGATGGCTATGACCTCGACGATCTTCTTCTCCTCGCCTCCGATGGAAACCGAGACGCCGGGCCCATATTTCTCGAGCCGGGCCAGGGTTGTGAGCAGGGTTTCGCCCTGCTGGCTCACCGTCACCCCGCCCCGGGCCGGGAAATAGGCGCCATATTCCTTCTGCAGCTCGGCGAGGGAGGCGCTGAGGTTCTTGCCGGTGGCAAGCAGCATGTCCAGGGCGAGGAGCAGGCCGATGTAGGCGTCTTTCTCCGGGGTGTGGCCAATGGCCGAGATGCCGTCGGACTCCTCGAAGCAGATGAGGGCCCGGCCGATCACCGGCTTGAACTCCTTGAAGCCGACCCTGGGCTCAAAAACCTCTTCCCCCAGCGCCCTGGCGATGGCGTTGGCGAAGTTGCTGGTGGCGACGGTCTTGGCTACCAGCCCTTTCTTGCCCTTTTTCTCATGCAGGTAATGATAGGCCATGGCCCCGAAGAAATTCATGTCGATTTCCGTTTCCCCGTCGGTGAAGCGGATGCGGTCGGCGTCCGGGTCGATGATGGCCCCGAGCTTTTTTGCCTCGCTTCTGCCCCGGAGGGTTTCCAGAACCTGACGCATGTTCTGGGAGGAGGGTTCCGGCGCCACGCCGCCGAAGGTCGGATCGGCGTTGTCCCGCAGGAAGATGAGGCGTTCCGAAGTCCTGTTGCCGAAAAGGGCCCGCATGTGCACCCTGCTTGCCCCGTGGACGCAGTCGATCACCACCACGCAATCCGGATCGGCATGGAAGCGGTCGATGAGCGCCGGATAATCGAGGCCGTGCAGGCCCTTGCCCCTGGCGACCAGCTCCTGCCAGCAGGCCAGCGCGTCGCAGGGGCGGACAAGATCTTCCCGCGCCTTGAGAGCGGGGGGCTGGTTTTCCTCGACCAGTTTCCGGGCGTTTGCCGTGATCGCGTCGGTGATCGGCTTTGCCGCCGGGCCGGCATCGGCGGCATTGAACTTGAAGCCGCCATATTCCAGGGGGTTGTGGCTCGGGGTGAGGTTGATGGAAAAGGCCGCGCCCAGGACGAGCACCGTGGCCGACAGGGTGCCGGTGCTCGCCTCTCCGGCGTAGTGGACCCCGATGCCGTTGCTGGTGAGCACCTGCACCGCCCGTTCGGCCAGCAGACTGCCGCCGAAGCGGTTATCGAAGCCGACCACCGCCCCGCGTTTTTGCGCCTCGGCAAAGCTTGCAACCCCGAGATCACCCGCAAGCCGGTCATCCTGATCGAGGCGGCGGTAGATGTCGATGA
This sequence comes from Desulfobulbaceae bacterium UBA2262, assembly GCA_002347185.1. Classification (GTDB taxonomy): domain Bacteria; phylum Desulfobacterota; class Desulfobulbia; order Desulfobulbales; family Desulfurivibrionaceae; genus UBA2262. The sequence goes on along the minus strand of DDXK01000046.1, from coordinate 34,828 downwards.
TGGCCTGGGTGACCAGGCCGACCGTGTGCAGGGTCAAATCCTTGCCGATGATGCCGCGCCAGCCCGAGGTGCCGAAGGAGATCTGCTTTGTCGGCGGCGCTGTGCTGGTGCGGATTTCGTCCTCGACCAGCTGGTAGGCTCCGGCGATGGCCGCCTGCACCTCCTTGGCTTCCCTGGCTTCGGCGGGGAGCTGGCCGAGGATGGCCACCAGTTCCTTGATCAGAGAGAAATAGTCGCTGGCGGCGTGGTTGTTCTCCCGCGTATGCTGCAAAAAAAGCCCTTCGATACGGTCGTTGCTCATGGTCTCCTGGTCCTGTGTAATGAAATAAGGATGGGGTACAAAAAAAACACCCGCATTTTTGTTTTGTGATATAACTTAGCATAAACCGCAAGGGATACTCTAACCCCTTTTTCTTCGTTTCCCCTCTGCTCGCCGCCTGTTTCCCCCGTGGGGGCTTTGTTTGTCGGCCCCTTGAAAAAACGGGGCAGGAGCGGCACAGGGCGCGTCCTTGGCCCGGAAAGAGCCAGGGACGGCTCTCGCAACGGAGTGTCGACGCGGCACGAAGGCAGGGCAGTGGCAAGAGGGCGAAAACAAGGGGGTTTTTGCCGTTCAGGTGAGGTTTCGGTTGACCCTGCGGGCAAGATTCGCTATACAGTGTTGGCGTTTTCCGCATAATCATTGAATATTTTTAAGTCCGTTTTTCGCAGGGCATCTTTCAATACAAATTCCAGGAGCAGAGTACGATGGGTAAACATGATGAGGCTTTCATTCTGTGGTTTGACGAGATCGGGATCGAGGATGTGCCGCTGGTGGGCGGTAAGAACGCCTCCCTGGGTGAAATGCATCAGAAGCTTACGTCAAAAGGGGTGGCTGTCCCCAACGGTTTTGCCATCACCGCCTATGCCTACCGGCATCTCCTGAAAACCGCCGGGGTGGAAAGGGCCATCGAGGAGGCCCTGGCCGGCCTTGACACCCACGATCTGCGCAACCTCCAGGAGCGCGGCAAGAAAACCCGCGACATCATCCGGCATGCCGAGTTCCCGGAAGACCTGCGCAAGGAGGTTCTTGAGGCGTACAGAAAGATGGAGGCCGAATACGGGTCCAATGTGGACGTGGCCGTGCGCTCCTCCGCCACCGCCGAGGATCTGCCCGANNCACCGACCGGGCCATCTCCTACCGCCACGACAAGGGCTTTGGCCAGTTCGACGTTTACCTTTCCATCGTGGTGCAGAAGATGGCGCGCAGCGACTCCGCCTCCTCGGGGGTCATGTTCTCCATCGACACCGAAAGCGGCTTCACCGATGCGGTTTTCATCACCGGCGCCTGGGGCCTTGGCGAAAACGTGGTGCAGGGGGCGGTGAACCCCGACGAGTACTACGTTTTCAAGCCGACCCTGAAACAGGGCAAGCGGCCCATAGTCGGAAAAACGGTGGGCAGCAAAGAGATCAAGATGATCTACAACACCGATGCCGACGCCAAGGAGCCGGTGAAGAACATCGCCACCACCCCGCTTGAGCGTACTTCCTATGTGATCAATGACGACGAGATCCTGCAGCTTGCCAAGTGGGCCTGTATCATCGAGGACCACTACGGCAAGGCCATGGATATAGAGTGGGCCAAGGACGGCGATGGCGTCAAGGTCGGCACCGGCAAGCTCTTCATCGTCCAGGCCCGCCCGGAGACCGTGCATTCGCAGACCAGCAAGAAGGTGATGGAAACCTACAAGCTCAAGGAGAAGGGCACGGTTCTGGTGGAAGGCCTTGCGGTCGGCACCAAGATCGGCCAGGGCAAGGCCAATGTCATCGCCAACGTCGTCGACATTCACAGCTTCAAGAAGGGCGAGGTGCTGGTNNGACTGGGAGCCGATCATGAAGATCGCCTCGGCCATCGTCACCAACCGTGGCGGCCGCACCTGCCACGCGGCGATCATCTCCCGCGAGCTGGGCATCCCCTGCGTGATCGGCACCGGGAATGGCTCCAAGCTGATCAAGAATGGCCAGGATGTCACGGTTTCCTCGGCCGAGGGCGAGAAAGGCGTTGTCTACGAAGGATTGCTGAACTTTGAAATCGAGCGGGTCGATCTCGACGATCTGCCCAAGACCAAGACCAAGATCATGATGAATCTGGCCATCCCCGAGAAGGCCTTTTCCGAGTGCCAGATACCCAACGACGGCGTGGGTCTGGCCCGCGAGGAGTTCGTCATCAACTCCCACATCGGCATCCATCCCCTGGCCCTCTACAACTACGAGGAATTGAAGAAATCCTCCGACCCGGAAAAGCAGAAGGTGGTCAAGGTTATCGACGGAAAAACCGGCGCTTATGCCGACAAGAAGCAGTTCTTCATCGACAAGGTCGCCGAGGGCGTCGGCCGCATCGCCGCCGGCTTCTACCCGAAGGATGTCATTGTCCGCCTCTCCGATTTCAAGAGCAACGAGTACGCCAACCTCACCGGCGGCACTTTCTACGAGCCGGAAGAGGAAAACCCGATGATCGGCTGGCGCGGCGCCTCCCGCTACTACGATCCCAAGTACCGGCCCGCCTTCGAGCTCGAGTGCAAGGGGCTGCTCAAGGCCCGCAATGAGATGGGGCTGACCAACATCAAGCTGATGGTTCCCTTCTGCCGCACCCCCGAGGAGGGCAAGAAGGTCATCCAGGTCATGAAGGAGTGCGGCCTGGTCCAGGGCGAGAACGGCCTGGAGCTTTACGTGATGTGCGAGATTCCCAGCAACGTCATCTCCGCCGACGCCTTTGCCGACATCTTCGACGGTTTCTCCATCGGTTCCAACGATCTGACCCAGCTCACCTACGGTCTTGACCGCGATTCCGGCCTGATCGCAGGCATTGCCGACGAGCGCGACGAATCGGTGAAGGCAATGATCAAGATGGTCATCGCCACTGCCAAGCGCCGTGGCCGGAAAATCGGCATCTGCGGCCAGGGGCCCTCGGACTTCCCCGAGTTCGCCACCTTCCTGGTGGAGTGTGGCATCGATTCCATGAGCCTCATCCCCGACACCGCGGTCAAGACCCGTCTGGCCGTAGCCGCCAAGGAGAAGGAGCTGGGCATCAACGTATAGTACTTTTCATACGCAAAAAAAAAGGGCACAGCAGTGACGCTGTGCCCTTTTTTTTTTGCGCGCTGGCGGTGCGATCCCGGTCGAGCAGGGGGGCTGCTCGGCGGGACGCGTTTACTTGAGCTCGCCCAGCCGTTTCTTTGCCGCGCCTGCCTGTTCGCTGCCGGGGTAATCGACAAGCAGTTTGTTGTAGACGATCTTTGCCGTTTCCTGCTCATCGAGCTTTTCAAAGGCCTGCGCCTGCTTGAACAGGGCGGCCGAGGCCTTGTTGCTTTTGGGGTGGTTCGCTATGACCTTCTGGTATTCGAGGATCGCCAGCTCATATTCCTTCTGCTGGAAAAGACACTCGCCGAGCCAGAAACGGGCATTGGGGGCAAGCTGGCCAGAGGGGTTCTTTTCGAGATAGCTCGCAAAGGCGTTGTACGCTTCCTTGTATTTTTTGTCGTTATAGGCGGCAAGCCCCTCGTTGTAGAGAGAATCCTTGGTGGTCGGTTCTTTTTCCGGGGCTGCCGGAGTCGGGGCCGGGGCCGGGGAAGTTGTGCCAGACACCGGGCCTTGGCTGACGGCTTCCTTGCGGGCCGGGGCCTCGCCCGCCGTTTTCTCTTCGCCGCCTTTTTTCTTGACCTGCTCAGGTTCAATCACCCGCGGGGCGCTCACGGCCTCGGCTTTCTGCTGCGCCTCCTCGGCGGCCTTTGCCGCGGCCGCGGCGCGCTCGGCCGCCTCTCTGGCCCGGGCGTCCTGCAGCTGCGAGAAGTTATCGCTCACCGAACTCAGCTGCTGGTTCAGCTCCTTGTTGCGGGCGCTCAGCTCGTCTACCTTGCTTTGCAGTTGATCGAGGCGGCCAGCGCCGCTCTGTTTGGACAGGGCCTGCTCATCCTGAATTTTACGGAGCTGGTGGGCATGTTCCCCGAGCTTGCCTTCCAACTGCAAAAGCCGCGACTGTATCTGGTCCAGCTGATTCCCAAGCTCGGCCTGACTGCCGCCCTGGTTTCGCAGGGCGTTGACCTTGGTGTCCATTTCCGAGATCTTCATGTCCATGGTGCGCAGGCGCAGATCCATGCCCCGGACATCGCTCTGGGCCGCCACGCATTGCATGAGCAGGGGAGCGAGGCAGAGGGTGAGGACCAGGGTGGGCATCTTTTTTTTCATGGCATTCTCCTTCGTTATAGGTGCCGCCGGTTCCAAAGGGTCACATTTCCTGGCGGGGACCCCATTGCGGGGAGGATTGGTCTCCCTTCAGGCTGAAAAGGGTGCGCAGTCCGGCCCCGCTTTTGAATATGGCGCAAATCTCCTGTTTGTTGTTGCGTTTGCGCGAAAAGACGATCTGGCGGCCATCCGGCGACCAGCATGGCGATTCGTGTTCCCCCCAGGATTGGGTGACCTGTACCGGGGTGCCGCCTTCGGGCTTGATCATCATCACATGGCGGGCGCCGTTGATCAGGCCGGTATAGGCGATCCAGTCTCCCTTGGGAGACCAGTTGGGGGTGGTGTTTTCGTTGCCCAAAAAGGTGATGCGCTTTACGGCCTTTGTTTTGATGTCCATGACATAGACCTGCGGCGTGCCGCTGCGGTCGGAGACAAAGGCCATGCTTTTGCCGTCCGGCGCCCAGCTTGGGGAAACATTGATGCCTTCGCCGCTGGTGAGGCGCCTCAGTTCGTTGCCGCTGTTGTCGATGATATAGAGGTCGGGGTTGTTGTCCTTGCTCAAGGTGGCGGCCATCACCTTGCTGTCCGGCGCCCAGGAGGGGGCCATGTTCAAACCCTTGCGCCGGGAGATCGGGGTGGTTTTGCGCAGGGTGCTCAGCTCGGTGATATAGAGATTGGCATTGCCACGGTGGTAAGAGGTGTAGGCGAGCAGCTTGCCGTCCGGCGAGATGCGCGGGGAAACAGCAAGGTACTCGTGCTGGGTGACCTGGCGGATCTCTTCGCCCAGCACGTCGGCGAGATAGATCTCCTTGGCCCCGGTGCCGTTGGAGACAAAGGCGATCTGGCTGAGGCTGATGCCCGGCTCGCCGGTGAGCTGCTGCACCACCTCGTCGCAGAATTTTTTCAGGATGTCCTTGGTTTTGCTGGTGGCGCCTTTGTAGCGGCGGCCCAGGATCATCCGCCCGCCATGGATATCCACCAGGCGCATCTCAATGGCAATGCCGCTGGGGTCATGCTCGAACTGTCCCAGCACGGTGAATTCGGTGCCGAGCGAGGGCCAGTCCCAATCCTGACTGCCGTTGTAGGTCGTGGGGTCGATGATTTCCACGAACCCGTGAAAAGCCAAGGCGCGGCTCATGAAATCGGCCATCCTCTTCCCCGAATCGACAGCCTTGTCCGGTTGAGGCTTCTCGGTGAAGTAGGGAACGGCAACCTTGACCTTGCGGAAGTTCGGGGAGGTGATGTCCAGGTAGACCCTCGCCTCGGCCTGGCTGGCGCAGAGGAAGATGAGGGCAAAAAGAAAGAGGGCGCGGAGCAACGGTGAAACATGATCGGTAAAAAATGTGCGGTGCATCAGAGTACTTCTCCCGGCCTGAACTTCAGGCCTATTTCCATTTCCTCGTCGTCCAGGCCCACCGGAAATGGGGGGAGTGGCGACGATTCCTTCAGGGTTTTTTCAACAAACTGGTTGAAATAGATATTATCCGATTTCTTCTCAAAAAACTTGTGCAGCACCACCCCATCCCGCCGTACCCGGATGACGATGACAGCCTCCAGATCGTCCTTCCAGCTCTGCAGGTCGGGCAAGCGCCAGTTCTCCTGGATCTGTTCGTTCACCGCCAGCAGATAGCGGCGCAGATTTTCCTCCACCATGGCGCCGCTGCCGGCCCCTGCGCCGGTGCCGGTCGCGGTGGCCGAGGTGCCGGTGGCGCCCGGGCCTCCCTTGCCGGAAACCTGACCAGCCTTGAGAGACTGCTTCAGGCTGGCCATGGCGTCCTGCAGCTTGGCCTCGGCCTCGGCCCGGGCCTTCTCGGCGGCAGCCTTCGCCTTTTCGGCTTCGGCCTTGGCCCGTTCGGCCTCGCTCCTGGCCTTTTTTGTCTTTTCCTCGGCAAGCAGCTTCTCGCGCAGCTTCTTCACCTGCTCAAGATCCGCTTTGTCCTTTTTTTTGATCGGCTTCAGGGAGATGGCGTCCTTGGCAACCGCAACCGGTTCCGGTTTGCTTGGTTCCACCTTCTTTACCGGCTCAGCCTTCACCGGCTCCGGCGTCTTGACGGGTTCCGGAGCCTTTTTCCTGGCCTCCGGTTCGACGGCGGGCGCCTTGCTGCGGGCCGGCGCCGCGGCCGGCGCGCTCTGCCGGATGTCCTGCACGTTGAAGAGGTTGACTGTTTGCACCTCCTCGATCTTCGGCCGGAAGTCAAAAATTTTCGGGGCAAGATAGCCGATCAGGAAAACCAGCAGGTGCAGGCCGACGGCGAGAAGCAGGGAGAAAGGCCACTGTTTTTCCGAGTCATCGAGCCTTGGGGAGTAGAAGGGTTGCACAGGGGTTCTATCTCTTTGCCTTTTCGATTTCCGGCTGGGTGACCATGCCGAGCTTGTCGAAACCGGCTTGCTTGATGTCACTCATCACCGAGACGACCAGGCCATAGGGAACCTCCTTGTCCGCCCGCAGGAGTATGGTGCTGTCGGGCGCTTTTTCGGCCAGGCTGGCGAGCTGCTGCTTGATCAGAGCCTGGCTGCCCTTGCTCTGGTCGAGGAAGATCTCCCCCTTTTTGTTGATGGTGACGATGACCGGCTTTTTTTCCTGCTGCAGGGGCCTGGCCGTGGTTTCCGGCAGGTTGATGTCAACGCCCTGGGTCATCATGGGCGCGGTGATCATGAAGATGATCAGCAGCACCAGCATAACGTCCACCAGCGGCGTGACGTTGATGTCGGAAACCAGTCTCCTCTTGCAGCCTCCCCCTCCCTCTTCGATCGGACCCATGGCGCGTTCCCCGGCTAAAAAAAAAATTATCCCTGGCGGGAGATGAAATCCCGTTCCACCAGATTGAGAAAATCGACGGAGAAGCTGTGCATCTTGCTTTCGATATCCGCCACCTGGTTGGAATAGTAGTTGTAGAAGACCACCGCCGGGATCGCCACGGCAAGGCCGGCCGCCGTCACCACCAGCGCTTCGGAAACGCCTGGCGCCACAACGGCCAGGGAGGCGGAGCCGCGCATGCCGATTTCATGGAAGGAGGTCATGATGCCCCAGACCGTGCCGAAGAGGCCGATGAAAGGGGTGGTGCTCCCGGTGGTGGCCAGGAAGGGCAGGGATCTGGAGAGCCGTGCCGATTCCATGTTCTCCGCCTTGCGCAGGGCCCTTTTCAAGGGTTCCATGCCGGCCAGCCGCGCCTCCAGGGTCTCTTCGGCGGAACGGCTGGAAGAGTGGGTTTTGCCAAGTTTCTGCAGTTCGTGGTACCCGCTCTTGAAGATATGCGCTTCGGGGCAGAGGGTCAGTTCCTGCGAGTGCTTGACCGCCTCGGCGAGATTCTTGCTCTGCCAGAAGGTTTCCAGAAAATCCTCGCTTTCGAGCCGGCATTTTTTATAGAGAGAAAATTTTTGAAAGACAATGAACCACGAATAAATTGAAAACCCGAGCAGGAGGAGCATGACGCATTTCACCACCAGACCGGCGCCCAAGAACATCGCAAAAACATTAAGATCTCCCACGTGCTGCAACCCTCAGTTGAAAGAATTAAGATCGGTCAGACTTCCGCTGCCGATTCCACAGAAACTTCGCTGATGGATCAGTTGATGCTGTCCGGAATAGAAAAAAAGTGAATGCATGTACTGGCGTCACTCTCGGCATCGCCGTCATGTGTTTTTGCCGCCGAAGTCGTGGCATTGAAGCCCGGGAGCCCGGGACTTTTTCTGCCGAAGACGCGATTCCGGCGTTCTTGCCCCATATGGTGGTGTGAACGGTATCGCTATCTTTAATTTTTTTTCCGGAACTTGTCAATCGCGCTCCCTGGCAAAGCTGCCGCCGCCAGAAAAAAAACCGGCAACGGCAGCCCCTCCCGCTTTCTTAATTTTTTTGACATCATCAGACAAAGAGGGTATTTCACTAGGGTTGTCGTGGGGGATTGCGCTTTGCCGCACGGCTCAGCGGAACAGCCCCACATTTCACCATATAAATGATGAGCGAAACTCCATGAAAGAAATCAAAATAGGTTTGATAGGCTTTGGCACTGTCGGCAGCGGTCTGGCCGAGGTTCTTCTCCAGCAGGCGGAACGGCTGCGGCGGAAAACAGGAGCAGCAATCCGGCTTTGTCGGGTGGCCGACCTGAGGACCGAGGCGCTGCCGCCCCAGTTTTCCGGGGTGGAGCTGGTCCGCGATGCGGACCTCATCTTCAATGATCCGGAAATCGACATCGTGGTCGAGTTGATCGGCGGCATCGAGCCGGCCAAAACCTTCATCCTCAAGGCCATCGCCCAGGGCAAGCACGTGGTGACCGCCAACAAGGCCCTCATTTCCCAGTACGGCATGGAGATCTTCGAGGCGGCGGCGGCGAAAAACGTCGAGGTCGGTTTCGAGGCCAGCGTCGGTGGCGGCATCCCCGTTATCAAGGCCCTCAAAGAGGGGCTGGTCGCCAACAAGATCCTTTCCATTATGGGAATCATGAACGGCACCGCCAACTACATCCTCAACAAGATGACCGATTTCGGCATGGGTTTTGCCGAGGCGCTTGCCGAGGCGCAGGAAAAGGGCTTCGCCGAAGCCGACCCCACCTATGACGTGGAGGGGATCGACACCGCCCACAAGCTGGTGATCCTGATGACCATGGCCTACGGGATGAGGATGAGCCTGGGCGACGTCAGCATCGAGGGAATCAGCCAGATCGAGCCCATCGACATCACCTTTGCCCGCGAACTGGGCTACCGGATCAAGCTGCTGGCCATCAGCAGGAACCACGGCGACAGTGTCGAGGCCAGGGTGCATCCCACCATGGTTCCGGAGAAGCACATGCTCGCCAACATTGGCGGGGCCTACAACGGCATCCATTTCACCGGCGACATGGTCGAGGATATCCTCCTCTACGGGCAGGGCGCCGGCAAGATGCCCACCGGCAGCGCCGTGGCCGCCGACGTGGTGGACATCGCCCGCAACATCCTCCACCAGAGCGTCAACCGGGTGCCCTGCCTCTCCTACCTGCCGGACGAGATCCGGCCCAGGGGCATCACCCCCATGGACAAGCTGCGCGGCAGCTATTACTTCCGCATGACCGCCCTGGACAAGCCCGGGGTGCTTTCCACCATTTCCGGAATCCTGGCAAAGCACAACATCAGCATCGAATCGGTGATCCAGAAGGGCAGGGAGAAGAAGGGCACAGTGCCGGTGGTGATGCGCACCTACGAGGCTGGCGAGGATGCGGTGCGCAGGGCCCTGGCCGAGATCGACGCCCTGGAGATCTGCACGGACAAGACCGTGAAGATCCGGATCATGGCAGAGCAGGAAGAGTGGTAGAAGCATGAAATACGCCATACTGGTCGGCGACGGCATGGGAGACCTGCCCCTTGTGGAGCTGGGCGGAAAAACCCCGCTGCAGGCCGCGAAGACGCCGGCCATGGACTTTGTCGCCGGCCACGGCGAACTTTGCCTGTTGACCACCGTGCCGGAAGGCTATCCTCCGGGCAGCGACGTGGCCAATCTCTCCCTGCTGGGCTATCTGCCCTCCGAGTGCTATTCCGGCCGGGCGCCGCTTGAGGCGGCGAGCCTCGGGGTTGATCTCGGGGAAGACGAGACAGCGTTCCGCTGCAATCTGGTCACCCTCCGTTTTGCCGAGGATGGGCGGGTTTTCATGGAGGACTACAGCAGCGGCCATATCAGCAGTCCCGAGGCGCGGGTGCTGATCGAGGGGATTCAGGAGGTTGCCGGCTCTGAGCGCCTGCGCTTTTACCCCGGGGTCAGCTACCGCCACCTTCTTGTCCACCAGGGGGATATCCCCGGCCTGGTTACCGTGCCTCCCCACGATCATACCGGCCGCGAGGTGACGGAATTCTGGCAACGCTACCAGGCCCATCCCCACCTCAAGGCGGCTTTGGCCAGCGCCGTGAACCATCTCGCCGACCATCCGCTCAACCTGGCCCGCCGGCAGCAGGGGAAGAATCCCGCCAATGCCATCTGGCTCTGGGGAGAGGGCAGGGCGCCGGCGATGCGCACCCTTGGCGAGCAATACGGCATCACCGGGGCCTTGATTTCGGCGGTGGATCTCCTGAAAGGGATCGGAGTCTATGCCGGCCTTGAGATCATCGATGTTCCCGGCGCCACGGGCTACCTGGATACCAACTACGCCGGCAAGGCCGCGGCCGCGCTGGAGGCCCTGCGCAACCGGGATTTTGTCTTCGTGCATGTGGAAGCCCCGGACGAAACCGCCCATCAGGGGCAGCTTGCCGACAAGCTCCGTGCCATCGAGGATTTCGACCGGAAGATCGTGCAGCCGGTCCTGGATGGCCTCGCCAGCAGCGGCGAGGAGTTCCGTCTGGTGGTGGCCATGGATCATTTCACCCCCCTGGCCATCCGTACCCACAGCAGCCAGCCGGTCCCGGTGGCCATCTATGATTCCCGGCGCTCCGCGCCCGGCTCCGGCCTGCCCTACACAGAGGAAAGCGCGGCCCGCACCGGCATGCTGCTTGCCGATGGCCGGGAATTTCTCCGGCGCGTTCTGGAGCGCAATTGATGGCGGAAAAGAGCCTGGAGATCGGGGAGCCCCTCCTTCGGCACCGTGTGCGCGTCCTCTACGGCGACACCGATTCCGGCGGGGTGGTCTACTACGCCAATTACCTGCGCTATTTCGAGGCGGCCCGCACCGAGTTCATGCGGGAACATGCCTTTTCGTATCTTTCCATCGCGGAGCGGGGCTTTCTTCTGCCGGTGGTGGAATGCCATCTCCGCTACAAGGCCTCGGCCCGCTATGACGATCTGCTTGCCGTGGAAACCTGCCTTGCCGAGGTGCGGCCCCTCTCCTGCCGCTTCAATTACCGAATAGTCCGGGAAGGGGATGGCAGGCTTCTTGTGCAGGGCTATACCGTGCATGCGGCGGTGAACAGCGAAGGCAGGCTGGTGAAGCTGCCCGCCGAGGTTCTGGCGGCGCTGCAAAAAAAAATCGGCGCCGACGGCATAATTCCTCTATCTTCCTTGACATCTGGCTCAAAAGGGGTAGAATAGCAAAATCTGACGCGGGGTGGAGCAGTTCGGTAGCTCGCTGGGCTCATAACCCAGAGGTCACAGGTTCAAATCCTGTCCCCGCTANNCCGAAGGTCGTTGGTTCAAATCCAGCCCCCGCTACCAAGTAAATTCCAAGGACTTAGCAAAGCTGAGTCCTTTTTTTATTGGCTCAAATGGCTCGCGAGGCCGGAGACGGCTTCGCTGACGGCGAGGTTTTCCATGGCTGCAAATGTCGAAGATGTGACAATCCAGTACGAGGAAGAGGGGGTGGTGGTTGTCAAGGAACTGGACAAGGTCATCCTTTCCAAGGGCGCCTGGGCCACCATTATCTTCCGCTACCAGCAGTGGGACGCAAAAAAGAACGAGTACAGCGCCGATCGCTACTCGATCCGGCGCTACCGCAAGGTCAATGGTGAATATACCCAGCAGTCCAAGTTCAACATCTCAAGTCCGGACCAGGCCCAGAAGATTGTCGAGGCCCTGAGCGGCTGGCTGCGCTGAGCCGGACTTCTCTTTTTCGTAGGCATTTTCCCTGGAGCTGTACAAGACAATTCGTTACCATTGATGGTGTTTGCCTGAAGAAGCCATAGTTATTGGAGCTGCCTGTTTCATCGCGGCGCGCAGTAGGGGATGAGTGCATGAATGTTACCCTGAAAAGAGAACTCATCGGCAACGAAGCGATGGTTATCCTCGATACCATCCGCCGCCTGAACCGTCGCAATGCCGTCGATCACCTCCTCAAGCTGGTCAACAAGACCCATCCGGCCGATCTCGCCGTCATTTTCCGCCATCTTCCCCCGGAAGAACGCCGCAACGTTTTCAACATCATCGCGCAGACCCCCATCGTCGGCGAGTTTCTGAGCGAGCTCGACCAGGCGATCATGGTTGACCTGGTCGAGGCTCTGACTCCCCAGTACATGGTCTCCATCATCAAGGAGATGGACAAGGACGACGCCGCGGACATCCTGGAAGCGTTGCCCGAGCAGGTTGCCAACGAAATCCGCAAGGGCATGGAAAAATCGGATCGGGAGGAGGTCGACGAGCTGCTCCAGTACGACTCCGATACGGCCGGCGGCCTGATGTCCCCCGACTTCATGGCCTTGGACGACGAGATGAGTGTCGGAGACGCCATCAAGAAGATCCAGGAGTACAGCGAAGAAAAGGAGATGTCCTTTTATCTCTACATCACCCACGGCGACGAGGCGCGGCTTTCCGGGGTGCTTTCCCTGCGGGAGCTCTTGATGCACCCGCCCTACCGGCAGTTGAAGAACATCATGAATCCCCGGGTGATCGCCGTGACCACCGAGATGGACCGTGGCGAGGTGGCCCATGTGGTTTCCAAGTACAACTTTCTCGCTGTGCCGGTTGTCGACTCCGCCTATCGCCTGGTCGGTATCGTCACCGTCGACGACATCATCGACGTTATCCGGGAGGAGGCGACCGAAGAGTTTCTGCAGATGGCCGGTGCCGGCAAGGACCAGGAAATTCTCCTCAAGCCGGTGCTGAAAAACGCCCTGACCCGGGCGCCCTGGCTTTTCGCCACCTGGCTGGGCGGAGTGGTCAATATCATGATCATTACCTCATTCCAGAGCGAACTGCTCAAGGTTGTCGCCCTGGCCGCCTTCATTCCGATCATCGCCGGCATGGGCGGCAACATCGCCACCCAGTCGAGCACCATCGTCGTGCGCGGCATCGCCACCGGCCGTATCAACATGCAGGCCCTGGGCAGACTGATCTTCAAGGAGATGCGGGTCGGCCTTCTACTCGGCGGGGTCTATGGCCTTTTTCTCGGGATCGTCGCCCATCTCGGCTATATGGATACCCCCCGCCTCGGTCTGGTGGTCAGTTTTTCCATCCTCTTTTCCATGACCCTGGCCGCCACGGTGGGCACCCTCGTTCCCCTGGTCTTCCGCCGGCTCGACATCGACGCCGCCATTGCCACCGGACCCTTTGTCACCACCACCATCGACATCCTCGGGGTTACGGTCTATTTTCTGGTCGCCAAATTTTTTCTCAACCTGTAGGCCATGTACACGACTCCGCCGCAACCCCAGGGGAAAAAACGGGTTTCGCTCCTGGTCCTCCTGCTGCTGATCCTCCTTGGTTGGTGGCTTTTCTTTTTCCATGAGCGTTCCCCCCTTGATCCGGAGGCCGAGCCTCGCCAGATCTCCGCCCGCGGCGACCTGGCTGCGGACGAGCAGAACACCATCGAGCTCTTCCGGGTTGCCTCGCCAGCCGTGGTCTATATCACCAATATCGAGCTGCGCCGCAATCTCTTCAGCCTCAACGTCTATGAAATCCCCCAGGGGACCGGTTCCGGCTTTGTCTGGGACAAGGAGGGGCGGATCGTCACCAACTACCATGTCATCGAATCGGCGAGCAGGGTGGAGGTGACCCTGGCCGACCGCACTTCCTGGAAGGCAACCCTGGTCGGGGTGGCGCCGGACAAGGATCTGGCCGTGCTGCGCATCGCCGCGCCGGCGGACAAGCTCCACCCGCTGCCCATCGGCGAATCGCACAGCCTGCTGGTCGGCCAGAAGGTTTTTGCCATCGGCAACCCCTTCGGTCTTGACCAGACGCTGACTTCGGGCATCGTCAGCGCTCTGGGCCGCGAGATCAAGTCCGCCACCGGCCGCACCATCCAGGGGGTGATCCAGACCGATGCCGCCATCAATCCCGGCAATTCAGGAGGGCCGCTCCTCGACAGCGCCGGGCGGCTGATCGGCGTCAACACCGCGATCTACAGCCCTTCGGGCGGCAGTGCCGGCATCGGCTTTGCCGTGCCGGTGGATGAGGTGAACCGGGTGGTCCCGGAACTGATCCGCTATGGCCGGGTCATTCGTCCAGGCCTGGGAGTCTCAGTGGCCAACGAGCAGATTGCCAAGCGGCTGGGGGTCAGCGGGGTGCTGATCATCAGCGTTCAACCCGGCAGCAGGGCCGAGGCCGCTGGACTGCAGGGCACGCGTCGGGTGCGGGGGGAGATTCTCCTGGGCGATATCATTGTGGGGGTGGATGGTCACGAGGTCGTTTCCTATGATGACTTGCGGAACGCCCTGGACCGGTATAAGGTTGGAGAGGTGGTCGTGCTGGCCATCGAAAGGGAAGGCGAGCGGCTTGAGCTTTCCCTGACCCTGGAAGAGGTAGGTTGACGAATTGACCTGGTGGACAAGGGCTCTAAAAAGTCTTATCTCGGTGAACGAACAGCGTCTGGACCTGTTTCGGGTTTTCCCCGGGATCAGGCGCTTTCTGGCCGCCCGCCATCACTATGCCTATCTGCGGACCGCCGGCGATCTGCTCTTCGTGCTGGTGGTGATCTCCGGTCTTTTCGGGCCGCGCGATCCCGACCGCAATGTCGCGGTCTTCCTTTCCTGGGGACTGATCTGGCCCACCATTGTCCTGAGCTGGTTTTTCGTGGGACGGATGTGGTGCGGCATCTGTCCCTTCCCCGGGCTGGGGGTTTTTCTCCAGCGGCGGGGGCTGAGTCTTTCCCTGCCTGTTCCCAGACTTTTGCAGAAATACGGGGTCTATGCCTCCGTGATCCTGCTGGCCCTCATCATCTGGATCGAAGTGGTCGCCAGCCTTGACAGCTCGCCGGTCGGCACCTCCTCTTTCGTGCTTTCCATCGTTCTGGGCGCGGCCCTGCTTTCCGTGCTCTTCCCGGGCCAGGCCTGGTGCCGGCATCTCTGCCCGCTGGGCAGGATCAGCGGCGCGGCCGCCACCCTTTCCATCACCGAGTTCCGGCCGGACCATGAAAAATGCCGGGGCTGCGAATCCTTTGCCTGCAAAAAAGGGGAGGGCGGCAAGCGGGGGTGTCCGGTCTATCTGGGCGCCTACAACGTGCAGAACAATCTTCACTGCCTTGTCTGCGGCCATTGCCTGCCCCTCTGCGACCGCAACTCGCCGCAGCTGCTCTTGCGCAATCCCTACTCCGAGCTGATCCGCAACAAGGGCCGCTACATCACCTGCTCCTACATTGTTCCCTTCCTCATCGGTTCGCAGCTCGCCAGATTTGTACGCAGGAAGGAGGTGTACGGGCAGCTCGCCTCGGCCAGCGGCTGGCCGGACGCCGTGCTCTTCAGCCTGCTCCTGCTGGCCGGCTTTGCCCTTTCCCTGGCCATCATCCGTTTCGGCTCACGCCTCTTCGCGATCACCGAGGATCCGCTCTTCGGCAAATTTTCCCCCATGGTGCCCATCCTGATTCCCATGGCCTTTACCGGCGAGCTTGTCTACCGGATGAGCTATTTTGCCGGCGGCATCGGCAATTTTATTCCCACCTTCGGCAGGCAGTTCGGGGTGGTCTTTCTGGAGAGGCTCTTTTTCTCCATCCCCGATTTTCCGGTGCAGATCCTTTCCGCCTTTTTCATGCTCAACGGCTCCATTGCCGGCTGTTACATCCTCTGGCAGTTCTGCCTCAACGATTTTGAAGACCATGTGCCTCTGCGCAATTTTCTCGGTATCAACCTACTTATCGCTCTCCTTCTGTTTTTTTATCTGACCGTCATCTTTTAGCCGGCTCAACTGACTGAGAAAACTCACCCTCCGCCGGCGGGCCACCTCACGCATGTCGCTGTTCTGATCCGATTCGTCGACGATTTCCCGGCCGACTATCTCCTCAATGATATCCTCCAGGCTCACCACCCCGGTGACCGCGCCATACTCGTCCACCACGACGAAGAGGTGCATGTGCTGCTCGAAAAATTCGAGCAGGATTTTGGTGAGCCGGCCGGTTTCCGGGACAAAATGCACCGGGTGCATGAGGTCGCGCAGGATTTTTTTCTCCTCGCCCCGGGCTGCCTTGCTCAGGATGTCCTTGCGCAGCACGATTCCGATCACGTCATCGCTGTTTTTCCGATAAATCGGGATCCGGCTGTGCATGCTGAGCATTTCCTGCTCCCGCATGGCCTCCTCCACCCTCAGATCGGCGGAGAGCATGAAGGTGACGGTGGCCGGGGTCATGATCTGGCGGACATTCTTTTCCTTGAGGTCAAGGATGTTGGTGATGACCCGCCGCTCCTGCAGGCTGATCTCCCCTGATTTGTGGCTCTGGCGGGCCAGGGAGCGGATTTCCTCGGCGGAAACCAGGAGCCCGTCCCCGCGGGCGGGAAGCAGTCTGGTGATTGCCTGGATAAGGAGGACGAAGGGGGTGAGAAGCTTGACCATCCAGTGCAGGGGAAAGGCGATCCAGAGGGCCAGAGGCCGGCAGTAGGCCACGCCCAGGGTCTTGGGCAGGATTTCCGAAAAGAGAAGAATGGAGAGGGTGAAAGCCGCCGAAAACCAGACCATGCTCTTGTCGCCGAAGACCCCGGCCGCGGCGGCGCCGGCGATGGCGGCGCCCGCGGTATTGGCAATGGTGTTCAGGGTGAGGATCGCGGTGATCGGCTTGTGGATATCCTTCTTGAGGGCCATGAGGATTTTGCCGGCCTTCCTGTGCTTCTGCCCGGTGATTTCGATGTGGCTGACCGGCAGGGAATAGAGGGCCGCCTCGCAAACGCTGCACAAGGCCGAGATGACAATGGCGAAGCCAACGGAAAGGCAGAGTTGCAGGATCACGTTTTTTCTCCTGGACTTGGGGAGGGATGGCAAAGGCGAAGGAGGCGTGGCGCGCGCGGATGCCATCCTCGTTTCTCACCGGCGGCCGGAAGGGTTGCCCCCCGGAATCCTCTCTATACTATACAAAAAGAGCCTCTTCAGCAATTTTGCAACGGCCTTCAATGGGGCGGGCCGCTTTTCCGCGTTGAAAATGGCTGCAATTTGCCGGGATTTTGGCTACAGATAGTTCCATGCCCACCGCGGGAGGGGGGCACTTCGGCAGTCTCAACAGAGGAGAATTTTCATGCTCACGCTCAGCACGGTACAGCCCGGGGAATATGCCGGCGATCTTTTGGTCTATCTGGTCAGGGAAGCGAAAAAGGGGGCGCCGGCCTGCCCGGATCCCGAGGTGGCCACGCTGGTGAAACGGGCCCATGCCGCCGGAGATTTCAACGGCAAGGAGGGGCAGAGCCTCCTCTTCTATCCGGAACAGGCGGGCCGAAAAAAAAGAAGCCGGCGCATACTGGTGCTCGGCCTCGGCAAAGAGGAGCTGAGCCGGGAACTCTTCCGCAAAGCGGGCGGCAGCGCCGCCTCCCTGGCCATGAAGGGCAAGAGCAAAAACCTGCTTGTCGTGCTGCCCGAAGAACTCGACTTCGATCCTGTCGCCATGGCGGAGAGCCTGGGCGAGGGTCTGCTCCTGGGCGCCTACCGGTTCCGGAAGTACAAGAGCCAGGATGATCCCGACTCCCCCGCCGGTGCGCTGAAGGGCATCTCCCTCTATGCGGGCAGCTCCAAGGGGCTGCGCCAGGCGCTCAGGACGGCGGGGCTTGTCGCCCGGGCAGCCTGCGCCGCCAGGGACATGGCCAACGAGCCGGGCAGCCACTGGACTCCGGCCCATTTTGCCGAGTATGCCCAGGATCTGGCCAGGCGGCTTGGCCTCCGCTGCAGAGTCCTTGACAAGGCCAGGCTGCGGCAACTGGGCATGGGCGGCATACTCGGCGTCAACCAGGGCTCGGCCCAGCCACCGAAGCTGATCGTCCTCGAGTACATGCCGGCGGCCAAGGCCCCGACCCTGCTCATGGTGGGCAAGGGACTCACCTTCGACTCCGGGGGCATTTCCTTGAAGCCGAGCAGCGGCATGGAGGAGATGAAGTACGACATGTGCGGCGGCGCCGCGGTGCTTTGCGCCATGCAGGCCGCAGCCGAGGCCGGGCTGAAAAATCTCAACCTGGTGGCCATCGTTCCGGCCACGGAAAACCTGCCCGGTCCGGCCGCGCTCAAACCCGGCGATGTCATCAGCCAGTACGGCGGCAAGACGGTGGAGGTGGTCAACACCGATGCCGAAGGACGCCTGATTCTCGCCGATGCCCTGGCCTATGGCATTCAGAAATACAAGCCGGATATGGTTGTGGATGTCGCCACCCTGACCGGGGCGGTGATCATCGGTCTCGGCCATCACCATACCGGCCTGCTGGGCACCGATGACGCCCTCTGCGAAAAACTGGGCGAGGCGGGCAGGCGCTGCGGGGAGCCCCTCTGGCGGCTGCCCCT
The DNA here is from genome assembly GCA_002347185.1 of Desulfobulbaceae bacterium UBA2262. Lineage (GTDB taxonomy): Bacteria > Desulfobacterota > Desulfobulbia > Desulfobulbales > Desulfurivibrionaceae > UBA2262. Next base: position 16,545 of record DDXK01000046.1, on the reverse strand, counting down.
CGGGCCGGACTACACCAGGCAGCTCAAGTCGGAAATCGCCGATCTGAAGAACGTCGGCGGCCGGGAGGGGGGCACGATCACCGCGGCCAGCTTCCTCAAGGAATTTGTCGGCGACACGCCCTGGGCGCATCTCGATATCGCCGGCACCGCCTGGAGCTTTACGGAAAAGTCGTACATCCCCAAGGGCCCCTCCGGCATTGCCGTGCGCACCCTCTTTGACTTTATCCGCAACTGGCGAAAGGAGAGGGCTTAATCCGCCCTCAGGTTGAAGGCCGCGGCAAAAAGCTTTTGCGTGTAGGGGTGCTGGGGGTTGGCAAAGATCCGCGCCGCCGGCCCGCATTCCACCACCCGGCCTTCCTGCATCACCGCCACGTCGTCGGCCAGGGCCTTGACCACCCGCAGATCGTGGGAGATGAAGAAGTAAGTGATGCCGTAACGGGCCTGCAGGTTGCGCAGCAACTCGATCATCTGGGCCTGGATGGTCATGTCCAGGGCGCTGGTCGGCTCGTCCAGGACCAGGAACCGGGGCTTCATGATCACGGCCCTGGCGATGGCGATCCGCTGCCGCTGGCCGCCGGAGAATTCATGGGGATACCGTTCCGCCATCTCCGGAGTGAGGCCCACCTCGAGCAGCGCCTCCTCCACCAGCCCTTTTCGTTCCTGCCGGCTGCCGATCCCGTGCACGCCCAGCCCTTCGCCCACTATCTGTCCCACGGTGAGGCGGGGGGAGAGCGAGGAGAAGGGATCCTGGAAGACCACCTGCAGCTCCCTGCGCAGCGGCCGCCACTGGCGGTTGCTCAAGGCAAGGAGGTTTTTGCCCTGATAGGTGATTTCCCCCTTGCCTTGCACCAGCTTCAAAATGCACATGCCGAGGGTGCTCTTGCCGGAACCGGATTCTCCCACCACCCCGAAGGTGGTTCCCTGGCGGATGGCAAAGGAAACCTCGTCCACCGCCTTGATCAGTTTCACGGTTTTCCGCAGAAAACCGGCCTTGATCGGGAAGTGGCAGCGCACCCTGCTGGCCGCCAGCAGGAGCGGCAGCGCTCCTTTCGGCTCCGGGACGCCGTGGGGCACCGAATTGAGCAGGTGCCTGGTGTAGTCGTGGCGAGGATTGGCGAAAACCTCGGCGGTCGGCCCCTGTTCGACGATTCTGCCCTGACGCATGATGTGCACCTGCCCGGCGATCTTTTCCACCATGTTCAGGTCGTGGGTGATGAGGAGCAGGGCCATGCCCAGCTCTTCCTGAATCTCCTTGATCAGGGCCAGGATCTGCGCCTGGATGGTCACGTCNNGTGGTGGGCTCGTCGGCGATGAGCAGGCTGGGCCGGCAGGCCAGGGCCATGGCGATCATCACCCTTTGCCGCTGGCCACCGGAGAGCTGATGCGGAAAGCTGGCCAGCCGTTCGGCGGGCTCGGCGATTCCGCAGCGGTCGAGCAGGGCAATGGCCTTCTTTCGGGCCTCCTCCCTCTTCAAGCCCTGGTGGAGCAGCAGCGGCTCCATGAGCTGATCGCCGATGCTGTACACCGGGTTGAGCGAGGTCATGGGTTCCTGAAAGATCATGGCGATGCGGTTGCCCCGGATGCGCCGCAGCCGGGGCTCCTCTGCCGTAAGCAGGTTTTCCCCCTCGAAGAGCACCTCACCTTCGCTGGCGGCGATATCCTTTTCAAGCAGGCGCAGGATGGAGAGGGCGGTCACCGATTTGCCGGAGCCCGATTCGCCCACCAGGGCCACGGTCTGGCCGTGATCGATACCCAAGGAAACCCGGTCGAGAACGGAGGCATAGCCCTGATCCGAATAAAAGCCGGTGGAAAGTTCCCTTACCTCAAGCAGCATGCCGGATTCCTGTTTTCTGGTTAGCCACGCCGTTCACTCTCCATTCTTCATTCTTCAATCTTCACCCCTCACACCTTCCTCGGATCAAAGGTTTCCCGCAGGGCCTCGCCGATGAAGATCAGCAGCACCAGGGTGCCGACCAGCACCCCGAAGGTGCTGAGGGAAAGCCACCAGGCCTCGATGTTGTTCTTGCCCTGGGCCAGCAGTTCGCCCAGGCTCGGGGTGGGCGGCGGTACGCCGAGGCCGAGGAAATCGAGGCTGGTCAGGGCGAGGATCGCGCCACTCATGCGGAAGGGCAGAAAGGTGATCACCGGGGTCATGCCGTTGGGCAGCAGATGTCGGAACATGATGGTGAGGTTGCCCACCCCCAGGGCCTTGGCGGCCCGCACATAGTCGAGATTGCGACCCTTGAGGAATTCGGCGCGCACATAATCGGAAAGCCCCATCCAGCCGAAGATGGAGAGGAGGATGAGCAGCAGAAGCACGCTGGGCGCGAAGATCGAGGCGAAGATGATGAGGAGGTACAATTCGGGCATGGCGCTCCAGATTTCGATGAAGCGCTGCATGAACAGGTCGGTCCGGCCGCCCAGATAGCCCTGGATGGCGCCGGTGATGATGCCGATCAGGGTGCCAAGCAGGGTGAGGGCAAAGGCGAAGAGAACGGAAAGCCTGAATCCGTAGATGAGCCGGGCCAGCACATCCCGGCCGCGATCGTCGGTGCCCAGGTAGTTTTCCGGGCCGGGTGGCGCGGGTACCGGTTCGTTCAGAGCGAGGTTGATGGAGGCGTAGCCGTGCGGGTTGAGCGGGAAAAAAGCCCGGTTGCCGTTGCTGCTCAACCTTTCGCGGACAAAGGGGTCGTGGTAGTCTGCCTCGGTTTCGAAATCGCCGCCAAAGGTGGTCTCGGGATAGGCCTTGAAGATGGGAAAATAGGCGTCTCCTTGATAAATGACCAGAAAAGGCTTGTCGTTGCTCAGCACCTCGGCGCAGAGGCTGAGCAGGAAGAGACAGGAGAAGATAAGCAGGCTGCAGTACCCACGCCTGTTGGCCTTGAAGCGCCGCCAGCGCCGGGAAGAAAGTTTTTCGCGTCCCGGACTCTGGGTCATTGGTTTTCCACGCTTTCAAAGGTGATCCGCGGATCCACCAGCACATAGCTGAGATCGGAAAGCAGGCGGGAGATGAGGCCGATGATGGTGAAGAAATAGAGGGTACCCAGAACCACCGGGTAATCGCGGTTCAGGATCGATTCGTAGGCGAGCAGCCCCATGCCGTCCAGGGAGAAGATGGTCTCGATGAGCAGGCTGCCGGTGAAGAAGGCGGTGATGAAGGAGCCGGGGAAGCCGGTGATGATGGGGATGATGGCGTTGCGGAAGACATGGCGGTAGAGAACCTGGTTTTCGCTCAAGCCCTTGGCCCGGGCGGTGAGCACATACTGTTTTCGGATCTCTTCGAGAAAGCTGTTCTTGGTGAGCAGGGTCATCACCGCCAGGCTGCCCACGGTGCTGGAGACGATGGGCAGAACCATGTGCCAGAGATAATCGAGCACCTTGTGGATCAGGCCCAGTTCGGCCCAGTTGTCGGAGACCAGGCCGCGCAGGGGGAAGATGCTCCAGAAGCTGCCGCCGCCGAAGAGGACGATGAGGACGATGGCCAGAACAAAGCCGGGAATGGCGTAGCCCACCAGGATCACGGAGCTGGTGACGATGTCGAAACGGGAGCCGTCGCGGACCGCCTTGGCGATCCCCAGGGGGATGCAGGTCCCGTAGACGATGAGAAAGGACCAGAGGCCCAGGGACATGGAAACCGGCAGCTTGGAGATCACCAGGGCCGCGACGCTGTTGTGGTGGTAGTAGCTCTGGCCGAAATCGAAAAGCAGGTAGCTTTTCATCATGGCAAGGAAGCGTTGCGCCGGCGGCTTGTCGAAGCCGTAGAGCTCCTTGAGTTTTTCGATCCGCTCCGCGTCGAGCCCCTTGTTGCCCTGGTAGAGGTCGGAAGCGCGGCCGGTGCGGATCTCGCCCCCCCCTGTCTGGCCATGCCCCTGGAGCTGGGCGAGCATCCTCTCCACAGGTCCGCCCGGGACAAATTGGGTGACCGTGAAGGTGACGAGCATGATCCCGAAGAGGGTGGGGATCATCAGCAGGATGCGGCGGAGGATGTAGGCGGCCATGGTCGCGTCGTTGTTGGAACCGTGTGTTTTTCTTGTTTTTCCGTCTTGTTGACTAGCAGGGATGGACGGCGGCCGTCAAGGAGAATCCTTCCCCGCTCTGCCTCCGCTTTGCCTTTTTCCCTCCGGTTCCTTGCGCCACCAGGTCATCAGGGCCTGGTGCGGCGAGTAGTAGAGGGGGAGGGTTTCGGGCCGGGCGAAGAGGTCGCGATAGGCGATGCGGTGGTAGGCGAGATACCAGTTGGGCACCACGTAGTAGCCGTGCCAGAGAACCCGGTCCAGGGCGCGGCAGGCGGCGATGAGCTCCTCCTGGGTTTGGGCGTAGATGATTTTCTCCACCAGGGCGTCGACGGCCGGCTCCTTGAGGCCGATGAGGTTCCGGGAGCCCTGCCGGTCGGCGGCGGCCGAGTGCCAGTAATTGCGCTGTTCGTTGCCCGGCGATTGCGACTGGCCGTAAACGGTGACGGTCATGTCGAAGTCGAAGGTATCCAGACGGCGAATGTAGAGGGCCGGGTCGATGAGCCGGGAGCGCGCCTGGATGCCGAGTTTTTTCAAGTTGTTGATGTAGGGCTCCATCACCCGCTCGAAGGAGGGCGAGACCAAGAGGATCTCAAACTCCAGGGGCTGGCCCTCGCCGTTGCGCAGTATCCCGTTCCGGATGCGCCAGCCTGCCTGGGCGAGGAGCGCCTTTGCCTCCTTGAGGTTTTCGCGGAGGGAGGCCGGCGGCCTGGTGCTGAACGGGGCGGGCGGGGTGGTGAAAACCTCGGGGGGGAGCTGGGCGCGAAAGGGCGCGAGGTAGCTGAGCTCGAGACCAGCGGGCAGCCCCTGCGCCGCCATGAGCGAGTTGCTGAAGAAGCTGTCGCAGCGGGTGTACTGATCGAAGAAGAGGGCGGTATTGGTCCACTCGAAGTCAAAGGCCATGCTGATGGCCTTGCGCACCATGCGGTCCTGGAAAATGGGCTTCCTGATATTGAAGACAAAGCCCTGCATGCCGGCATTGTTTTTGTGCGGCAGGGTTTCCTTGCGCAGCTCCCCGGAGCGGAAGCGGGGGCCGTCGAGATCGCGGGCCCACTGTTTGGCGATGTTGATGGACATGAAGTCGAACTCGCCGGCCTTGAAAGCCTCCACCGCCACCAGCTGATCCTTGAAGTACTTGTAGGTGATGGTCTCGAAATTGAACATCCCCTGGCGGACATTGAGCTTTTTTCCCCAATAGGCGGGATTTTTTGCATAGGTGATCGCCTTGCCCGGGATCACCTCCTTGACCAGATACGGCCCGGATGCCACCGGCGGAGTGAGGCTCGCCTGGGCGAAGGGGTGGCTCTCGTAAAACTTCCTGGAAAAGACCGGCAGCTGGCTGGCGATCATGTGCAGCTCCCGGTTGCGCTGGGAAAAGTTGAAACGGATCCGCCGCCGGTCGAGGATCTCGGCTGTGGCGATGTCCTGGAAGTAGATCTGATAGGAAGGGCTGGCCAGGTCGCTTTTCAGAGTTTCCAGGGAAAACTGCACATCCTCCGGGGTGATGGGGGTGCCGTCGGAGAAGCGTGCTTCCTCGTGGATGGTGAAGGTCACCGAAAGCCCGTCCTCGGCGACCGCGATATCCTCGGCGATCAGGCCGTAGGCTGCGAAGGGCTCGTCGAGGCTCGGCACGGCCAGGGTCTCGAAGACCAGTTCATCGAGTCCCGAGGGGGGCGTGCCCTTCAGGGTGTAGGGATTGAGCTTGTCAAAGCCGCCGAGATCGTGGAGCACCAGGTCTCCGCCCTCGTGGGCCTGGGCGGAGACATAGTCGAAGCGGGCGAAGCCCTGCTGATACTTGACCTTGCCGTCGATACTGATGCCCTGGCCGGCCAGGGCGCAAGCCGGATGGGCAAGCAGGAGGACGCAGAAAAAAATAAGGCGTTTCATCGGGGGGCGTCTGCTCCTGCGGGAAAAGGTTCTTGCCGGGGGCCGGGAAGATGCTTCAGCGCGCCGACTGCGCGCAAAAAACGCCGGCCATCACGTTGGCGAGCATGCTGGAGAGTATGGAGAGGACGTGCATGTCGTGCCGGGTGAAGCGGTCGTTGCCCTTGTTCAGAGCCTCGAGGACGCCAAGGCATTGGCCGTTCATGAAAAAAGGCACGGCCAGGATCGAGCGGGTGACAAAGCCGATCTCCCTGTCCACGGCCCGGTCAAAACGCGCATCGCGTTCGGCGTTGCCGACCATGGCCGGCTTGCCGTTCCGGTAGACCCAGCCGGCGAGTCCCTTGTCCACAGGAATTTTCCTGCCGTAAATCTGATTTTTTTTGGTGCCGGTGGGTAGGGTGACCAGCATCTCCTTGCCTCCGGAATCGGCGATGAGGATGGTGCTTGCCTCGCAGTCCAGCACCTCGTTGGTCATTTCCATGACCACCCCCAGGATCCATGGGCCTTTGCAGACATTCTGCAGAAGAATCGCGGTGCGCAGGAGAAAGTGGAGCTCCCTGGCGGAAAGGGATTCATAAAAGGAATCCGGCAGCATCTGGGCGAGCAGCCCTTTGGCGAGGGATTGGGGGCTCACCGCCTCCATCTCCATCAGGATGTCGCCGAGACAGGTCCCCTTCCGGGAACCGCCGGTGAACCAGGTGCGCAGCATTTCTTCGAGACGAAGGGCATCCTGGGCCCCATGCCTTTTCAGGGCCGTGAGCTGCTCCTGCCGGGAGAGGGCAAGGCGCACCTGCTCGGGCGAGGCGAGACCGAGCTCTTCGAGGATGTCGCCGATTCTCCGCCACTGGCTGCTGATATCCATGAGATGGGAGGAGAGATTGGCCGTGATGTTTTCCTGATAGGGGTTGCGCCCGTCGGCGAAAAAATTGGTGAGGTAGCGATCCATGCGGCCAAGCCTGTGCAGGGTCGGTACCACGAAATGTTCATAAAAGGAGATGGTGCCGTCCTTGATTTCCTGGGCGGTGCGGTAGACCCTGGCCCCTTTTTTCAGCAGGGCCTCGGTTTCCTCGAATTCGTAGACCTCCTTGAACTCGGCAAAGAGGTCGTCCATGCGCTGGATATACTTGCTGTCGGCCATCTGGGCGACAAGATCGGCGGTGGCGACCATGCGCGCCAGAATTGCCAGCGAGGGATCGTTGAAAAGGGAGTCCACGTCGACGACGGCCGAGTAGTCGGTGACGGAGATGCAGGCGGCGACCGTCTCCGCCTCCTCCTCGCTCCACTCGTGGCGGCGCAGGTAGTTGCGGGCGATCTCCATGCCCCTGGCCACATGCACCAGGGTAAATTTGCCGCCCAGCCCTTCATGGTCCCCCTTTTCCTTGATGTAGCCGGCATCGTGAAAAAGGGCGGCGGCCAGGCCGAGGTGAAAATGCCTTTCCAGAAAAGGGCGGGCGCTTTCGATGCTGTTCCAGCCGGCGATCATGCGCGCCACGGCCAGGGCCACGTCCAGGGCATGCTCGATGCTGTGGTAGGTGACTTCGCACGCCTCGTGACTGGGCCAGCGGCCCGCGTAGAGATCGGTCACGTCCCGGAAGAGGCTGGCCAGGCGCGGGGCAATGCCACCGTATTCAGCCCGGGCAATCGCCTCGATGGCGGCAATGATCTGCCTGGTATCCGGAAAGTTCCGCGGGGGGGGCGCCTGTTCTGTTTTCTTTTTTCTCTCTGCCATGCAGTGGGGGTCGCCTGGGCTGAATCGTCATTCCGTACCCGCCGGGGCCGCCTGCGGGGCTCCCGCGCATTTTCCAGCTCATGATATACAGCAACTGGCAGGCGGTCAAACGCAATTTGCGGCAAATTTCTTTTCGATCTGGCGGGTTGCGGGAGCAGGCGGCTGCTTTTTTTGCCGGGAGAGTCATCATTTGTCGTGGCCAATCCCCCCCTCTCTGTGGTAAAAAGTGCTTTTTCGCGACCACACTGTGTTTTTCTCAATTCCATGCACGGAGGCTCATGAACAATGGGTAAAACCATAGCCGAAAAGATCTTTGCAGCGCATTTGCGTGACACTCCGACCCCGGAAAACGTCATTCTCGATATCGACGTGGTGATGTGCCACGAGATCACCACGCCCATCGCCGTCACCGATCTCGAGGCCCGCGGCATGGACAGGGTCTTCGATCCCGCCAAGATCAAGGTAGTCATCGATCATGTCACCCCCTCCAAGGATTCCAAGACCGCCACCCAGGCCAAGATCCTCCGCGACTGGGCCCGCCGCCACAAGATCAGCGACTTTTTCGACATCGGCTTCAACGGGGTCTGCCATGCCCTTTTCCCGGAAAAGGGCTTCATCCGCCCCGGCTACACCGTGATCATGGGCGATTCCCACACCTGTACCCATGGCGCCTTCGGCGCCTTTGCCGCCGGCATCGGCACCACCGATCTCGAGGTGGGCATCCTGAAGGGCGTCTGCTCCTTCCGGAAGCCGGAAACCATGAAGTTCACCATCACCGGCAATCTGGGGGACGGAGTCACGGCCAAGGACGTCATCCTGCACATCATCAAAGAGGTGACGGTCAACGGCGCCACCGACAAGGTGATGGAATTCGTCGGCCCGGTGGTCGAGGCCATGAGCATGGAGTCCCGGATGACCCTCTGCAACATGGCCATCGAGGCGGGCGGCACCTGCGGCATCTGCCTGCCGGACCGGGTGACCGCCGAATACCTCTGGCCCTTCATCAAGGACGAATACCAGTCCCTCGAGGTGGCGGTGGCCGATTTCGCCAAGTGGCATTCCGACAGGGACGCGGTCTACGCCAAGGAGCTGACCTTCGACGTCTCCGGCCTTGCCCCGCAGGTAACCTACGGCTACAAGCCCGACGAGGTGAAGAGCGTGGCCGACATGGAAGGCAAGCCGGTGGATCAGGTCTACATGGGCTCCTGCACCAACGGCCGNNGGCATCCTCTCGCCGGCCACCCCCAAGGTATACAATCAGGCCCTGGAGGAGGGCATCATCAAGATCTTCATGGATGCGGGCTTCTGCGTCACCAACCCCACCTGCGGCGCCTGCCTCGGCATGAGCAACGGCGTCCTGGCCGAGGGCGAGATCTGCGCCTCCACCACCAACCGCAATTTCAACGGCCGGATGGGCAAGGGCGGCATCGTCCACCTGATGAGCCCGCTCACCGCAGCGGCCACCGCGGTCACGGGCCACATCACCGATCCCCGCAAGCTCCTGTAACAGGGCCCATAACAGAGTGATTCGACGAAAGGAGTGAATGAGATGAAAGAGTTCGGCGGCAAAGTGCTGTTTCTTGACAGGAGCGACATCAACACCGATGAGATTATCCCGGCCAAATACCTGACCGAAAACACCAAGTTGGCCCTGCAGCCCTACATCCTGGAAGACCTCAAGCTGGGCGGCTTCGACCCGGCCGTGGACGTGGAGGGCAAGGGGGTGATCGTCACCCGGGCCAATTTCGGCTGCGGCTCCTCCCGTGAGCATGCGGTCTGGGTTTTCGAGGTCAACGACATCAACGTGGTCATTGCCGAGAGCTTTGCCCGGATCTTCCGGCAGAACATGTACAACTGCGGCATGCTGGCCATTGAGCTGCCCAAGACCGACATCGAGGCGATTTTCGGCCTGGGCAGGGATGTGGAGATTGCCATCGACCTTGCCGACTGCACCCTTACCGCCACGGGCGCCAAGACGCTGACCATTCCCTTTAAGATGAACGAGTTCGACAAAAAACTCGTGGAAGCTGGTGGTTGGCTGACCTACGCTGATAAAAAATATTAAGTTTTTTTTCCGACTGGACTATGCAGGCAAGCCGGCTCGGGGCGTTCCCCTGAAGCCGGCTTTTTCTTTGGGGGCTGTGATGGAAAAGACGCTGCGTCTGACGATCGACAAGGTGATCAAGAATGGCCTGGGTCTGGGCCGTCTGGCCGACGGCCGAGTGGTGATGGTTCCCAGGGCACTGGCCGGGGAAGAGGTGCTGATCGCCCCGAAAAAGAAGCACAGTCACTATCTGGAGGCGGAGCTGGTCGAAATCCTCGCTCCCTCTCCACAGCGCGTGTCGTCGGCATGTCCTGCCTATGAGGAATGCGGGGGCTGTGATCTCCAGCATGCCGCCTACCCGGAACAGCTCAGGATCAAAAACGAGATCCTTGCCGAAACCCTGGTCCGGGCGGGGCTTGCCTCCGCAGGCGGGGTGCGGGAGCTGCTGGGCCCGCCCCTGGCCTCGCCGCGGGAGTCCGGTTACCGGCAGCGCATCCGGCTGCACGTCCGGGACGGGGTGGCGGGATACTATGCCAGGGAGAGCCACCGTCTGATCCCAATCCGTTCCTGTCCGCTGGCCGGGGAGGCGAGCAACCGGCTCCTTGCCGAACTGGCCAGGAATCCGCATCTGCTGAAGCTGCTCGCGCAGAGCACTGGCGTGGAGCTGCAGGAGAACCCGGAAGAGAAAACCGTTCTGCTCCTGCTCCACCAGCGGCGCAAGGAGAGGGCCGCGGACCGGCAGGCGGCGCAGGCCCTCTCTGCCGAACTCCCCCTCCTGGCCGGGGTGGTTTTCAGCGTGGAGGGCCAGGCCGTGGGCCCCTGCTTCGGAGCCGGTGGCGAGAAGAGCCTGGGCGACTTGCGTATGGCCTTTTCGCTTCCCGCGGAACTCTGCGGGCGGCCCCTGCGCCTCGCCCTCGAACCGGGAGGCTTCTGCCAGGTGAACCTCGGGCAGAACGAAAACTGCATCCGCCTGCTTCTGGAATGGACCGGGGATTTGCTCCCCTGCCGGGTGCTCGATCTTTACTGCGGCATGGGCAATTTTTCCCTTCCTCTGGCCGCCAGAGGCTGCCGGGTCACCGGCCTGGACCAGCAGCGTTCCACCATCCGCAGCGCCCTGCTGAACGCCGAGCAGGCCGGCCTGGGCGAGCGTTGCTCCTTCAGCCGCGAGGGCGCCGCCCAGGCCGTGGCCCGCCTGGATGCCGCCGGAGAGCACTTCGACCTCATCCTCCTCGACCCTCCCCGATCCGGCTGCGTCGGGCTGATTCCCCTTCTGGCCGGCCTTGGCGCCAGCCGGCTCGTCTATATCTCCTGCGACCCCTCCACCCTGGCCCGCGATCTTGCCGGGCTCGTTGCCGGCGGCTATCGCCTGGCCGAGGCGAGAATGGTGGACATGTTTCCCCAGACCGCCCATCTGGAAAGCATGGTGCGGCTTGAGAGGGGATAGGACTGGGAAGGTTTTCCTTTTGACTTCCCAGTCCCTATCACATACGATCGCAATATGAGAGAATCAATCAGCGCATCAGCCGGACGGTTAAAGAGGCCGGCTGTTCTTGCCACCATCAAAAAAGGAGAAAGATGAAAGTCACAATTGAATCGATCTTCCCGTCAAGTGAATCACCGCGTTACCTGTTCGGCAAAAAAGACACTGACGAATACATGGTCTTCTCGCCAATGGATACGGGGGCGGATTTTTGCTTCGAGCTGAACGATATCGTTAAGTTCGGCAAGGTAACCCAAGGACCGGTTGAAGCGATAAACCAAACCAAAAACAAAACGGTATGGGTCGGCATCCACGATATTTGTATCAGCAAAGACGTGATCAGGGTGCGATACGATTCGCAATTCCCATGAAGGAGCTGTTCATTCCGCTCATCTCTCGACGCGGCGCCTGCCTTTTCAATCCTTCCCCGCCCTCCCTCCTTCATGCAGCGCCCGCAGCAGGGCCAGAACGCGGTCACGGTTGTTTTCCCTTTGATTGAGGATGACGACGAAGCTGTCGAGCCTGTCGCCGGCAGGAAAGTAGCCGGCATAGGCGTAAATGCCGGTCATGGTGCCTGACTTGAGAAGGACGCCGTCCTGGGCCGGGAGCAGTCCGGCGTACGGCTTGAAGGCTGCGAGGATGGCGATGAGCGCCTTGGGCGTCAGTCGGTTTTCGCGGGAGAGGCCCGAGCCTTCGCTGACCACGATATCCTTTTCCGAAAGCCCAAGCTCGTTGCGGTAAAAAGAGGTCACGGCCCGCTGGCCCTTGTCCCAGGTGGCGGGCCAGCCATATTGCTTTGCGGCCATGGCCAGAAAAAGCTGGTTGGCGATGAAGTTGTTGGAATATTTGAGCAGCCCGGCCAGCACCTCGTCCAGGCTCCTGCTGGAGGTGTGCTCGTAGAAGAGTTTGAGCCCCTCCGGCACCGGCGCGGGGATGATCCTGCCGCGCATGGTCACCCCCTGTTCTTTGCACATGGCGGCGAACAGCTCCCCGACCAGACGCAGACTCCGGTCGCCGCCGGCGGTGGCGTTGAGCCGGTGGGTGCCGGGCGGCAGCCCTCTGGCCAGTTCGTGCATGAGGGGAAGGGTGGGGGTCTGCTCCTCGGCGGAATGCACGCTGCCGTCCTTGCCCTTGACCAGATGGATGGTGTTGAAGTTCACCGCCAGACAGCCGTTCTGGGCATCGTAGGGATTGAGGGTGCTGGTGGCTCCCTCGGTTTTGTTTTCAAGCCGGCAGCCGGTCTCATCGACAACGATGTTGCGGAGCGAGGTGAGGCCGCGGCTGCGGAGAACGGCGACAATCCTGGCTACTTCCTCGGAAATGAGCAGGGGATCGGCCAGGCCGCGAATGTACAAATCGTGGTCCGGGTTGTAATAGAACCGGGTGGTGAAGCGATACTCCCTGCCGAGGAGCTCGATGGCCGCCAGCGCCGTGCCGATCTTCAGCACGCTGGCCGGGATGAACGGGCGATCCTGGTTGTGGGCGTAGAGGGTGGCTCCGCCCCTGGTGAGGAGGATCCCGCCGTTTTCCACCAGGCTCTCGAGGGAATGGCCTGCCCCTGCCCAGGAAAGGGAGGGGAGGCAAAGGAGGAGGATCGCAGAGAAGAAAAAAAAGCGCCGCAGCCCCCTTGCTTTCGAAAACAGGGCTGCGGCGCGGGAAAGAGCCATGGCTGTGCGGCGGGCTCAGATCTTCGGCAGGTGCTTCTTCGCCTCCTCCACCGCTTCGGCCGGGTAGTCGAAGTTGTGGAGCTGGCCGGCGAAGAACTTGTCGTAGCTGGAAAGATCGAGGTGGCCGTGGCCGGAAAGGTTGAAGAGGATGGTTTTGGGCTCCTTGAGATCCCTGGTGGCCTCGATGATGGCGGCCCGGATCGCGTGACAGGATTCCGGGGCGGGGATGATCCCCTCGGTCTGGGCAAAAAGAACGCCCGCCTCGAAGCATTCCAGCTGGTTGAGGGCGATGGCCTCCATCAGATTCTCCCGGCGCAGGGCGCTGACGATGGGCGACATGCCGTGATAGCGGAGCCCCCCGGCGTGGATGCCTGGCGGCATGAAGTCGTGGCCCAGGGTGTACATGTAGAGCAGCGGGGTGCGGGCCGAGACGTCGCCGAAGTCGTAGGCGTAGACGCCCTTGGTCAGGGTGGGGCAGGAGGCGGGCTCTACCCCGAGCAGGCGGATCTTCTTACCGTTCAGCTTGTCGGGCAGGAAAGGAGTGGCCAGGCCCGCGAAATTGGAGCCGCCACCGCAGCAGCCGATGACCACGTCGGGGCTTTCGCCGATCATGGCCAGCTGCTTCTTGGCTTCAAGGCCGATGACGGTCTGGTGCAGGCAGACATGGTTCAATACCGAGCCCAGGGCGTACTTGGTATCCTCGCGGGAAACCGCATCTTCCAGGGCCTCGCTGATGGCGATCCCCAGGGAGCCCGGGTTGCTGGGATCCTTTTCCAGGATGGCCCGGCCGGTGGGGGTGTCGGGGCTGGGGCTCGGCACGATCTCGGCGCCGTAGGTGTTCATCATCGACTTGCGGTAGGGCTTCTGGTCGTAGGAGACACGGACCATGTAGACCTTGCACTCCAGGCCGAACTTGTGGGTGGCGAAGGAGAGGGCGCTGCCCCACTGACCGGCCCCGGTCTCGGTGGCCAGGCGCTTGACCCCTTCCCGCTTGTTGTAATAGGCCTGGGCCACGGCGCTGTTGGTTTTGTGGCTGCCCGAGGGGGAAACGCCCTCGTACTTGAAGTAGATCTTCGCCTTGGTGCCCAGGGCCTGCTCCAGGAAGTTGGCGCGCACCAGGGGCGCCGGCCGCCAGATGGACCAGATCTCCTGGATTTCTTCGGGGATGTCGATCCAGCTCTTGTCGCTCATCTCCTGTTCCAGCAGGCCCATGGGGAAGATGGGCGCCATCAGGTCCGGGGTGAGCGGTTGCTTGGTGGCCGGGTTCAGGGGAGGAGCCATGCCGTTTGGGATGTCGGGCATGACGTTGTACCATTGGGTGATGCGGTCCTCGTCCGGCAGCAAGATTCTTTTTTTCATGTCAATTCCCTGTCGAAGTGTTCTACAATTGAAAAGGCCTGAAGGCGGGGCAATAGAACACGGCGCCAATGCCGTTTTTCCGTCGCGACCCACGGCTGGAGATGGTGGAAATAGACATATCCAGCCCCGCAGCCGATGCGAAATGCTACCTACTTACTATGATTGATTCTATTTGCAAAGAATTATCTTGTTGTTTGATAATGATTATCGTATTATATCCAGCACCTTGATATTTAATCAAAATTAAGGAGAGACCATGAGCAAATCGGAAAAAAATCTCTGGGAAGCCTTTGCCGGCGAATCGCAGGCCAACCGCAAATACCTCGCCTTTGCCAAGAAGGCGGAAAAGGAAGGGCACAAGCAGGTGGCCAAGCTCTTTCGCGCCGCCGCCCACGCGGAAACCGTCCATGCCCATGCCCATCTGCGCGCCCTCAAGGCCATCGAGGACACGGCCGCCAACCTGAAGGCCGCCATCGCAGGCGAAACCCATGAATTCAAGAGCATGTACCCGGAAATGATCGAGACGGCCGTGGCCGAGGGCAACAAGGCTGCCGAGCAATCCTTCCGCTTCGCCAACGAGGTGGAGAAGATCCATGCCGAGCTCTACCGGAAGGCGCTGGAAAATCTGGAAGGACTGAGCGGCGAGGACTACCAGGTTTGCGAGGTGTGCGGCTATACGGTGGAAGGGGAGCACGCCCCGGAGAAATGCCCGATTTGCGGGGCCAACCAGCGCGCCTTCACCAGGGTTTCTTGACCTATCCAGGGGCGGGCCGCCTGAAAATTTGGGTGGATGCGGACGCCTGCCCGCGGGCGATCAGGGAGATTCTTTTCCGCGCCGCCGAGCGCTTGCGGCTTCCGCTCTTCCTGGTGGCCAATCGCCAGTTGGCCGCTCTCCGTTCCCCATTTGTCCGCGTCATCGTGGTCTCCCACGGACCCGACGAGGCGGACAGTGAAATCGTCAACCGCCTTGCCGCCGGGGATCTGGTCGTCACCGCCGACATCCCCCTCGCCGCCAGGGTCGTTGCCAAGGGCGGCTTTGCCCTGGATCCGCGCGGCGAGTTTTACAGCCAGGAAACCATAGGCGAAAGGCTTTCCCTGCGTGATTTTCTGGACAGCCTCCGGGGCAGCGGCGTGGAAACAGGAGGGCCGGCCGCCTTCGCCAGCAGGGATTGCCAGAATTTTGCCAGCCAGCTGGATCGCTTCCTCGCCAGGCAACTTGCCTGCGCTGCCGGGAGCCGGCCAGCTCAAGAACCATGAGCGGCCGGCCAGTGAAAGGGCGGCCTGAACCAGGGGAGGGGAAGAGTATGCGAAAGAGGATTGTCACCATTGTCGTCACCGTTGGCCTGTTGCTGCCGTTGCGTCCGCTCCCGCTTTCCGCCGCGAACAGCTGGCTGGAAACCGGGAGCGGAATTCTGCAGGGAGTGACCGCGCAGTCCCGCCCAGGACAGGCGCTGAGCGATCAGGAGATCGGGGCGGGGCTCAAGGAGGCGCTCAGGGTGGGCAGCGAAAACGTGGTGCGGCGGCTGGGCGCGGCCGATGGCTTCAACGGCGATCCCAGCATCCACATCCCCCTGCCCCGGGAGCTGGCCACCGTCAAGAGCTTACTCGGCAAGGCGGGGATGGGCGGCCTGATGGACGACCTGGAGCTCCGTCTGAACAGGGCCGCCGAGGCGGCGACCCCCAAGGCCAAGGAACTCTTCTTGCAGGCGATCACGGAGATGACCATCGACGACGTCAAGGCCATCTACAGCGGCCCCAGCGATGCGGCCACCAGATATTTCCAGGCCAGGATGTCCCCCGGTCTGGGCCGGGCCATGGAGCCCATCGTCGACCAGGCTCTTGCCGAGGCGGGCGCGGTGCAGCTCTACGAGCAGGCCATGGGCAAGTACCGGGCTCTCCCCTTTGTCCCCGATGTCAAGGCCAATCTCACCGGCCATGTGGTGGAGAAGGGGATGGCGGGCATCTTTTACTATATCGGCAGGGAAGAGGCCGCCATCCGTGAAAATCCGGCCAAGCGCACCAGCGAGATCCTGCAAAAGGTTTTCGGCGGCCGTTGACTCGCGTCCTATCTTCCCGTCTTTGTTGACAAAGCCTTCCCGCTGTACTAAGGTTGTCAGCCGCCTTCCGGGGAGCAGCCTGCTTCCCCGGCGGGCCGGCGCAAAGCCGAACCCATTCCAGTTTTTCCACCCCCTCCGAGGTATCCGCATGGACCGCCTGATTTCCGAAAGCCTGCAGCAATCCATCGCCGCCAAGGAAGCCCTCTACCAGGGCCAGCTTGCCGAGCTCAAACAACTCGCCCTCTGGATGATCGAGACCATCAAGGCCGGCAACAAGCTTTTGATCTTCGGCAACGGCGGCAGCGCCGCCGA
>DDXK01000043.1 GCA_002347185.1 Desulfobulbaceae bacterium UBA2262 | reverse complement strand
GAAGGGCAACTACTCCTCCTGGCTTGAGCAGAAGGAGAAACGGTTGTCCCAGGAGGAGAAGGAGGAGGGCAAGCGCCGCAAGACCCTGCAGCACGAGCTGGAATGGATCCGGATGAGCCCCAAGGGCAGGCATGCCAAGTCCAAGGCCCGCATCAAGGCCTATGAGGATCTGTTGAGCAAGGAGGCGGAGAAGCGGGCCCAGGATCTTGAGATCTACATCCCGCCAGGCCCGCGGCTGGGCAAGACCGTCATCGAGGCGGAAAATCTGGTCAAATCCTTCGGCGATCGACTGCTCTTCGAGAACCTGAACTTCTCCCTGCCGCCCGGCGGCATCGTCGGGGTGATCGGCCCCAACNNAACGGCGCCGGCAAATCCACCCTGTTCAAGCTGATCACCGGCCAGGAAAAACCGGACGCGGGCAGCATCCGGCTGGGCGAGACCGTGAAGCTCGCCTATGTGGACCAGTCCCGCGATGTCCTGAATCCCGAGCACACCATCTGGCAGGCCATCAGCGAAGGGCAGGAAACCATCACCATGGGCAACCGCGAGGTCAACTCCCGCGCCTATGTGGGCAGGTTCAACTTCTCGGGCCCCGAGCAGCAGAAAAAGGTTGGCCTCCTTTCCGGCGGCCAGCGCAACCGGGTACATCTGGCCCGCATGCTGAAAGAAGGCGCCAACGTGATCTTGCTGGACGAGCCCACCAACGACCTCGATGTCAGCGCCCTGCGCGCCCTGGAGGAGGCTCTGGAGAATTTCGCCGGCTGCGCCGTGGTGATCAGCCATGACCGCTGGTTTCTGGACCGCATCGCCACCCATATCCTGGCCTTTGAGGGTGATTCCCAGGTGGTCTGGTTCGACGGCAACTACTCCGAGTACGAAGAGGACAGGAAGGCCCGTCTGGGCGAGGCCGCGGCCCAGCCCCACCGCATCAAATACCGCCATCTGACCCGCGTCTGATCCGCAGGGAGCGGCGGGGCGAAAGCCGGCGTGCGTCCACGGAGACGCCGCCGGTTTTTTTGTGACCTCTCTCCACCTTTGTGCTATGATGTCCGGACGGCGGGGGGGCCGGCATGTTGAAAAGGAATCTGGCGATCTGGCATATTCTTCTCTCCTACCTCCTCTTCGGGGTGCTCTGGATCTATTTTTCCGACCGTTTCCTGGCCAGCCTCGCCTCCGGGGCCACCGCCCTCACCATCCTCCAGGCCTACAAGGGCTGGCTTTTCATCGCCGTCACCTCCCTCTTCCTTTTTTTGCTCCTCCGCAGGTATGAGCGTTCCATGTCGCACTTCTCGGACGCGCTGGCCGAATCGGCGCAACGTTACCAGGGGCTCTTTGACTCGGCCAACGACGCTTTCCTGCTTTTTTCTGAAAACGGGCTCGTCGTCGAGGCCAATGAGCGGGCCTGCCGGATGTATGGCTACCCCCACGACCGGCTGGTCGGCATGCATGGCCGCGAGCTGGTGCATCCGGACTATCTTTCCTTTTTCGGGAAGTTTCTGGTCGCCGGGGTGGAGGAACTCCAGCAGACCATTGAATCGATGGATCGGCGCGCCGATGGCACTCCTTTTGCCGTGGAGGTGCGCGGCGCCGTTGTTTCTTCCGGGGGCAGGCCCCTGCGGTTGGCCGTGGTCCGGGATGTCAGCGAGCGGCAGCAGGCCCAACTCGCCATGGCCGAGCATCTTTCCCTGCTCAAGCTTGCCGCCGACGTGGGCGTCGCCCTCACCAGCGGCCGCAGCCTGCGCGAGATGCTGCAGCCCTGTTGCGAGGCGATCGCCCGGGAGCTCTCTGCCGCCTTTGCCAGACTCTGGGTCGTGGACGAGGATGAGGAGGGCCATCTCCGCCTGCAGGCCAGCGCCGGCCTCTACACCCATCTTGACGGCGCCCACGGCCGCATTGCCATCAACGGCGCCACCAAGATCGGCAACATCGCGGCAACCAGAAAGGCGCATCTGACCAACAGAATCGTCGGCGATCCGCAGGTCACCGATCAGGAGTGGGTCGAGCGCGAGGGGATGGTGGCCTTTGCCGGACACCCCCTGCTGGTGGAGGGAAGGCTGCTGGGGGTCATGGCCCTTTTTGCCCGGCAGCCTCTTTCGGAAATGGCTCTGCGGGCCCTGGCCGCGGTGGCAGACGAGATCGCCCTGGGCATCGAGCGCAAGCGCGGCGAGGACGCCCTCCGGCGGACCACCGCCGAATTCGAGGCCATCTTCCATGCCCTGCCCGAGGGGGTACTCTTCGCCGACCAGGAGGGCAGGATTGTCATGGTGAACCCGGCCTTCCTGGAGATCTTCGGCTACGAGTTCACAGAGCTCGACGGGCAGCCCATGACCATGCTTTCCGCTGGAGAGGAGGGGCGCCAGGCGCTGTCGGGGGGCGATGCTTCGGAGGCGGGGGGGCGCCCCCGTCCTCCCCGGGAGATGCTCTACCGCCGGCGGGGAGGAGAGACCTTCTGGGGTGAGACCATCATCGCGCCGGTGCAGGACGATCAGGGCAAGGCTCTGGGTTTTCTCTGCATCTCCCGTGACATCAGCGGCCGCAAGCGTGCGGAGGAGGAAAGGCTCCGCCTGCAGGAACAGGTGCGACAGACCCAGAAGATGGAGGCCATGGGCGCCCTGGCCGGTGGCATTGCCCATGATTTCAACAATATCCTCTCCGCGGTCCTCGGCTATGCCGAACTGGCCAGCTACAAGGTGCCGGCCGCAAGCGAAATCGCCAGTGATCTCGAAAACGTGATCAGGGCTGGAAAACGCGCAAAGGAGCTGGTGCGGCAGATCCTCGCCTTCAGCCGGCAGGCGGAGCAGGAACCGCAACCGGTGGAGATCGGGCTTATCGTCAAGGAGGCCCTGAAGCTGCTGCGCGCCTCCATCCCGGCCAATATCGAAATCCGCCAGGAGATCGCGGCCGGCTGCGGAGCGGTGCTGGCCGACCCTACCCAGATCCATCAGGTGATCATGAATCTCTGCACCAATGCCTACCACGCCATGCGCGAGACGGGCGGGCTGCTCAGGGTTTCCCTCGCGCCGCGTCTCCTTGCCGAAGAGCACGCCCTGGTGCGGAGTCGGACCCTTTCCGCGGGCGACTACCTGGAGCTGGTCGTTGCCGACTCCGGCTGCGGCATGACCCCCGAGGTGGCGGCCAAGGCCTTTGACCCCTATTTCACCACCAAGGAGAAGGGGGACGGCACCGGCCTCGGCCTCTCTGTGGTGCACGGCATCGTCAAGGCCTGCGGCGGGACGATTCGGGTGGAGAGCGAGCCGGGCCGGGGCAGTGCTTTTTTTGTCTACCTGCCGGCAATTCAGGGGAAAGGCGCCCGCGAGGAGGTGCTGGCAGCGGCCGCGCCCCTGCCGCGGGGCCGCGGGAGGATACTCATTGTCGATGACGAGGAATCGCTGGCCAGGGTGTTGGCCCGGATGCTGGCCGGATTGGGGTATGCGGTGGATACGGTTTGCGACAGTCGGGAAGCCCTGCGCCTTTTTGCCGATACCCCAGGGGACTTCGATCTGGTTCTCACCGACATGGCCATGCCCGGGCTGACCGGTGCCGAGCTGACCAGGCAGCTGCTTGCCATCCGGGCCGATATTCCCATCATCCTCTGCACCGGCTTCAGCGAGGTGATCAACGAAGAAAAGGCAAAGGCTCTGGGGATTCGGGAGTTTTTGCTCAAGCCGTTGCTCATCGACGACGTGGCCCAGGCCGTGCGGCGGGTTCTGGGAAAAGGCTGAGCGCGCTTCAGCGCAGGCGCTGGAAAACGGTGAAGGTGTAGGGCTCATGGCCCTCCACCCGTTCCGCCGCGATCTGCCGGAAATGTGAGGGCTCGAATGCGGGGAAGAAAACATCCCCGGCCATTTCGCGGTCCAGGACGGAGAGGATAAGCGCGTCGGCCAGGGGCAACGCCTCCTGATAGAGTCCGCCGCCCCCGGCAATGAAGACCTTTTCTTCCTGCGCGCAGAGGGAGAGCGCCTCGCCCAGGCTCGCGGCCACCCGGCAGCCCGGCGCGGCATAGTCGTGCTGCCGGGAGATGACAATGGTTCGCCGGCCCGGCAGGGGTCTGCCGATGGACTCGTAGGTCCTGCGGCCCATGAGCAGGGTGTGGCCCATGGTGATCGCCTTGAAGCGCTGCTGTTCCTCGGGGATATGCCAGGGAATCCTGCCGTCCCGGCCGATGACCCTGTTTTTCGCCATGGCGGCGATGAGAATCAACTGTGGCATAGCTTTTCCTGCACGTTGCAAGGATGGGGAAAGCGCGTGCTGCTCTGGCCAGGCTCCCCTCAGAGGGGACCGGCGCCTTTGCGCGCTTCCAGTTCCTCCCAGCGGGCAAAGGCGGTTTCCAGGGAGTGCTCGATTTCTTCCAAGCGCGCCTTGGCCGTGGCGATCGCCGTGCCCTCGCCCTGATAAGTGCCCGGGTCAGCCATCTGCGTATAGAGCTTCTGCTGTTCCTTTTCCAGCTCCTCAATCTGCCCGGGCAGTGTCTCCAGCTCCCGCTCTTCCTTGTAAGAGAGCTTGTGGGGCGTTTCCTTTTTCGGCCGTTCCTTCCTGGGGCTTTTCTCGGCCCTGGCGGCCGGATGGGCCGGGGCGGCCTCCTGCCGCTGACTGAGCCAGTCGTCGTAGCCGCCAGCGTATTCGATAATCCTGCCCGCCCCTTCGAAAGCCAGGGTGCTGGTGACCACGTTGTTTAAGAAAGCCCGGTCATGGCTGACCAGGAGCAGGGTGCCCTTGAAATCGAGGAGCAGCTCCTCGAGCAGCTCCAGGGTTTCCACGTCGAGGTCGTTGGTGGGCTCGTCCATGATCAGGACGTTGAAGGGCCGGGTGAAGAGCTTGGCCAGGAGCAGCCGGTTCTTTTCCCCGCCCGAGAGGATGGAGACCGGCGAGCGGGAGCGGGCCGGGCTGAAGAGGAAGTCCTGCAGGTAGCCGATGATGTGGCGCGGCTGGCCGTTGAATATGACCTTGTCGTGGCCGTCGGCCACGTTGTCTGCCACGCTTTTTCCCGGGTCGAGCTCTTCCCGGTTCTGGTCGAAGTAGCAGGATTCGATGCGGGTGCCGAGTCTGACGCTTCCCGACTGGGGGGTGAGCTGTCCGAGCAGGAGTTTGAGCAGGGTGGACTTGCCCGCGCCGTTGGGACCGATGATGCCGATGCGGTCTCCCCGCATCACGGTGGCGGTGAAATTTTTGATGACCGTTTTTTCGCCGTAGCAGAAAGAGACATTTTCGGCCGCGGCCACCAGCCGGCCGGAGCTTTGTGCCTCCTGCATCTGCAGGGTGGCCCTGCCGGTCTGCTGGCGCCTGGCCGCCCGCTCCTTGCGCAGGGTCATGAGGGCGCGGACCCGTCCCTCGTTTCTGGTTCGTCTGGCCTTGATGCCCTGGCGGATCCAGGCCTCTTCCTGGGCCAGCTTTCTGTCGAACTTATGCTGCTGACACTCCTCGGCGGCGAGGAGCTCTTCCTTGCGGCGGAGATAGGTGGCGAAATTCCCTGGCCAACTGTAGAGGCGGCCCCGGTCCAGCTCCACGATGCGGGTGGCCAGTTTTTGCAGAAGCATCCGGTCGTGGGTGACAAAGAGGAGGGTGCCGGGAAAATTGAGGAGAAACTCCTCGAGCCAGGTGATGGCCGCGATGTCGAGATGGTTGGTGGGCTCGTCCAGGAGGAGGAGATCAGGCTCGCTGACCAGGGCCTGGGCCAGCAGAACCCGGCGCTTGAGGCCGCCGGAAAGCTCGGCAAAGGGCTGATCCGCCGGCAGTTCCAGGCGGGAGAGCACCATTTCCACCCGTTGATTGGCCTGCCAGCCGTTGGCCGCCTCCAGGGTCTGCTGCGCTCTTGCCAGGGCGGAGAGGCCTGTCTCGGAGTGGTCGTGCGCGAGCCGCTGGCTGGCGTTGTGGTAGGCGGTGAGCAGGCCGGCCAGGGCTTCAAGGCCGGCGGCCACCACGTCGTAGACGGTGCCGGAGGTGGAGCGGGGCACCTCCTGGCTGAGGCGGCTGATCTTGAGCCCTTTCTGGCGGATGATTTCGCCCCGGTCGGCCTCAAGTTCTCCGGCGATAACCTTCATCAGCGAGGACTTGCCTTCCCCGTTGCGGCCCACCAGGCAGATGCGCTCTCCTGCCTCGATCTGCAGCTCGATGCCGTCCAGAAGCGGCAGGCCGCCGTAACTTAAGGCGAGGTCCTTGAGGGTGAGGAGGGCCATGGCCTGGGCTTACGAGCGCGGTCTGGAGGGCGACCTTCTGCCGCTGCCGCCTGGCCGGCGGTGACCGCCACCGGAGCGGGGCTTGCCGCCCTGACCGGGCCGTCGTTCGCCCTCCTGTGAAGGCTCCCGTTTTTTCGCCGGCCTGCTGGGCGGCGGAACCTCCAGCCAGGCTGGATCGGGGTGAATGCAGGCAAGTTTGTTGCCGATGAATTCCTCGATGTCCGGCAGCTGGAAGGAATCGGACTCGTCGGCAAAGCTCACCGAGGTCCCGGTGGCGCCGGCCCGGCCGGTCCTGCCGATGCGGTGCACGTAATCCTCCGGGTCAATGGGCAGGGTATAGTTGACCACATGACTTACCCCATCCACGTGGATGCCGCGGCCCGCCACATCGGTGGCCACCAGCACCCGGATCTTGCCGGCCCGGAAGTTTTCCAGGGTCCTGGTGCGGGTCTGCTGGGGGATGTCGCCGGAGAGGATGGCGCACTGGATGTCGTAGCGGCCAAGTTTTTCGGCGAGAAAGCGGGTTT
Organism: Desulfobulbaceae bacterium UBA2262; assembly: GCA_002347185.1. Classification (GTDB taxonomy): domain Bacteria; phylum Desulfobacterota; class Desulfobulbia; order Desulfobulbales; family Desulfurivibrionaceae; genus UBA2262. Next base: position 3,794 of record DDXK01000043.1, on the reverse strand, counting down.
CGTCCTTGCGGTTGCAGAAAATCATCACCCGTTCCAGGTTCTGTCGGGTAATGATGTTATAGAGCAGCGGGAACTTTTCCCGGCTGGTCACCAGGTAGACCAGTTGGTCCACCGTTTCCGTGACCACCTGTTCCGGCTCGATGTCCACGGTGACCGGATCCCTGGTCCATTGCGAGGCGAGGCTGATGACCTGCGGGGTAAGAGTGGCGGAAAAGAGCAGGGTCTGGCGCTTGTCCTTGTTGGGGGTGGAGTGGACGATCTGGCGCACATCCGGGATGAAGCCCATGTCCAGCATGCGATCCGCCTCGTCGATGACCAGCACTTCCACCTGGTCGAGGTGGACATACTGCTGGCGCTTGAAGTCGAGCAGGCGGCCGGGGGTGGCCACGATGATGTCCACATTCTGTTCGGTCACCTGACGTTGCTGCTTCTGGTAATCCATGCCGCCCAGGATGGCCACCGTGGTGACCGAGCAGTATTTGGTGAGTTCGCGGGCGTCCTCGACGATCTGCAGGACCAGTTCGCGGGTCGGCGCCAGGATCAGGGCCCTGGGCGTTCCGTGCCGTCGTTTGCCCGGCGGGGTGGTGCGGAGCAGGCGGGTGAAGATGGTGATGAGGAAGGCTGCGGTCTTGCCGGTGCCGGTCTGAGCNNGTCTTGCCGGTGCCGGTCTGGGCCCGACCGGTGGCGTCCTTGCCGGCCAGGGTGTGGGGCAGGGCCTGGGCCTGGATCGGGGTGCAGTAGGTAAAGCCCGAATCGAAGATGGCGTGCATGATCTCCGTGGGCAGGTCGAGATCGTGGAAGCGGATCTTCCCTTCTTCCTTGGGTACCGCGAAGAGGGTGTCGTCCCAGGGCTGCTCCGCTTGTTCCTCTGTGGTCTGGCTGCCTTGCGGACGCAGATTCTCCGGGATGGCCGGGTTACGCGGTTCTTTTTTCCTGCGCCGTCGGCGGGAACTGGGCGGCAGTGTTTCCGGGGCCGACTCCGGGAGTGGCTCGGTCAGGGCTTCTTTGCGGCCGACCCGTTCGCTGACGAATTGTTTTATCCTGTCACGGAAACGATTGATGATTTTTCTGACCAAAATAACCTCTCAAATGGGATGTGCTGTGATGGATGATCCTTGGGAAGGAAGTGCCGCGACGCTACGCAACACAATTGCATATTAAAAATCATTAGAAAAGATTTTTTCCTTGCCAAATCAAGAAAAATTTATTTTAGGGCCGGGGGCTCAGCCTGCCATGCGGGGGACTCTTGGGCGGGGAAACAGTGAGACGGCCGAGCAGGATCGGAGATTGCCCATTTCGGGATCAGGAAGAAAAAGGAGTCGCTCCGGGGAAAGCTGCCGCATAAAAAAAGGGTTTCCGGAATCATCCGGAAACCCTTGAATTTTCTGGTGGGCCGTCGGGGGCTCGAACCCCAAACCTACTGATTAAGAGTCAGTTGCTCTACCAGTTGAGCTAACGGCCCCCATCCGCAATGGTGACGCAACATATACACCTTCCATTCCGCCTTGTCAACCATCTAGGCGAAAGTTCTTTCGGCCGCTCTTTTTTGCGGGGAGGGGAGAGAATGGGCCGTTGGGGGAGCAGGTTGCAAGGTGTCAAAGCTGCGCGCTTGGTGTATAGTGGCTGTGGAGAAGAGGCGGGTGCTTGGTGTGGCATGCGGACACCGGCGGATTTTTTTGGAGTGTGAGATGAACGAGCAAGGAGGGTGCCATGGGTAATGTGTTGATAATCGGGGCCGGCGGCGTCGGCAGCGTGGTGGCGCACAAGTGCGCGCAGGTGCCCGAGGTTTTTTCCAGGATCTGTCTGGCCAGCCGGACCCTGGCCAGGTGCGAGGGGATCCAGAAATCCGTCAAGGAGCGGACCGGTCGCGACATCGAAATCGCCCGGGTCGATGCCGACAATGTCGCGGAAACCGTGGCCCTCATCAAGAAAGTGCAGCCCAGCCTGGTACTCAACCTGGCCCTGCCCTATCAGGATCTGCACCTCATGGACGCCTGCCTGGAAACCGGGGTCGATTATCTCGATACCGCCAACTACGAGCCGCCGGACGAGGCCAAGTTCTGCTACAAATGGCAGTGGGAGTACCAGGACCGCTTCCGGGAGAAGGGCCTCATGGCCCTTCTGGGCAGCGGTTTTGACCCGGGGGTGACCAACGTCTATTCCGCCTATGCGGCAAAGCATTATTTCGACGAGATCCACTCCATCGATATCCTGGACGCCAACGCCGGCGACCACGGCCATCCCTTCGCCACCAACTTCAACCCCGAGATCAACATCCGCGAGGTGACGGCCAGGGGCAAGTACTGGGAGAACGGCCAGTGGATCGAAACCGAGCCGCTGAGCGTGAAACAGAGCTTCGATTTCCCCCAAATCGGTCCAAAGAACGCCTATCTCATGTACCACGAGGAGCTGGAGTCGTTGGCGAAAAACATCAAGGGCCTCAAGCGCATCCGTTTCTGGATGACCTTTTCCGACAACTACCTCAAGCACCTGGAGGTGTTGCAGAACGTGGGCATGACCGGCATCGAGCCGGTCATGTTCGAGGGCAGAGAGATTATCCCCCTGCAGTTTTTGAAGGCGCTGTTGCCCGACCCTGCCTCGCTGGGGCCGCGCACCAAGGGCAAGACCTGCATCGGCAACGTCATGGAAGGGGTCAAGGGCGGTAAGCCGCGCAAGGTCTACATCTACAATGTCTGCGATCATGAGGAGTGCTACCGCGAGGTGGGCTCCCAGGCCATCTCCTACACCACCGGCGTGCCGGCCATGATCGGCGCCATGATGATGCTCACTGGCAAGTGGCGGGGACAGGGGGTCTTCAACATGGAGGAGCTCGATCCGGATCCCTTCATGGAGAAGCTCAACCACCACGGCCTGCCGTGGGAAGTGAAGGAGCTGGCCTAGTCATGGCGGGCGGCGGTATGGAAGGGCCGGGCCACCAGGTGGTCAACATCGACTGCGACCTGAGCCGGGTGCCAACCCCGAGCTTTGTCTGCGACCGGGCCGCCCTGGCCAGGAATCTCGCCATCCTCGCTACGGTGCAGCGTCGCACCGGCGCCAGGATCCTCCTTGCCCTCAAGGGCTTTGCCATGTTCAGCCTCTTTGACCAGATCCGGGAGGTGCTGCGCGGCGCCAGCGCCAGCTCGCTTGCCGAGGCGCGCCTGGCCGCCGAGGAGTTCGGCCGCGAGGTGCATGTCTATGCCCCTGCCTATGCGGACGAGGAGTTTGGCGAGATTCTCGAATGCGCCGATCACCTGGTTTTCAACTCCTTCAACCAGTGGCAGCATTTCAAGGCGAGGGTGGAGGGGGCGGGCAGGAAGATCTCCTGCGGCATCCGGGTGAATCCCCAGTATTCCGAGGTGGGGGTGGATCTCTACAATCCCTGCGGCAGGTATTCCCGGCTGGGGGTGGTGCGCGAGCAGTTCCGGCCCGAACTGCTCGCCGGCATCGAGGGGCTGCACTTCCATGCCCTCTGCGAGCAGAACAGCGATGCCCTGGCCCACACGGTACAGGCCTTTGAAGAACGCTTCGGCGAGTTCATCTCCGGGATGCAATGGGTCAACTTCGGCGGCGGCCACCACATCACCAGGGAGGCGTATGACATCGACCTCCTCTGTGCCACCATCAACCGTGTGCAGGATCGGTACGGGGTCCAGGTTTATCTGGAGCCAGGCGAGGCCATCGGCCTCAACATCGGCGTCCTGGTCACCAGGGTGCTCGATATCGTCCACAACGAGGTCGATATCGCCATCCTCGACACCTCGGCCACCGCCCACATGCCGGATGTGCTGGAGATG
>DDXK01000060.1 GCA_002347185.1 Desulfobulbaceae bacterium UBA2262 | reverse complement strand
CCTGGATGCCGTCGTCGTTGGTCACAAGAATGAGCGGTCGCATCTCTTTTTCCCCTGCCCGCGCCCAGACCCGCAAGAGCGACGGCATCTTTCTCTTTCTTCATTTCTTATAACTTTTACGGTATATTAGGCAAAGTCCACAGGCCCGTAAAGAAAATAACCGCAAAGGAGAGACCATGCCCTACGTCAGCATCCGCCTGGCCGGAAAACTCAGCAAGGAACAGAAGGAAGAAATGTGCGCCGGAGTGACCAGGGTGATCAGTGAAGTGACCCGGAAGCCCACGGAGTCCATCATCATCTTCGTCGATGAGGAGCAGCACGAAAATATCGCCGTGGGCGGCAAGCTCCTCGCCAAGCCCTCCTGATGGCGCAGCTTCCTCTTTTCGCCCATGTCGGCAGGGAGGAGGCGGCCGCCCGCCTGCGGAGCCTTCGGGAGGAGCTGAACCTCCACGCCCACCGCTATTACGTGCTGGACGATCCGCTCATCGCCGATGCGGAGTACGATGCGCTCTTCCAGGAGCTGCTCGCCCTGGAGGCCAGCTATCCGGAGCTGATCACCTCCGATTCGCCCAGCCGGCGGGTGGGCGGCGCCCCCTTGAGCCAGTTCGCCCAGGCCGCCCACCGGGTGCCCATGCTCAGCCTGGAAAACGCCTTCGGAGCAGAGGAGCTGCGTGAATTTGCCGAACGGATCGGCCGCTTCCTGAAAAGCAGCACCCCGCTCAGCTACATGACCGAGCCCAAGCTCGACGGCCTGGCCGTGGAGCTGGTCTACGAAAACGGCATTCTCGTCCAGGGCTCCACCCGGGGCGACGGCTGGGTAGGCGAAGAGATCAGCCAGAATCTCAGAACCATCCCGACCATCCCCCTGCGCCTGCTCGCTTCCGGGACCGACACGCTTCCGCCCCGGCTGGAGGTGCGCGGCGAGGTCTTCATCGGCCTGGCCGCCTTCAAAAAATTGAACCAGGAACGAGCCGCGGCCGGTGAAAATCTTTTTGCCAACCCCAGGAACGCGGCGGCCGGCTCCCTGCGCCAGCTCGACCCGAAGATCACCGCCAGCCGGCCCCTGGATTTTTACGCCTACGGGGTAGGCGACCCCACCGGCCTGCCCTGCGACAGCCAGGCCGAGCTGCTCGCCTATCTCGGCCGGCTGGGACTCAAGATCAACCCCCTGGTCCGGCTGTGCACCGGCATCGACGAGGCGATCGAGCAGTTCGCCCTGCTTGCGGAAAAGCGCCGGCAGCTCGCCTACGACATCGACGGCATGGTGGTCAAGGTCAATGACTTCGCCGCCCAGCAGCGTCTGGGCACCAAGGCCCGCAGCCCGCGCTGGGCCATCGCCGCCAAATTCCCAGCCTCCCAGGCCACCACCCGGCTCCTGGACGTGGAATTCAGCGTCGGCCGCACCGGGGCGGTGACGCCGGTGGCCATCCTCGAACCGCTGCAGATCGGGGGGGTCACCGTGAGCCGGGCCACCCTGCACAACGAAGACGAAATCCTCCGCAAAGGGCTGCTGCTCGGCGATACCGTCCTGGTCCAGCGGGCCGGCGACGTCATCCCGGAGGTGGTCAAGCCGGTGCAGGAGCTGCGCAGCGGCGACGAACAGCCGATCCGCATCCCGGAACTCTGCCCGGTCTGCGGCCACCGCCTGGTCAAGGCCGAGAGCGAAACGGCCATCCGCTGCCCCAATGCCCACTGCCCCGCCCAGCGGCTGCGGGCCCTCATCCATTTTGCCGGCAAGTCGGGCCTCGATATCGAGGGGCTGGGCAAGAAGGTGATCGAGCAGCTTGTCGCCGAGGGGCTGGTGGGGGACATTCCCGACCTCTACCGCCTGCGGGCGGAGCACCTCAGCGGCCTGCCTGGCTGGGGGGCCAAGTCCGCCGAGAACGCCATCCGCGCCCTTGAGGCCAGCAAGTCCCCTGGTCTGGCCAAGCTCCTCGCCGCCCTGGGCATCCGCCATGTGGGCGAGGTGACGGCCCAGATCCTGGCCCGGCGCTTCGGTTCCCTTGCCGCGCTGCGGCAGGCCGGGGAAGAAGATTTTCTGCAAATCGAAGGAGTCGGCGCCCAGGTGGCGGCCAGCCTGGTGGATTACTTTCAAGACCCGGGCGTGGCGGCGATGCTGGCCGAGCTGGCCGCCCTTGGGGTCCGCAGCGAGGAGAAGGCGCCGGTCGCCGGCGCGGAAGGGCCGCTGGCCGGCACCCTCTTCCTCTTCACCGGCTCCCTCGCCACCCTCTCCCGGGACGAGGCGAAGACCAGGGTCAAGGCCCTGGGCGGGCAGGTCGCCTCGGCAATCAACCGGAAGGTGACCCATGTGGTGCTGGGGGAAAACCCGGGAAGCAAGTTGACAAAAGCCCGCGACTTGGGCTTGACTGTCGTAAGCGAGGAAGAATTTCTGCGCCTGCTGGGGCCTTGATCAGGGCCTGGCGGGGCAATACTGGGAAAGGGGTTGACGCGTATGGAGCGAAAGCGGGTAGTGGCCCGGGTGGAAGGGCTGGTGCAGGGCGTTTATTTTCGGGATTATGCCCAGAACGAGGCGAGGCGGCTGGGCCTGAGCGGCTGGGTGCGCAACCGGGCTGACGGCTCGGTGGAGGTGGTGCTGGAGGGGGAGGTGGGGCAGGTCGAGGCAATGCTCACCTGGCTCGCATCAGGCTCGCCCCTGGCCCGGGTGGACAGGGTCACCAGCAGCGAGGAGCGCCCCCTGGGGGATGCCGCCCCTTTTGCCATCCGCTATAATTGATGACGTCGCAAAAAGGCGCGACGACATCTGTTTTCGCTTCGTATCTCTTTGATTTTGTGTTAGGCACCTTTGTGCGAGCCCGTCATAGTTGAGCCGCGAGGCGAGCAGGCTTTTCGCAAGCACAATTGACTTTTCCATCTGAATGTCGTACAGTTCGCGGATTTGCAAAAGCATGGGGCCACCCCATCTTTTTTCATGAGGAGCAGGATGGAAACAGGCATGCTCACCCCCAGGAATATTCCCCAGAAAAGCAGCGCGCGGATCCGCTGCCCCCACTGCGGAAATGATGTCGATTTCTTCGAGATCGCCGACGGCGTGGTGCTGACCACCCGCTACCTCCAGAACACCGACGGCAGCTTCACCCAGGAAGGGGATGAATCCCAGGTGCTGGGCGAGATCAAGTTCTTCTGCGGCGAGTGCAACCAGGATCTTTCCCAGTACCATAATCGTTTTCTGGAAATGCTTTTTTGATGCGGCCAGAGCGCTGGTTGTCCGCGAACAACCACTGTGCTCCCTGCCTTTCCTCTCTTTTCACGCCCTTGCCCCGATCTCCGCGCACCCCTGGCGCCCTTTCCTGCCGCCAAGCGCAGGCCCACTTCCGGGCAAAACCCCACACACATTCAGAGACAATCTGCCCTGCGGCGGCAAAGCCACTCCTGCGCCTGCGCCTGGCAAACAGCGCCGCCTCTCCCGCGCGGCGACGGAACAACGGATCCCGACTTGCCGGTGGCCAGCGTGACTTGTGATTCTGCAAGGAGACGAGAACGTTCGCGCCGGTAGAAAGCAACCTGCGGAGGGCGGGGGCGGCGGTCAAGCGGGAGGAGGATCAGGAAAGCCTTGCCGGGCCGGCCGGCAGAAGAGACGGCGCCCGCTGGGAAGATCGCCGGGGCGGAGTATGCAAAAAAAAGAGGAGAAGGCCCCAGGCCTTCTCCTCTTTCAAGGACACAACAAAACGAAGCGGGCTTATACGCAGCCGGTCGGCTTCGGCAGACCAGCCATCTTGCAAGCGCCCTTGCCGGGACCGGAGGGGAACAGCTCGTAGATGCGCTTCAGGGGGAAGCCGGTGGTCTTGGAAAGGATACGAACCATGGGAGCGATACCGTTCTTCTTGTAGTACTCCTGCAGGGTGTCGATAACCTTGCGGTGTTCGTCGGTGAGGTCGCCGATACCTTCCACACCTTTTACGTACTCAACCCAATTCTCATTCCATTCTTCCATGCCTTTGGTCAGGAAGCCGTCCTCGTCAACGGTGAAGCTTGAACCATTATGCTCGATCGTGGGCATGATACTCCTCCTTGCTGTAAGATTTAACTATTATGTGAAATGTACCTTATTCACTGATTTAAGATGCCATTGAATACTATATGCTTTTCTCTTTGTCAAGCGCCGCTCTTCTCTTTTTTTCAAAACATGAATAACTGTTCAGAATAATTACCTGAAATGCTTTTCAGGGCCCGGAATCAGGCCCAGGACCCGGCCAGTTCGGCGACGATCCTGGCCAGGCGGCCGAACTCCTCCGGGGCAAAGCCCTGCTTCCCTTCAAAGCGCGGATCCAGGGTCGTTTTCGGGTTGAAATTCTGGAGCTTGAGACGGGAGCCCGCCGTGGCCAGCTGCCGCGCCAGGGCCAGGATATCCTCTTCGCCGTGGAGCGCCGGCGCCACCGTTATCCGGAATTCATGGGCAACACCGCTCCGCTGGAGCAGATTCACACTCTTTGCGATCCTGGCCAGATCCACCTGCACCCCGGCGCAGCGGTCATAGGCTTCCTGAACAAGTGGCGCCTTCACATCCATGGCCACCATGTCGAGGAGCCTCCCGGCCAGCAGGGTTTCCAGCACCTCCGGGCGGCTGCCGTTGGTGTCGAGCTTGACCGCCCAGCCTTCGTCCTTGAGGAAGCCGATAAGCCCGGGCAAAGCCGGGGAAAGGGTCGGTTCGCCGCCGGAGATGCAGATGCCGTCCAGCCATTTCCGCCGGGGGGTGAGCCTCTGCAGGATGTGCGCGAAGGGGATTTCCGGCAGGGCTTCCGGGGCGAGCACCAAGGGGTGATTGTGGCAGAAGGGGCAGCGGAAATTGCAGCCGCCCACAAAGAGGATGGCACAGAGCCGGCCTGGCCAGTCGATGAACGAACTTTCCAGAAAGCCGCGGATCGGGGGCAGGGCCGGGGAGCCTGGGGAAAACTGCCCCCGGTCCAGACTCCGCCCGCCCACCCTTTTTTCCCCTGCCCGCACCGCTTGCTACTGGAGGGCGCAGCTGCCGGACTCGCAGCGCGCCTGGCGGCTCGCCCGCTTGCCGGACACGCCATAGCGGGCGGCACGGTCGAGGAGATGATCCTCGATATGGGTGAAGTCCTGCACGGCGGAAGAATCGTCCAGCACCAGGATCGGCAGGGTTTTCCGGGCCGTCTCCACCAGGCCGTGCCAGGCAAGATGCGCCAGGGCGCCGGCGTCGTTATTGTCGAGCACCTCGATGCGCACCTCCATGGCGGAAAGGTCGAACTGCTTTTTCAGCTGCTCGCACAGGGTGCAGTCATTTTTGGTAAACAGGGTCATGGCAGAGGTTCCTCCTCAATTGTTGAAACGGTTGACGTTCCGGTAGCGGTCATGCAGCTCACCGAGCTTGCCCTTGTTCCAGCTGGAAACCTTGGTGAAGTAGCCGGTGATCCGGGTGATGCCGTCCACGTTCTGCGAGTTGCAGTAGGGGCAGCTCTCGCTCAAGCCCCGGCTGGTCTTGCCGCAGTCGATGCAGGCGGTGAATTCCGGCGAAAAGGCGATCTGGTCGTTCTGGGTGTGCCGGAATACCTTGATCACGAAATTGGCCAGCGCCTCCTTGTCGGGCTGGGCCTCGCCGAGCCAGATATGGGTGATGGAGCCGGCCTCGATCAGGGGATGAAAGAGTCCTTCCCGCTCCACCCGGTCGATGGGGCCCAACTCGGCGCCCACGTTGAAGAGGGTGGAATTGGTGTAGTAGACCTCCCCCCTCTTCCTGTCGCCCTGGATCACCTTTTCCGCCTCGGCCTCGAAATGGGCCAGGTCGAGCTTGGCGAAACGGAAGGCCGTGCTCTCGGCCGGGGTCTGCTCGAGAACGAACTTCATGCCCATGGCCTCGGCCAGCTTGTTGCAGACCAGGTTCATGTGGGCGATCACCTTGAGGCCGAACTTGATGGCTGCCTCGGACTCGTGCAGCTCCTCGCCAAGATGGACCCGGATCAGCTCGTTGAGCCCCACCATGCCGATCAAAAAGGAACAGCGGTCCAGCTTGAGATAGCTCTGCCCGTCGAGATCCATGGCCAGCAGGGCAAGTGGCCCTCCCTTGCCCAGGGCCAGCAGCTTGGCAATGAACTTCTTCTTCTGCTCGTGGGCCTTGGCGGCAAGCTGCAGCTTTTCGGTGAGAAGCTGAAAGAGCCGGGTGTCGTCGCCCTTGGCCCGGTAGGCGAGGCGGGGCAGGTTGATGGTGACGTTCTGCAGGGCCGAGTAGCGCATCTTCCAGGGCTGTTTGGCGTCTTCAAGGTCGGTGGCTTCGAGCTTGAAGCTCAGGCGGCAGCATTCGGAGATCTTGGCGGTTTCGCCGCGGTCAAAGACAAAATAGGTGTTGCCCTTCACCGAGGCCACTTCGCAGATGTGGTGCAGAAAGTCCATATGGCCTTCGGTCTTGAAGAATTTCTCGGTGATGTGCACCAGCGGCTTGGGGAAGAAGAAGGGCCGCCCGGCGGCGTCGCCCTCCTTGTACACCTCGAACAGAGCCCAGGCGAAGCGCTGGGCCTGCTTTTCATACTCGCCGTAGGTCTTGCCGGTATAGGTGCCGCCGGGGCCGATGGCCTCCACGTTTTCAAAATGCTTGGGCACCTCCCAGTATATATTGACATCGGAAAAAATCGCCTGGCCACCGCGGGCCACGGCCTGCTGGGAAAATTCGTAGATCATCATCTGGGCGAGCTGCTTGACCTCGTAATCGCTCAAGCTCTCCAGATAGGGCGCATAGAAGAGGTTGATGGCATCCCAGCCGATGGCGCCGGCGAAGTGGCTCTGGAGCGCGGCGGCGAACTTGACCATGTGGGCGAGCAGCACCTCGGCATGCTTGGCCGGCTTGGCCATGGAAAGGGCATGGGGCAGGTTCAAGCCGAACTTCTTGATGTACTCCAGGGACTGACCAGAGCAGTAGGGCCGGTCGATGAAGCCCAGGTCGTGCAGGTGCAGGTCGCCGGAGAGATGGGCGTCCGCCACATCCGGGGAAAAAACATGCAGCAGGGCATACTCCTTCTTGATCCCCTCGGCCAGGGTCAGGTTGGTGGCCTCGGGTCCGTGCGGCACGTTGGCGTTTTCCTTGTTGTGCTGGACCAGGAGCTGGTCCACGTCGTAGAGGGGCACCCCGAGGCGGGTATGCATGCGCCGGGCCTCCTCCAGCCCCAGCTCCAGGAGCTTGGCATTGACCATTTCGCGGATCAGCGGGCCGGTGACGGTCTTGACCCTGCCCTTCTGGATGGTCGCCTCGATGTCCAGGCTGATCTTTTCCGCGGTGTCGCGGTCGATGAAGGTTTCCCGCAGCAGGGCCTCGACAATGCGGTGCCGGTCCCAGCCGGTCATGTCGTCCTGGGAGGAGCGGACAAAGAGGGCGAGATCGGTGCTGTCCTCCTTGAACATCCGCTTGTTCTGTTCCGGCCGTCCCTTCTCCGCATTGAGTGGCATCACGACTCCCATTCCCCGCTCCTTCCTGGTGATAAAGCAATTAATAAAAAAACCTCCTCTCCGAAGAGGGAGGACACGATATGTTGTGTTCGGGAAACATTATTGCACTACCTGTGGTAGCATCGTCAAGCAAAAAATCCCTGGCCACGAAAAGATTTTACCATGCAAAATCGAACAGTTAGAAATGAAAGCGCTTAACGAAACACTAACATGCCAGCCACCACGGCACGTTGCCGGGAGACACTGGACGGCAAGGAAGGAGAGGGATGGCGGAAAAAAGAGGGGGGGGTTAGCGCCGCCTGAGGATGGTGTCTTTCCGGCAGCGGAGATCGTCCGGCTGCGGAAAATCGACGAGATAGTGGAGGCCGCGGGACTCCTTGCGGCTGCAGGCGCAACGGACAATGAGCTGGGCCACCTGGGCGATGTTGCGCAGTTCGATGAGATCCGGGGTGAGGATATAGTCGCGGTAATGCTGGTTGACCTCGTTGACAATCACCTGCAGCCGCTCCTGCACCAGGGCAAGCCGCTTCAGGGAGCGGACGATGCCCACGTAGTTCCACATCAGGCGGCGGATCTGGTCCCAGTTGTGGCTGACCAGGACATTTTCCTCGATGCGCCGCGCCTCCCCGGCAGACCACGCCGCCACCTCGGCGAGCGGCGCGGCCGCAAGAGCCGGCCACTCTCCCTCGCAGGCGAGAAAGGCCTGATGGGCAAAGACCACCGCTTCGAGCAGGGAGTTGCTGGCCAGGCGGTTGCCGCCATGGAGGCCGGTGCAGGCGGTTTCCCCGAAGGCGAAAAGATTTTCGATGTTGGTACGGCCCCAATGGTCGGTGAGCACGCCGCCGCACATGTAGTGGGCGGCCGGCACCACCGGGATCGGCTGCCTGGTCATGTCGATGCCCAGGGAAAGGCACTTCTCGTAGATGGTGGGAAAGCGCTTCTTCAGGAATTCCGCTGGCTGGTGGCTGATATCGAGATAGACGCAGTCGTCACCGCTCATCTTCATCTCGCTGTCGATGGCCCTGGCCACCGTGTCGCGGGTGGCCAAATCGCCCCGGGAATCATACTTCTGCATGAAGGCCTGGCCGTGCTTGTCGATGAGCCGCCCTCCCTCGCCGCGCACCGCCTCGGAGATGAGGAAGTTCTTCACCATGGGATGGTAGAGGCAGGTGGGATGGAACTGGACAAACTCCAGGTTGGCCACGCTGGCCCCGGCCCGGTAGGCCATGGCAATGCCGTCGCCGGTGGCGATGTCGGGGTTGGTGGTGTAGAGGTACACCTTGCCGGTGCCGCCGGTGCAGAGCACGGTGACCCGGGCCTGCCAGGTGTCGATTTTCCCGGTGGCCCGATCGAAAACATAGGCGCCCAGGCACTGATCGGTATAGCTGCCGTGGGGCTGATAGCGGGTGCCGGTCCGGGAGCTGACCAAAAGATCGACGGCCAGGTGATTTTCCAGCACCGTGATATTGGCATTGTCCGCCACCCTCGCCAGCAGGCTCTCCTCGATCTGCCGGCCGGTGAAATCCATGGCGTGCGCGATGCGGCGTGCCGAGTGCCCCCCTTCCCTTCCCAGATCGAGATGGTCGGGGTCGGCATTGTCGTGCTGAAAATCGACCCCCAGCCGGATCAGCTCCCGAATCCGCTCCGGACCGGTTTCCACCACCAGCCTGACCACATCCTCATGGCAGAGGCCGGCGCCGGAGCGCAGGGTATCCTCGATATGGAGGGCGAAGGAGTCGTCGGCGGAGAGCACGGCGGCGATGCCGCCCTGGGCCAGGTTGGTGGCAGTATCCACCCTGGCCTTCTTGGTGATGATGGTCACCTTGCCCAGCCGCGCGGCCTTGAGGGCAAAGGAGAGGCCGGAGATGCCGCTGCCAATGACGAGAAAATCAGTACTGTCCTGCATGGCACCCCCCTGGGGGACTGGATGGAAATCGGCGGCGGACGCGCAGGCAGGCGCAACCACCTTGACAGCGGCCCGCCATGTTCGGTAAAGAGGAGGGGTTCGCGAACCGCTCTTCACTTCCGCCTCTTGCGCTGCCTTCACCGCCCGTGCGGTAAAAGCCTGTACATAGCTCGAAGCGGGCAAGTTGGCAAGGACTCTTCACAATGGCTGCTTTGAAACTGGTGATCTTCGACTGCGACGGCGTGATGTTCGACTCCAAACACGCCAACCGGGTCTACTACAACCACATGCTGGAGCACTTCGGCCATCCGCCCATGGACGCCGCGGAGCTCGACTACGTCCACATGCACCATGTCATGGATTCCGTGCGCCACATCTTCCGCAACTATCCGGAGGATCTGGCCGCGGCGGACGCCTACCGGCAGGGGCTCGACTACACCCCCTACCTGCGCCACATGATCATGGAGCCCGATCTCCCTCAATTCCTCGATTTTCTCCGCCCGCAACGCAAAACGGCCATCAGCACCAACCGCACCTCCACCATGGCCCCGGTGCTTGCAATGTTCCGCCTCACGGAATTCTTCGACAAGGTGGTGACCGCCTTTGACGTGGAAAACCCCAAGCCGCACCCGGAGGCGCTGCACCAGATTCTCGCCCACTGCCAATGCCGGGTGGAAGAAAGCATCTACATCGGTGACTCCCAGGTGGACCGGGAGCACACCGCCGCCATCGGCATGCGGCTCATCGCCTTCAAGAATCGGGATCTGCCCGCGGAATACCATGCGAGCAGCTTCATGGAAATTGCCCGGCTGCCGCTCTTCGGTTGAATATCGGCACAGCGGCACGAAAAGAGAAAAGGAGGGGGCCATGAGGCTTGAGGTATCGCACCGGATCCTGCTGCTGGGGCCGGACCTCGAACGGAGCAAGGCACACGCCCTGCGCTTTCTTGAACGCACCCCCCTGGTCCAGTACGACACGGTGCGGGTGATCGCGGCCGAATCCTGCCCGGCCACCGACAGCCGCTTCTGGCCATGGCTCGAAGAGGGGATCGCCGCAAACCGTCAGGTGCTGGCCAGGCTCTTTGCCGACCTGCGCGCCGCCGGCACCAGGGATTTCCAGGATCTCCTCCACCTGCCCCAGGGCTTCCAGAGCAAGCTCGTCCACACCGCCGCCCACATCCTCGACGGCTTTTTCGGGATCGACAGCGTCTTCTACAGCCTGGCCGAGGATTCGCACTGGCTCAGCGACAGCCTGCGCGGCCAGATCAGCGCCGCGCCGGAAGAATTCTGGCTGCTCAAGGTGGTGGCCACCCTGGAAGCGCTGGAACACGGCAGCGTCTCCAGCCTGCGCCCCTTTGAAAAATGAGGGTCTCGCAAATTCATCAAAAACACAAAGGTCAGCGCCACAAAATCAAAGACATCCGAAGCCAAAACAGATGACGTCGCGTCTTTTTGCGACGTCATCAAAAATGAGGGGCTGACGACTCAGTCGTAGTGATGATGGTGGTGGTGATGATGGCCCTCCTGCTTCGGCCCGCCAATTTCGGCCAGGGCCTTTTTCAGGACCGCGTCGGTGGCGGCCATGCTTTCCACGGCCTGGTCGAGAATCCGGGCCAGCGCCTCCTGCCCTTCCTGACGCGCCTCCTGCGCCCATTTCCTGAACTCCGCCCCATGGTGTTCGTTGTGCTCGAGCCAGTGGGGCAGAAGCACCTGCAGCTTTTCAACGGTTGTTTTCGGATTCATCTCAGGCCCTTTCTTCTTTTTTCCGCACCAGCACCCGGCCACGAAGAAAATCAACGGAATGGACCGTCGCCCCTTCGATGAGCCGCGGCTCCTCAAAAAGGGCGGCAACCCGCACCCCATCCTGGGTCACCTCGAGCAGGGAGGCGTTTTCGAGGATTATCTCCTCCTTGCCGTCCTGCTCAAGAATTATACTCATCTGGCACATGCTTCGCCTCGTTGCCTCCCTGTTTTTCCACTTGCCGAAGGAAAGTTTTCACTATAATAACCTTTCGTTGCTTTTTCATGCAGATTTGCACCCTTGCGCCAACTTCTTCCGGGAGACCCCCCATGCTCCTCGATCTTTCCGCCATCAAAACGCTTCTGGCCACCAGCAGCACCATTGCCGTGGTAGGCCTCTCCCCCAAGGAATCCCGACCGAGCAATCAGGTGGCCCGCTACCTGATTGCGGCCGGCTATACGGTCATCCCGGTCAACCCCGGCCAGGAGCAGATCCTGGGCCTGCCCTGCTACGCGGACCTGGACGCGATTCCGGGGCCGGTGGACCTTGTCGATATCTTCCGCCGCTCCGAAGAGGTGGGGCCCATCGTGGCGGCAGCCATCCGCATCGGCGCGAAAGGGGTCTGGATGCAGGAAGGGGTGGCCAACGAGGCGGCCGCAGCCATGGCCAGGGCCGCCGGCCTGACCGTGGTGATGGACCGCTGCCTGAAAACCGTGCATGCCGGCCTGCGCTGAGGGTCGGGTCCGGGCAATGCTTGACTTTTGGCCGGAGGTGGGATAAAAATGCATGTTTTTCCCCAATTTTTCTTGAGTTAGATTGTTTTCCCGGGGCTTGCCCTGGGTATTTTTTGCCCGCAGCGAGGAGCAGCATGAGCATTCAGGCCCTGAAAGGCTTCAAGGATATCCTGCCGGACGAGGTGCTGCTCTGGCAGCATGTCGAGGCAACGGCCAGGAATATCTTTCACCGTTTCGGCTTTGCCGAGATCAAGGTGCCGATTCTCGAAAAAACCGAGCTCTTCGCCCGCTCCATCGGCGAGGCCACCGACATCGTGGAAAAGGAGATGTACTCCTTTAGCGACCGCAACGGCGACTCGGTGACCATGCGGCCGGAGGGCACCGCCTCTGTGCTGCGCGCCTTCATTGAACACGGCCTTGCCGCAAAGCTGCCGGTGCAGCGTCTCTACACCGTTGGCCCCATGTTCCGTCACGAACGGCCACAGAAGGGCCGGCTGCGGCAGTTCCACCAGATGAGCGTCGAGGTGCTCGGCCTCGATCATCCCCGCCTCGACGCGGAGGTGATCGCCATGGCCTGGCTGATTATGGAAGAACTCGGCCTTTCCGTGAGCCTGCAGATCAACTCCCTGGGCTGCCCGGCCTGCCGGCCCGCCTACAAGGAAGCCCTGGTCGCCTTCGTCTCCGCCCGCCAAGGGCAGGTCTGCGAAGATTGCCAGCGGCGAAGCGTGAGCAACCCCCTGCGGGTGCTCGACTGCAAGAGCAGCCACTGCCAGGAGCAGTATAAAGAGGCGCCTTTAATTCTTGACCATCTCTGCCAGCATTGTGCCGACCATTTCGCCAAAACCCGCGCCAGCCTGGACCAGCTCGGCATCCCTTACGGGGTGAACGCCTTCATGGTCCGGGGGCTTGATTACTACACCCGCACCACCTTCGAGCTGCTCACCGACGCCCTGGGCGCCCAGGCAGCCGTGGGGGCGGGCGGCCGCTACGACGGCCTGGTCGAACAGCTGGGCGGCCCGAAGAACACGCCGGGCATCGGCTTTGCCATGGGCATGGAGCGGCTGGTCCTGCTGCTGGCCCAGCAGAATGGCGCAGAAGCCCTTGCCGCCAAGACCGATCTCTTTGTCGCCGCCCTGGGCGAGGCCGCGGTGCAGGCAGCCTTTCCGCTGATCCATCTCCTCCGCCGCCAGGGCCTGCAGGTCGCCACCGACCTTGAAGGCAAGAGTCTGAAAAGCCAGATGAAACAGGCAGACCGGGCCAAGGCCCGCTTCACCCTGATCCTGGGCGAGGAGGAGCTCAGCAAAGGCGAGGCGGTCCTGCGGGACATGGCGAGCAAGGAGCAGCAGCCCGTGCGCCTGGTCGGAGAGCCGGAGGCGGTGTGCGCCCTGCTTGCGGCGGCAATCAGCGGGAACGAGTGACGAATTACGAATGAAGAATGGGAGGCGAGTCAAGTCCCTTCATTCTTCATTGTGCATTTTCAATTTTTCATTAACCAAAAAGGAGCAGTCCTATGGAATCCATGGGAGGACTCAAACGCAGTCACCATTGCAATGCCTTGACCCACGCCGATGTCGGCAAAGAGATCGTCCTCATGGGCTGGGTGCTCAGGCGCCGCGACCATGGCGGCGTCATTTTCATTGACCTGCGCGATCGCTGGGGGCTCACCCAGATCGTCTTCAACCCCGAGGTCAATGCCGCGGTGCATGCCAAGGCGCATGGCCTGCGAAGCGAGTGGGTCCTGGCCGTGAGGGGTACCGTGCATCCCCGGCCCGAGGGCATGGTCAACCCCAAGCTGCCCACCGGCGCGATCGAGATCCTGGTGGACGAACTGCGTATCCTCAACCAGAGCAAGACCCCGCCCTTTCCCCTGGACGAGGAAACCGAAGTCTCCGACACCCTGCGCCTCAAATACCGCTACATCGATCTCCGCAGACCCCACATGGCGGAAAGCCTGGTCATGCGCCACAAGGCGGCCCAGGCCATCCGCAATCACCTCAACGAGCTGAACTTTTTGGAAATCGAAACCCCGGTGCTGACCCGCTCCACCCCGGAAGGCGCCCGCGACTACCTGGTTCCCAGCCGGGTCAATCCCGGCACCTTCTACGCCCTGCCGCAGTCGCCGCAGCTCTNNCGCCAGCCCGAGTTCACCCAGGTGGATATGGAGCTTTCCTTTGTGGAGGAGGAGGATATCTACGCGGTGGGCGAGGGGCTGATGAAGCGGTTGTTCAAGGAGACCATCGGCCTGGAGCTGACCCTGCCCTTCCCGCGCATGACCTATCAAGAGGCCATGGCGCGCTACGGCTGCGACAAGCCGGACACCCGCTTCGGCCTCGAGCTGATCAGCCTCACCGAGGAGGTGAGGAACTGCGGCTTCCAGGTCTTCCGCACCGTGGTGGAAAAGGGCGGCATGGTGAAGAGCATCAACGCCAGCGGCTGCGCCCATTTTTCCAGAAAGGATCTCGACGACCTCACCGCCTATGTGGCCAACTTCGGGGCCAAGGGTCTGGCCTGGGTCAAGGTCAAGGAAGATGGCGAATGGCAGTCGCCCATCGCCAAGTTTTTTACCGACGAGGAACGGGCGGGGATGGCCAAAACCCTTGGCGCCCGGCCGGGCGACCTGCTCTTCTTTGTCGCCGACCAGCCGAACGTCGTGCACCAGGCGCTTTCCGAGCTGCGCCTGGAGCTGGGCAGAAGGCTTGGCCTCATCGACAAGAAGCGGTTCAATTTCCTCTGGGTTTGCGACTTTCCCCTCCTGGAGTACGATGCGGAGGCCAAGCGGCATGTGGCCGTGCACCATCCCTTCACCGCGCCCAACGAGGAGGACATCCCCTTGCTTGAAACCGAGCCGGGCCGGATGCGCAGCCGCGCCTACGACCTGGTCTTAAACGGCACCGAGATCGGCGGCGGCTCCATCCGCATCCACCAGCAGGAGATGCAGGACCGGGTCTTTGCCGCTTTGGGGATTTCCAAAGAAGAGGTCACCGACAAGTTCGACTTCCTCATCAAGGCCCTGGAGCTGGGGGCCCCGCCGCACGGCGGCATGGCCTTCGGCCTGGACCGCCTGATGATGATCCTTTTGGGCCGCGACTCCATCCGCGACGTGATCGCCTTCCCGAAAACCCAGAAGGCCACCTGCCCGCTCACCGAGGCGCCGGCGGCGGTGGCCCGGCGCCAGCTCACCGAACTGGCCCTGCGTCCGGACTGGAAGGAGTAATCAAGCCTGCTGCCGCAAGCTGTCAGCTAAAGGCTCTCAGCTTGTGGCCAGGATATCCGCCACCATCTCCCGAATCTGCGGCTCCTGGTCGCCGGCCAGGGGCCGAAGCAGGGCGAGCGCCTCGTCCGTGCCGATGATGCCGAGGATGTTCACCGCCTCGCCGCGCATCCACGGGGTTTCCTCGGTAAGCAGCGGCACCAGCGCCGGAATGGCCAAGGGTATTTCCGCCGGCCGCAGGATTTTCAGCTCTTCAAAGAGCACGGCCACCCCCATGCGCACCATGAAGCGCTCGTCTCTGAGCAGCTCGCCGGTAAGCTTATAATGGGAAGGATCCTGCTTGAACATGGCCAGGATGTTCTCCACATGGCCCATTTCCAGAAAATCGCCGATGACCTGAATCAGCTGTCTGTCGTTGTCGTCGAACATTTTTTCTCCTTGCCCCTGCTCTTTACGGGCCACGCCCCTCGGCCGCCGGAAAACCATCGTCACCAGCGAGTAGATACCGGCTGCGGCCGGCGAAGTCAACGGCCTTTTCCGCCTCGGCGCTGCTCTCCGCGACGCGCCCCCCCTTTTTTCTTTTCTCCATTTTTCTCCTCTGGTAGGCTGGTTTGCATGTGCAAAACCCAGATTTTCGACCCCTTCCAGGACCGCCTGAGCCGCGACCTCAGAAACGAGCTCTCCGCAGCACTGGCACAGGGCCTGGCTGAGGATGATCCTGCGCCGGTCAGGCAGGTTGCCGACCGGTATCTGGCCATGGGCCTGCCCACCTGTTACAACGCCTACCTTGTGGACCGCCTCGCGCGCTATGGCCAGGCCCTGGAAAGCATCCGGCGCAATGGCTATGACGACGCCTTGCACCGCGGCATGGTGCTTTGGGATCTCGGACTTTTTTTTGAGGTCCACGAGGTTCTGGAAGAGGCCTGGCACAAGGCGACGGGGGGAGAAAAGAAGATCCTGCAAGCCCTGATCCGGGCGGCGGGGGTCTATATCAAGCTGGAATACGGCTACAAAGAGGCGGCAGCCAAGATGGCGGCCCGGGCGGTGGCGGTGCTGGAAAAAGAGCGGCAGGCGGTGCCTGCCGGAATAAACCTCGCTCTGCTTCTCCAGAAGCTGAAGGCCCTCGATCCGCTTCCGCCCAGGCTGCTTGCGCCGCCGCCAAGGCTCAATGGATGACCTGGAGCACCTTTTTCTCCAGGATCTCCAGGGTGAAGGGCTTCAGGATCAACTCGTTGACCTTGAGCTGCAGGGCCATGCTGATCCGGGCCGCGGTCGCCTCGGCCGTCACCATGATGAAGGGGATCTCCTTGAGCTCCTCGCTGCTCCGCACCTGGCGCAGCAGCTCCACCCCGTTCATCACCGGCATGTTCCAGTCGGAGATGATCAGATCTATCTTCTTGCTCTCCAGAACCTTGAGGGCCGCGCTGCCGTCCGCCGCCTCGTGAATGTTGGCAAAACCCATACGCTGGAGCTGGTTTTTCATGATGTTGCGGATGACCAGGGTGTCGTCCACTATCAGAATGTCGAGGCTGCTTCTGCTCATCATCACGATTCCTTTGCGTTTTTTGATTGTGCCTTCACTGGTTAGATCGGGATATTCGGCAAAAAAGTTGAGCTTTTTTTCCTGCCCCCCCTTCCCCGCCGCCAGGCGCTTCTCCGGGGTTTACGGAAACCGGCGTTTCTGTTAAGGTGCCCTCCTGGCCCTGTTTCCTGGTTCTTTTTAACGAGGTTGCCCATGGCTGAAGCAAACCTGCCGGCATGTATCCGCTTTCTGCTCTCCCCTGCCGCCTACCCGCATCCCGCCCCGGAAGTGAGGCTGGTGCAGACCCATATTTCCTATGTGCTGTTGGCCGGGGATTTTGTCTACAAGATCAAAAAACCGGTGGACTTCGGCTTTCTCGACTTCACCACCCTGGAGAAGCGCCGATACTTCTGCGAGCAGGAGCTTCTTTTGAACCGGCGCCTCTGCCCCGCGCTCTATCTGGGGCTGGTGGCCATCACCGGGCAGGACGGAACCTTTTCTTTGGATGGACCGGGGGCACCGGTCGAGTATGCGGTGAAGATGGCCCGGATGCCCGAAGAGAAGATGATGGGCCGGGTGATCGCCGCAGGCAGGCTCGACCGCGAAACCATCGACCGCATCGTCGCCATCCTGGTCCCCTTTTACGCAAAGGCGGAAGGCGGGGAGGAGATCAGCAAATTCGGCACCGCCAAGGCGGTCAGCGTCAATGTCCTGGAAAATTTCGAGCAGACCCAGAGCTTCATAGGCTGCCCGGCCTTGGGCAGGGGGCAGTACGAGGCGATCAGCTCCTACGCCCGCGCCTTTCTGGCCAGGGAAGACCTGTTTGCCCAGCGGAGAGCCGCGGGCCGGATCCGCGACTGCCACGGCGACCTCTACTCGGCCAATATCTGCCTTGACGATCCGATCCAGATCTACGACTGCATCGAGTTCAACCAGCGCTTCCGTTACTGCGACGTGGCGAGCGACGTGGCCTTTCTCGCCATGGACCTCGATTTTCATGGCTTGGGCGACCTTTCCGCCTATTTTATCGACAGCTTCGGCAAGGCATCCGGCGACGACTCCCTCCAGAGCATGCTCAACTTCTACAAATGCTACCGCGCCTATGTCCGGGGCAAGATCGGCCTCTTCACCGCCCATGCCCCGGAGGTGGATGCGGCCACCAAGGAAACCTGCCTGGCCCAGGCGAAAAAATACTTTGCCCTTGCCGAACGCTATGCCGCAGCCTGAGCTCTTCGTCTTCTTCGGCCTGATCGCCACCGGCAAGAGCACCCTGGCCCAGGCCTGGGCCAGCCGCAATGGGCTTGGCTACCACAACTCCGACGTGGTGCGCAAGGAGCTGGCCGGCCTCGCCCCCACCGCCAGCCAGCGCGACTCCGTGGATCAGGGCATCTACCGCCGGGAGTTCACGGAAAAAACCTATGCCGCCCTGCTGGCGCGGGCACGGCAGGATCTCCTGGCCGGGAGGGGGACGGTACTCGACGCCTCCTACCAGAACCGCGCCGACCGCGAGGCAGTGCGCACCCTTGCCCGCAGCCTGGGAGTTCGGGTATACTTCATACTCTGTGTCTGCCCGGAAGAGGAGATGAAGCGGCGCATGGCGGAGAGGGCTCTTGACCCCAGCGCGGTTTCCGATGGCCGCTGGGAGATTTACCTGCAACAGAAGGAGCGCTTTCAGGCGCCGGCAGAGTTGCCTGAAGGCACGATTTTTACCGTCTCGACCGCACCCGCCGTGGATGCGATCCTGAAAACGCTTACCGCCCTGCTGGAGGCACCCGCATGAACACCCGACTCTATGTCCTGAAGTTTCCCAAAGAGGTCATTGACCAGCCGATCATCTGCAATCTGGTAAAGAAATACGATCTGCAGTTCAATATCCTCAAGGCCACCATCCTCATGCAGCAGGAAGGGGTCATGGTCATCGAATTTGTCGGCCACAAGACCAACGTCAAGAAAGGCCTCGCCTATCTTGGCGAGATGGGGGTAACGGTGCAGAGCCTCGCCGGCAATATCCGCCGGGATGACGAGAAATGCTACCAGTGCGGGGCCTGCACCGGCATCTGCCCCACCGGCGCCCTCTCCCTGCACCGGCCGGACATGGCGGTGGTCTTTGACGAGGACAAATGCACGGCCTGCGGCCTTTGCGTCTCCGTCTGCCCGGCCCGGGCCATGGAGGTCTCCCTGAACGGCAATATCGACCTCGCCGCATAGGTGCTATCAGCCGTCAGCTGCCGGTCTTCCGGCAATGCTGCACGCCAAGACGCAAAGATTTTTTATACTACCCGTTGCGACTTTGCGGCTCTGCGTTGTTCGGTTTTACGTCACGCGCTGTTCGCTGACAGCTGATTGCTGTAATCTTTACCTTCCCCCTCCAACCTTCTCCATTCTCTTCTTCACCGCCGGAAAGAGGCTGAGGTCGGTGTGGGGCAGAAAAAGCGAGGCAATGTACTGCTCCTGGAAGGAGGCGACCTCCGAGAGCTCGAAGCTCGTCATCTTCCGCACCACCTCCACCACGTCCCGGCGGATGTGGTTGCTCACCCCGCTCATCCAGGCTCCCATCAGGGAACCGTTCCCCACATAGAGCACCCGCCCTGCCTCCACCTCGGGGAGAAGCCCCACGCCCATGGCGGCATCGAGGTCGATGTAGCTGCCGAAGGCGCCGGCGAGGATGACCTGTTCGATGTCGCTCATGCGCAGCCCCACCTGCTCGACCAGGGTTTTGATCCCCGCGTAGATGGCCGCCTTGGCCCGGATGAAATTTTCGATATCGACTTCGGTCAGAACGATGTCGCTCTCAACGCCTGCCTCCTGCTGCCAAACCAGCACAAACTCATGGCCGCTCCTGCCCTGCCGAATACGTTCGCTGCCGAGGGCTCGGTTGAACCTGCCGCCGCGGTCGATGACCCCATGCTCAAGGAAGGTGGCGATCATCACCAGCAGTCCGGAGCCGCAGATCCCCACCGGCGGTTTGTTGCCGACCGTGATGTTCATCGGCTCCAGGGTTTCCGGGTTGAGGCTGAAATCCTCGATGGCCCCGGCCGCAGCGCGCATGCCGTGCGTGATCCCGCCGCCCTCGAAGGCCGGACCCGCCGAGCAGGCGGCGCAGGCCAGCCACTCCCGGTTGCCCACCACGATCTCCGCATTGGTGCCGATATCGACATAGAGAGTGACCAGGTCGGTTCGATACATGCCCGAGCCCATGACGCCTGCGACAATATCGCCGCCCACGTAGCTGGAGATCAGCGGATAGACCAGGGCCACCGCATAGGAAGGCAGGTCAAGCATCAGGTCGGTGGCCCTGATCGGCGGCAGAAAGGTGGTGACCGGGACATAGGGGGCACGGCGGATATTGTGCGGCTCGAGCCCCAAGAAAAGATGGGTCATGGTTGGATTGCCGGCCAGGGTGATGGAGGTGATCTCCTCGCGGCCGATCCCCCCTTTTTCCTCGCCCGGATTGGCCCTTGCCTGCGCGAGCAGGGTGGCGATGATGGAATTGATGGTGGCCGCCACCAGCTCCTGCATCCTGGCCAGCCCTTCCTCCTTTTCCGCGTGGATGATACGGGAAATCACATCCTCGCCGTAGCCGAGCTGCCCGTTGTACTCACCTGCCCTGGCCAGCACCTTGCCGCTGTTGAGATCGATGAGCGCGCCATATACCGTGGTCGTGCCGATATCCACGGCCAGTCCGTAGTTGCGGTGCGTCCAGTTGCCGGGCTGGACGTTGATGAGGTAGGATTTCCCCTCCCTCTGCACGGGGCGAGCCAGGGAAACGGTAATCCTGAATTCCTCCTCCCGGAGGGCCTTCCGCAGCTTGCGCAGCACCGGCAGGCTGATGATGAGCCGATGTTCAGCATACTGACTCGCCAGGGCGTTGATAATGCGACCGGCATCGGCCATGTTGTCTTCCGCCCGCGGCTTCGGCACCTCCAGAAAGAGTTTTTCCACCGGCGGCACAAAGATGCCCTCCTCCCGGAGATCCTGGATATCATAGAGATGCATCCTGGCGCGATTTCTGCGCGGCACCGCCGTGCCCAGCCCACCCGCCTTGAGGCCCGATCCCTCGGGGATGCGGATGCTGACCGTGCCGCAGATCGTTGCCGTGCAGGCCTGGCGGTAGCCTTTTTCCTGCTCCGTGGGGCTCAACCGTTCGCTCAGCCCCCCCTCGACCCAGCCCTCCTCGACGATCACCCGGCACTTGCCGCAAACCCCGCTGCCGCCACAGGATGCATTGATATGGATGCCTGCCTCCCGGGCCGCCTTGATGATGGAACTTCCCGCGGCCACCTGCACCGTGCGCCCGCTTGGCGCAAAACAGACAGTATGCAGCTCCGGCT
Organism: Desulfobulbaceae bacterium UBA2262; assembly: GCA_002347185.1. Taxonomy (GTDB): domain Bacteria; phylum Desulfobacterota; class Desulfobulbia; order Desulfobulbales; family Desulfurivibrionaceae; genus UBA2262. Next base: position 26,192 of record DDXK01000060.1, on the reverse strand, counting down.
TTTTCCCTGCGTCCATGGCCTCGCTCCGCTCCTGCTTCATTGATTTGCCTGGCTGTGTTTCTCGCTTCTGCTCGTTTTCTAGCGTTTTTGCATAAAAAAAGCTCCCGTTTTCGCGGGAGCTTCGCTTCGGTCACCTTTTCGGAGTCGGGATCTTACTTTTTCCCGGCCTTGCAGCCGCAGCCACAACCGCCCCCCCCTCCTTTTTTCTCCTCTTTTTTCACCATGCAGCTCTCGCCGCCGCAGGCGGCGCACTTCTTCGGCTTGCACCTTCCTTCCTTGCTCGCCCCGCATTTTTCACAAACGAACTCAGCCATCTTACGCTCCTTTTTCTTTGATTGCCTGTGGTTTTCTGGGGTGGCGAAGGCCACCCGCCCATAGCATTTGCACTTTATGAATATTCCGGGCAGGGGTACAATGACGCGATCCCCTGAGGCAGTCAGCCGACCGGAACACCCTTACAGATAAGAATTATTCTCAATAATAATACTCCACTTCCCTTTCCGTCAAGATCATGATGAGGCATTATGAAAATCAATGACAGCCGTCTTGCCGAGCTCTTCCAGACCCTCTGCTCGATAGATTCGCCATCCCGCCGCGAAGCGGCTTTGGGGAAATTTCTGCGCACCCTCTTTCGCAGCGAATTTCCCGAGGCTGCCATCATGGTGGACAACTCCGCGGCAAAAACAGGATCCGACACCGGCAACCTCATCATTCATTTCCCCGCCACCCTTATGGATGGGCCGCCGATATTTTTCAATTGCCACCTGGATACGGTCGAGCCGGGCTGCGGGGTCCAGGTCATCCGCAAGGGGTCGCGCTTTTTCAGCAGTGGCGACACCATCCTCGGCGGGGACGACAAGGCGGGGATCGCCATCATTATAGAGGCGATGCGGCATATCCGGGAGGCTGGCCTCCCCCATCCGCCCATCGATTTTGTCTTCACCACCTGCGAGGAGATCGGCCTGCTTGGGGCCAAGGCCCTCGACACCTCCCTGCTCCGGGCAAAAATGGGCTACGCCCTGGACAGCACCGGGGTTGATCTGGTTATCACCGGCGCTCCGGCTGCCATCCATTTCACCTGCACCATCAGCGGCGTGGCGGCACACGCCGGGTTGCACCCGGAGCGCGGCATCAACGCGATCCAACTTGCCGCCCAGGCCCTGGCCGCCCTCCCCCTCGGCCGCCTGGACGAGGAATCAACCGCCAACATCGGCCTGATCAGCGGCGGCAAGGCGACCAACATCGTCCCGGAAACGGTTCGCCTTGAGGGCGAGGTGAGGAGCCACTCCCCGGAAAAGCTCAAGGCGCATACCGCCTCCCTTATCGGCGGAATTCAGGCGGCGGTCGAGGGCTGGCTGCCGCCCCCCGACGCACAGCTTGCCCCCGGGGTCCGTCCCGGTCTGGCCATCGAGGTTTCGGAAGAATATCCTTCCCTGCACCTGACAGAGAGGGATCCCGTCATCGCGCGAACGGAAAAAGCCGCCGCACGCCTTGGCCGCCCTCTGCAATTCCTGCGGGCTGGTGGCGGCAGCGATGCCAACATCCTCAACAGCAAGGGCTTTGCCACCGCCATCCTCGGCATCGGGATGGACAATGTGCACAGCACCGAGGAGTCCATCGACCTCCAGGACATGACCCGCACCGCCGAACTTGTCTTCTCCCTGATAACATGCTGAAATAAAACAAAAAAACCGAAATGTTCCACGTGAAACATTTCGGGGTGGCCACCAAAAATCACCCCGAAATGCGGCAAATAAGAGGGAGACGGGCCTGCGTTCATATGTTATTATGGCTCAAACTTCCCCGCCCCGCCCGGGGTTTTTCCGGGCAGAACAGCTTGCCGCCGCCCATGGCTCTTGCTGTCCGGTGGGGAGGGAAGAAAAACCCAACCGGGAGGGCCTTTCGGGTATGGCGGGCACGGCAAAGATCATTGCATTGGCAAATCAGAAAGGAGGGGTCGGCAAAACGACTTCAACCATCAACCTGGCGGCCTCAGTAGCCCTGCTGGGCAAAAAGGTGCTGGTGGTGGACTCCGACCCGCAGGGAAACGCCTCCAGCGGCCTGGGCATCAACGGCGCCGCCCGCAAAACCCACCTCTACCACTGCTACATGGGCGAGGCGGAGACGGAGCGGGCCATTTGCCCGGTGGCCGGAATCGACAAACTGGCGGTACTCCCCACCCACATAGACCTCATTGGCGTGGAGGTGGAACTGATCACCGCGGCCCAGCGCGAGCGCTACCTCGCCAAGGTTCTCGAGCCGGCGAGGGACCACTACGACTTCATCTTCATCGATTGCCCGCCCTCTCTGGGCCTCTTGACCATCAATGCCCTCACCGCCGCGGACAGCGTGATCATCCCCCTTCAGTGCGAATACTTCGCCCTGGAGGGGTTGAGCCAGCTTGTCCGCACCATCCGGCTGGTAAAAAATTCCTACAACCGGACCCTGGCCATCGAGGGACTCCTGCTCACCATGTACGACGGGAGAAACAAGCTGACCCACCAGGTGGTGAGCGAGGTGAAAAATCACTTTCAGGGCAGCGTCTACAATACGGTGATCCCCAGAAACGTCCGTCTCAGCGAGTGCCCGAGCCACGGCCAGGCCGCGATCATCTATGACAAACGCTCCAGCGGGGCGCAAAGCTATCTGCAGCTGGGACGCGAGTTTTTACGCAAACAGCCGAAAGCGCAGAGCAGCACGAAGGAGAAGAAAGCATGAGCAGAAAAACGTCTACGGCGCTGGGAAAGGGGCTCAATGCCCTGCTCCCTTCGGGCGGAGAGGCGGGTGAATATTTCCTTTGCCCCATCGACATCATCGAGCCCAACCCGCACCAGCCGCGAAAGGATATCAATGATGCGGCCCTGGCCCAGCTTTCCGCCTCGATCAGCGAAAAAGGGGTCCTGCTGCCCCTGGTGGTCCATCAGCTTGCCCATGGCGGCTATCAGATCATCGCCGGAGAGCGACGCTGGCGGGCGGCAAAGATGGCCGGGGTGGAAGAGGTGCCGGTGCTGGTCAAGGATGTCTCGCCCCTGGATCGCCTGGAGCTTGCCTTGATCGAAAACATCCAGCGCCAGGACCTCAACCCCCTGGAAGAGGCGGAGGCGTATCTTCGCCTGGTCAAGGAGTTCAGCCTGACCCAGGAGGAGGTCGCCAGGCGGGTTGGCAAGGAGCGCTCCACGGTTGCCAACGCCTTGCGGATCAATCAGCTCCCCGATTTCGCCAAGGAGGATCTGGTCCGCGGCACGCTCAGCATGGGACATGCCCGCGTCCTGCTCAGCGTGGACGATGAGGAGTCGATGCGGGAGATGCGGGACGAAATAGTTGCCCAGGGGCTGACGGTTCGCCAGGCCGAGGCCCTGGCGAAAAAACAGAAAAAAACGACTGGCCGGACCGTGGCGGGAAGGGGCGCGGGCAGGCAGCGCAGGGCTGGAAATGCCCTGCCCGAATCGTATTGCCGCTCCATGGCCAACGACCTGATCAACTATCTGGGGACCAAGGCAAAGATCGTCCAGAACGGCAGCCGCGGCAAGCTGGAAATCGAGTATTATTCCACCGATGACCTTGACAGGCTGCTGGGCCTCATCCTGCCCGACTCCAAGTAGATAAAAAATCGTAAAGACAAACAGATAAACAAAAACGGCACCAGTCACCATGAACCAATTCCAATGTCAGGCCGAAATCGTCCGGATGGAACACCTCACGAGCGATATCGTCCGGATGACCCTGCAGGCGCCGGATATCGCCGCCTGCGCCATTCCCGGCCAATTCATCATGGTCAAGGCCGGGGAAGGCTGCGATCCGCTCCTGCGCCGCCCCTTCTCCATCCATCAAGTCATCGGCAACGGCAGGGTCCAGATCCTCTTCAAGGTTCTCGGCAAGGGCACCCGCCTTCTCGCCGGCATGCGGGCCGGAATGGCGCTCAACCTGGTTGGCCCGCTGGGCCGCGGCTTTTCACTGGAGAGTCGCGAGGGATTCTGTCTGGTGGGCGGCGGCATGGGCATTGCGCCGCTCTATTTTCTCGCCCGGGAGCTGCAGCGCCTTTCCCGGCCGCCGCAGCTCGTTGTCCTGCTCGGCGCCCGGACGGCTGCAGAGCTTGCGCAACTGGCCGAAGACTTTCGGGAGCTCGGGGTCCGGGAACTCCATCTGGCCACCGACGACGGCTCCCTGGGCCACCACGGCTATGTCGCCGAACTGATTCCCAGGCAACTGGGCAGAGGCGGCGACGACTGGCAGCTCTGCGCCTGCGGCCCCCACCCCATGCTGCAGGCGGTGGCGAAAGAGGCAAAGTCCCTCTCCTGCCCCTGCCAGGTTTCGCTGGAAACCATGATGGCCTGCGGCATATCCGCCTGCCTCGGCTGCGCCATTCCCAGGGCCGGCCTTTCCGGCGCCTATCTGCACGTCTGCAAGGATGGGCCGGTTTTTGACGCCAAGGAGGTGGCCTGGCTATGAACAGACCGGATCTGCGCATCAGTATCGGCTCCACGGTCTTCAGCAACCCCGTGCTCACAGCCTCCGGGACCTTTGGCTACGCCAGGGAGTTCGAACCCTATCTCAACCTGCACCGGCTGGGAGGCGTGGTGGTGAAAGGAATCTCCCTTTCGCCGCGCAAAGGCAACCCGCCGCCCCGCATCGTGGAAACGGCCTGCGGGATGCTCAATGCCATCGGCCTGGAAAACGTGGGGCTGGAACGCTTTATCAGTGAAAAAATGCCCTACCTCAGAGAGATAGGGACAAAGGTGATCGTCAATATCCTCGGAGACAGCCTGGACGACTATCGGCTCCTGGCCGCCCGGCTCAGCGAGGTGGAAGGGGTCCATGCCATCGAGGTGAACATCTCCTGCCCCAATGTGAAGAAGGGCGGGGTGGCCTTCGGCACCGATGCCGCCATGGCCGAAGCGGTCACCAGGGCGGTATGCGAAGAGAGCGGGGTGCCGGTCATCGTCAAGCTTTCCCCCAATGTCACCGACATCACCCTCATCGCCAGGGCCGTGGAAAACGGCGGCGCCCAGGCCGTCTCCCTGATCAACACCCTGCTCGGCATGGCCATCGACAGCAGAAGCCGGCGGCCGAAGCTGGCCAATATTGTCGGCGGCCTGTCCGGGCCGGCCATCAAGCCGGTGGCTTTGCGCATGGTCTGGCAGGTGGCCAGGGCGGTGCAGATCCCGGTGATCGGCATCGGCGGCATCAGCAACGCCACGGACGCCATCGAGTTTTTCCTGGCTGGCGCCAGCGCCGTGCAGATCGGCACGGCGAACTTCGTCAACCCCGGGGTCTGCGACGAGGTGGTGCGGGGGATAGAAGAGTACCTGGTGGAACATCGCCTGCAGGGCATCCAGGGGCTGATCGGCGCTCTGATCGTGGACTGCTGAGCCATGGGACCCTCCGAAGAAGCAAGGCGGCTCTTGGCCGCCCTGCAGCAAAGCCATGCAGCCTGGCTGCGGGAAGAGGCTTGGGCCTGCAAATCCGGCTGCGCCGCCTGCTGCACCCGCAGCGTGCACATCACCGGCCTGGAAGGCAGAGAGATCCTCCGCTACCTTCGGGAAGCTGGCCGCAGCCTCGAACAGGTGGAGGCCTTTCAGGAGGCCGCTGCCGCAAGACCGCAGAACGGACCCCTGACCACCAACCATTTTGCCCGCCTCTGCCTTGCCGGCCTCGAACCGCCAGCAGAGCCGGAAAGCCCCTGGGATTTCCAGCCCTGCCCCTTCCTGACCGAAGATCTCTGCTCGATCTACCCGGTCCGCCCCATGATGTGCCGGGCCTTTGTCTCGAAGCGCACGTGTCAGGAGGCAGGGTCCGCCGAGGTGCCGCCCCTGGTGCTCACCACCAATACCCTCTTCCTGCAGCTGGTGGAGCATCTTGCCGCCGGCGAGGCGTGGGGCAACATGCTGACCATCCTCGCCAGCCTGCAGGACCCCGAATATGGCGACGTGGGGCTGAGCCGGGCTGAGGAGATTCCCGGCTTTCTCATCCCCCCGGAGGAAGAAGAGGCGGTGGCGGCCCTTTGGAAAGGCCTGGCAGAGGCGCGGGTGGGGGACAAGAGCCTGCTGGGCAGCATCCTGCGGGAAAGGGGTTGAGATGGGCCCGCCGGCAAGGGAAAAAGAAGCAAAAATCGAGTGGCGGCGCATCGACACGGTGCTCCTCGACATGGACGGCACCCTGCTCGACCGCCATTTCGATGACTATTTCTGGGAGCATTATGTCCCGGAGGTGTATGCCCGGGAAAACGGCATCGCGATCGGAGAGGCGAAAAGGCTGCTGCTCGGGCGCTACAGGAGCCAGGAAGGAAAACTGGCCTGGACAGATCTCGATTTCTGGTCCCAGGAGCTGGGCCTGGATATCCCGGCTCTCAAGATGAAAATCAACCACCTCATCGGCGTCCACCCCTATGTGGTCGAATTCCTGAAGTTCTGCAAAGGCAGGGGCAAGAAGGTCCATCTGGTCACCAACGCCCACAGCAAGACCCTGGCCATCAAGATGGAAAAGACCGCCCTGGCCGGCTATTTCGATAGCATCGTCTGCTCGGAAGAGGTGGGGGTGGCCAAGGAAGATCCGGTTTTCTGGGCGCGGCTCGAAAAGCTGCTCGCCTTTGACAGGACCCGGACCATGTTCGCCGACGACACCGAGCGTGTCCTGGACTCCGCATCCGGCTTCGGCTTCGGAGCCCTGATCTTTGTCGCCCGGCCCAGCAGCAGCAAACCGGTGCGCTATTCGGACCGCTATCCCTCCATCCTCTACTTCAAAGAGCTCATCGAAAAATAGCCGGAAATTGCTCCCTGGCGGCCCCTGCCAAAATGCGCTACCATGAACGGCATGGAAACCAGAATCCGCATCGGCATCAGCAGCTGCCTCACCGGCGAGAAAGTCCGCTACGACGGCGGCCATGCCCGCGACCCCTTCCTGATGGATACCCTGGGCAAGTTTGTCGACTTCGTGCCGGTCTGCCCGGAGGCGGAGTGCGGCCTCGGCATCCCGCGCGAAGCAATGCGCCTGGTGGGTGATGCGGCAAACCCCAGGCTGATCACGATCCACACCAGAATCGATCTCACCGGCCGCATGGGGGAGTGGGCGGCGCGCCGGGTGAGGGAGCTGGAAAACGAGCAGCTCTGCGGCTTTGTCTTCAAAAGCCGCTCTCCATCAAGCGGCATGGAGCGGGTCAAGGTCTACCGGGAGGACGGCAAGGGCAGCCCGCAGCACAAGGGGGTGGGCCTTTTTGCCCGCGCCTTCATGGACCATTTTCCCCTGCTGCCGGTGGAGGATGAGGGCAGATTGCACGATCCGGCCCTGCGGGAAAACTTCATCACCCGGATCTTCGTGCTCAAGCGCTGGCGGGAGACGGCGGCAGCGGAAAGCCTCGGCGCCCTGGTCGAGTTCCACACCCGCCACAAGCTCCTCCTGCTGGCGCACAACGAGAGAATCTACCGGCAGCTCGGGCAGCTCGTGGCCAGGGGCAAGGAGCTGAAGGCGACGGAACTCCTTGCCGAGTACGAACGCCTGATGCTCATGGCCCTCGCCTGCATGAGCACGGTGAAAAAAAACGTCAACGTGCTCATGCACATGGCCGGCTACTTCAAGAAGGTGCTTGGCAAGGAAGAAAAGCAGGAACTCCTGGAGCTGATCGATCAGTACAGCAAGGAATACCTGCCCCTCATCGTGCCGGTGACGCTGCTCAACCATTATGTGCGCAAATACGGCGAAAAATACCTGGCCGGTCAGTACTACCTCTCCCCTCACCCCATCGAACTGGCCCTGAGAAATCATGTCTGAACGCCGCGCAGGGCCGGAAAACAGGGGAAAACGCATCCTCATCACCGGCGCCACCGGCTATATCGGCAGACGCCTCAAGGACCGCCTCCTCCGGGAGCCGGGTCTATCCCTGCGCCTGCTTGTCCGCAACCGCGCCAAGGTCCGGCCCGAAGTGCGTCACCGGGTCGAAATCGTCGAGGGCGACACCTTTCAGAAAGAGGCCCTGGCCCAGGCGGCGAGCGGCATCGACACCGCCTTTTACCTCATTCATTCCATGGGCACCAAGGGCGATTTTTCCGGGCTGGACCGAAAGAGCGCGGAAAATTTCCGCACGGCCTGCATCGCCGCCGGAGTGAAAAGGATCATCTATCTCGGCGGCCTCGGGGTGAGGCAAACGGCGAGCAAGCACCTCTTGAGCCGCATCGAAACCGGGGAAATCCTCGCGGCGGAGCCGGAAAAGATCCAGACCATCTGGTTCCGGGCCGGCGTCATCATCGGCTCGGGCTCGGCAAGCTTCGAGATCATCAGAAACCTCACGGAAAAGCTGCCCTGCATGCTCACGCCCCGCTGGGTCACCACCAAGACCGAGCCCGTCGGGGTCGCCGACGTCATCTCTTACCTGGCCGCCGCCATCGACCTGGACGCACGCGGCAATCTCGTGGTCGATATCGGCTGCGGCCAGCTCAGCTTCCAGGAAATGATGCTGGGCGCAGCGAAGGCCATGGGGCTGAGGCGCATCCTCATCCCGGTCCCCTTCCTCACCCCGCGTCTTTCCTCCTACTGGCTGACTCTGTTTACCCCGGTGCCCTTTGCGGTGGCCGCCGCCCTGGTGGAGGGGCTCAAATCGGAAACCATTGTCCAGAACGACAACGCACGCCGCCATTTTCCCCAGATCAGACCGATGTCCTATGAAGAAGCCGTACAGGCCGCAATCCGGGAAATCGCCGAAAACCAGGTTCTCAGCCGCTGGTGCGACTCAAGCGCCGGCGCGCTCTGCGACATCAAGGATCAGGATACCCTGGCCCAGGCCATCCTCCGTGATTGCCGTTGCCTTGATTTCGGCGAGATTCCGGCGGAGCGCATCTTTGCCTCGGCCTGCGCCATCGGCGGGAGGCAGGGCTGGTTCACCTACACCTTTCTCTGGCGACTGCGGGGCCTCATCGACAAAATGGCCGGCGGCTACGGCCTCAACCGGGGCCGCCGCGACCTGAGCGCGCTGCGGGTGGGCGATGCCCTGGATTTCTGGAAGGTGGCGGACCTCAAGCCGGGCCAGCGGCTGCTGCTCCTGGCCCAGATGAAGGTGCCGGGCCGCGCCTGGCTCGAGTTCACCATTTCCGGCCACACCCTGACCCAGACCGCCCATTTTTACCCCAAGGGAGTCTGGGGGAGGCTCTACTGGTATGCAGTGCTGCCCCTGCACCATCTTGTTTTCCGCGATCTGCTCAACAAAATCGTCGCCAGGGCCGCGGGCGGGGAAGGGGGGGAGCAGATCTGAAAAAACCTTACCCCCTCAGCGTTTCCTGCCGAATATCCCCTTGCTTTTTCACAAAAAAACGCTCTATGCTTTTCGCACACCCCTGCCTGTCAGTCCCTCAACCCCAAAAGACTGGCCAATGAAATTCAAAACAAAAATCACCTTCCTCCTTGGCGGCACCGGCCTTTTTTCCATAGCCCTGCTGGTGGGAGTCTCCATATTTTTCAACGCCAGACAGCTCAAAGCGATCAGCATGAAGCTGGGCGCCGAGATGACCATCTCCAGCGCCAGGGAGCTTTCCAGCTACTTCCAGACCCGCAAGGCGGAAATCGCCACCTACGCCCATACCCCGCTCTTCCGCACCATGGATTGGCAGAAGATCCGCCCCTTTCTCAAGCAGGAGGAGGCGCGGCACAAGGGGATCTATGAAAAGATGCTCCTCGGCCTGCCCAAACCCCCTGGCCATTACTACATCACCACCGAGGGCAACCCCCATTTCGGCGGCCTGCTCAGCTTTGACAACAACTCGCCAGCGGCCAGGCTCAAATCCATTGCCCAGCGGGACTACTGGCAGTACACGGCCGGTGAAAATCTGCATGGGGAAGACAGGGTCTATGTCTCAAACCCCATGGTTTCCTATTTCACCGGCGTCCGGCAGATCATGGTCGCCGCCACAATCCTTTCCGAAGACAAAAAGAAGGTGCTGGGCATGGTCTCTGGCTCCATCGAATGGGCCGAGCTGGAGCGGGTTATCGACGGGATCAAAGCCACGGCGCTCTCCCGTTTCGGGGAGGAGACGAAAATCTTCCTCGTTTCCCAGGATGGCACCTATGTCTATCACGATGACCCCCAAAAAGCCATCCACCTCCTCACCGACGAGAAAGGACGACCCATCCTGAACGAGATCGGCGAAAAGAGCACGGTAACCCACAGGATTTGCGATGAAAAGCAACCCGAGCTGGTCATGGCCGGCGCCGATCTCAGGATCGGCAAAAGCGGCAGCCGCCAATTCCTGGATCCCGAAAGCGGGGAAGAGCTGCATCTCTTTTACGCCCCGGTCAATGCCGCCAACTACGGTCTCGGCGTTCTGATTCCCGAAAGGGTGATCATGGCCTCTCTCCACCGTTTTTACTCGATCCTCGCGGCCATCGCCGTGTTGGCACTTTCCCTGCTCGGCAGCATCTCCCTGCTCACCGCCGGCAAGGCGACCAAGCCCTTGCGGATCATCAGCGAAAAGGCGGCGCAGCTCTCCGCCGGGGACTGGAACACCCGCCTGGAGTACCAGGAAGAGGATGAGCTGGGGGTCCTTTCCTCCTCCTTCAACCGCATGGTGGACCAGCTCCGCGAACGCAGCGAGAAGGTGGCCGAGTCGCACAAACGGCTGCTCACCGTCCTGGACGGCCTGAACGCCATCGTCTATGTGGCGGATATGCGGACATACGAGATACTCTACATCAACAAAACCGTGCGCGACCTCTTCGGCGACATTACCGGCCAGCTCTGCTGGCAGAACATCCAGAAGGGCCAGAACGGTCCCTGCCCCTTCTGCACCAACGCCAAGTTGCTTGAGGCGAGCGGCGCTCCAGCTCCTCCGCTTGTCTGGGAATTTCAGAACACGGTCACGGGCGACTGGTATCAGTGTATCGACCGGGCCATCACCTGGGTGGATGGCCGCATCGTCCGCATGGAAATCGCCACCGACATCTCGGCCCGCAAAAGGGCGGAGGAGCAAATGGCCAGGCTCGCCGCCATCATCGAGCACAGCAGCGCCCTCATGGCCATCTGCTCGCAAACAGGGGAATTCCAGTATCTCAACCAGGCGGGCAGGCAGATGCTCGGTCTGGAGGCCATGGCGCCGCAGGGGGTGACCCTTGGTCAACTCTTGCCAGGCGGCGGGGAACAGCTCTTCAGGGAGGAGATTCTCCCTGCTGTTTTGCACAACAACGGCTGGCAAAAAGAAACAGAGCTTCGCAGCCAGGGGCGCAGGCGGATGATCCCGGTGGAAATGAACGCCTTCGCCCTGCCAGAGACCACCTCAAGCCTCGCGGTTATCGCCCGGGACATCAGCGAACGCAAACAGAATGAAGAGCAGCTGCGCCAGGCCCAGAAAATGGAGGCCATCGGCACCCTGGCCGGCGGCATTGCCCATGACTTCAACAACCTGCTCTATGCCATCCAGGGCTATGCGGAACTGTCGCTGACCCTGGCGCCGGCCGGCATGCTCGAAGCCAACCTGCAGGAGATCCTCAAGGCTGCCGGCCGCGCGTCCGGACTGGTCAAGCAGATCCTTGCCTTCAGCCGGAAAATGACGCCGGAAAAAAATCCCCTCTCCCTGCAGACCATCACCAAGGAAACCCTGAAATTTCTCCAGGGCACCCTGCCCGCCACCATTGCAATCCAGCAGGATATCGACACCGGCTGCCGCCCCGTTCTGGCCGATGCCACCCAGATCCATCAGGTGATCATGAATCTCTGCACCAATGCCTACCATGCCATGCAGGGGGAGGGCGGCACCTTGAGCGTGAGCCTGCGCGAGATGCGGCTTGACGCCGATCTTGCCGCCCGGCTTGAACTCAGCCCCGGCCCCCATGCCCTGCTCCGGATCGCCGATACCGGCCATGGCATAGCGCCCGGGAACCTGAAACGGATTTTTGAGCCCTATTTCACCACCAAGGGGCTGGGGCAGGGCACCGGGCTTGGCCTGGCCACGGTCCTTGGCATTGTCAAGAGCCACCAGGGCGCCATCCGGGTGGAGAGCTCCCCCGGGCAGGGCACCGTCATGGAGGTATACTTCCCGGTCATCCTGACGCAGGAAGCGGACACGCCGCGAGAGATCACGGCTGCCGGAAAATCCGGAGCAGCCCCGCCGGCGGAATAGCCCTGCCAAGCCATCGCCATCCTACCAGTGGGGTTGGTTGCCGATCCGGTAATTCATCACCTCCAGGGTGTCGCTCACCACGACAAATGCTTTTTCGTCGATCTGGTTGATGATGCGCTTGAGCTGGCCGAGATCGCGGAAGCTGATCACCGTGTAGAGGATGCACTCCTGCTCCTTGGTGTAACCCCCTTCACCACGGATCACCGTGACCCCGCGACGGATGTCCTTGAGGATTTCCTCGCTGATCCGCTCCCATTGCGAGGAAATGATAAAGACCGCCTTGCGCTGGCTCAGGCCCGTCACCACCAGATTCAGCATCTTGGAGCTGACGTAGATGACGATCAGGGTGTAGAGCACCGCCTCCAGGGAGTAAATAAAGGTGACCAGGGAGAGGACGACGGCGTTCACGGTCATGATCGTGTTGCCGATGCCGATGGAATAGCGCCTGAGCAGCATGACCGAAAGAATGTCCATGCCGCCGGAGGAGCCCAGGGAGCGCAGGGTGATGCCGGCGCCGGCCCCGCTGATGATCCCGGCCAGCAGCGCGCTCAGCAGCCGGTCTTCCAGGGGGATGCGCACCTGGACCAGGGCGATGGCCGCGGTCAGGGCCGCCAGGCCGATGACGCTGTAAAAAAAGAAGCGGCGCCCCACCGACATCCAGGCCAGCAGAAAGAGGGGGATGTTGAGGAGAATGAAGAAGAGCGCGACACTGAAATCGGGAAAAGCGGTGTGCAGGATCAGGGCCAGGCCGGTGATGCCGCCGGTGACAAAATGCTGGGGAAGCATGATGCCATTCACCGCCACCGCGCAGAGGAGGCTGCCGGCGCTGATCAGGAGCAGATTCCAGAGAAAATTTTTCCAGGAGAGGATCAACGGCTGCGGCTCGGTGGTGTTGGTCATGGTTTCACTGTCTGTTGTTCCGGTCAGCCGGCCCACGCCCCAGCCTTGCCGATTTTTTCGTACATCTTAAATTTTTGCCACTCCGGCCACCACGCAAAAATGGCAGCGCAGTATGACCCCCAGCGCAGTGCGCCAGGGGCCAGGAGCGTCCCTCAGCCTTCCTCGGCGGCCTCGTTCCGCAGATCGGCGAAATCGCGGCGCACCTGCTCGAGATAGCGTCTGTACCCCTCTGCGTCGCCGTATTCAAAAAACCGCGCATACCGGCTGTGCATGGCGCCGACCCGCCGGGCATGCTTGATCGGGCACCAGTACTGCTCGGTGCGGGCGGCTATCTCCCGGACATAGCCCATCAACCCGTTGAAATAGCCGCAGTAAACGCAGTTGATCTTCTCGATGACGTTGAGATAGCTCAGGGCGTGGCGGTCGATGACGATGTATCTGCTCCGTCTCACCTTGGGAATGGCGTAGACCGGAAAGCAGATGGCCTGGTAGAGGGTCACCGAGAGATCAAGAAAGAGGGCAGGGATGAGGATGAACCAGATGATGGGCGTGGTGAGGATATTGAGCAGGGCCGCTTCGGTGAGATAGCGGGAAACCTTCTGCATCAGGGCCTTGTGCCGCCGCTTGACCTCCTTTTCAAAACGCACCTTCTTGCCGCTGATCCGGTAATAGAACTCCTCCTCCTTCTTCTGGATCTCCTGGGAGAGTTCTTTTTCCAGCTTTTTGATCTTCGCGATCAGGGCTTCTATGTGGTCATCAAGCATGGAGCACCGGTGAAGTGAGAAAGGGGCAAAAATGGAGAAAGTGGAGCAGGCCGGCAGCCAGCCTGCTCCACAGGAGTGTCCTGGCCAGGGGAAGGCATTCCCTGGCAGGCCTAATACTGGGGCCGGCGGCGCTTGGTGTTCTTTTTCTTCTGCTCGGCCTGGTTCACCTTGATATCCCGTCCCTTGAGCATGCTCTTGTTCAGGGCCTTGATGGCGGTATCCGCCTCCGAGTTGTTGGGCATCTCGATGAAGCCGAACCCTTTTGACTGGCCGGAGAAGCGATCCTTGACGAGGCTGACGCTGGCGACCTCACCGTAGGCGGAAAAAAGCTCCTTCAACTCCTCCTCGGTAACTCCGAAAGCCAGATTGCCGATGTACATGTTCATGCGGTACTCCTCCTGATGTGCATTGATCGAGATTTCGCTAGCAAAGAATCCAATGCACAAAATTGGAAGATAGCGACCGGCCGGGAAGGCCGATTATCTGAAAAACCTGGAAAAAAACAGAGGGACCGGAATGGCCCCCCTGCCTGCTTTTCCAGGTACATGCGGACTGCTGGTCCAAGGCATGACCAGAGACGTTTGCGCATCCTAGCATGTTTTCGGGAGCATGGATAGCTGTTTCAAGAAAAACCACATAATATCAACACATTAAAACACCAACTCCCCATAGGCCACTGGCCAGACAAAAAAGGTCCTGCCCTTCTTGTATCCCACCCCCAGGGCGCCCTTCTCCAGGTAGAGGGCCCAGGCCCAGTCGGTTTCAAAAAAACTGGTGGTCGCCGACCAGTAGGTGTCCCGCACGTTCCTGAAAAAATGGCCCTCCGGCAGGGCGGGATTGCTGCGGCCGCAGTCCACCAGCGACTCCATGGCGTTGATGTTGGGCAGCTGCCAGCCTCCCAACCCTGCCGGCGCCTGGCTGTTGAGCTTCCCGATCGCGGCCAGGGCCTCGGCCCAGGAGACCGGCTCTCCGGTCAGGTCGGCGTTTTTCAGCCATCGTAAGCCGGTCAGCCGGTCGAGGACACTCTCTCCCAGGTCATGGAAGCGCGGCACCGGCCAGGGCCTTCCCAGGCGCAGCTCCCCATCCTGGCCGGTGCCGGCCGGGTCGATGATGACGCCGTCCAGGCCATGGCAGGTCGCCTGCCCTGTCCTTGGCAGCACGCCGCCCCCGCCCCGCACCGGCCAGACCAGGGAATATTGATCCTTGCGGCCATAAAACATCCTGGCGCCTTCGAGATGGACATACCAGGCATAGCGGGGATCGATGGCCGCGCTGGTGGCGCTCCAGTACCAGCCGAGAAAGAGATTGGCAAAGGGGTGGCCCGCGGGCAGGGAAGGCTTTTTCGCCTGATAGCTCATCAGGCTGATGAGCTCCTTCCGGTTGGGCAGCCGCCAGTCGCGGAAGCCGGCATAGCCTTCCTCGTTCATGACCCGGACCAGGGAAAAGGCCTCGGGCCAGGTGCGCGGGAATTCTCCGGGATTGGCGTTTTTGGTCCAGCACAACCCGGTGAGGAGATCGACCACCGTCTCTCCCTCCTCCCGGAACCTGGGCTGAGGCCAGGGAAGGCCGTAGCCTGTTTCCGCGTCCTGGCCGCTGCCGGCGCAGTCGATGGCCAGGCCGTTTTCATCGTAACAGCCGGTCTGGCCGGTGGCGAGCACGGCCGGAGCCTCCTCTTTTTGCATGGCGATACCTCCCTAAATGATGCCGCTGCCGAGCAGGAGAGCGATCAGAAAGAGCATGCCCGCCACCAGAATCTGCAGGAAACGGAGGGTCACCTTCCTGAGCAGCCGACTGCCTGCGAAGGCGCCCAGAAAGGCGGCAAGGATGGCGACCACGATCAACCCCTGGTCGGCCCGCACCTCCTCCGAGCCCAGGAGGCGGGCATAGACCGTGAGGCGGGAAAAATCGACCAGGGCGGCAATGACGACGCCGGTGCCGATGAAGGCTTCCTTGCCAAGGCCGCTCCTGATGAGGAAGGCGCTGCGGAAGGCGCCCTGATTGCCGGAGAGCCCTCCGAAAAACCCGCTCAACATGCCGCCGACAGCCAGGTATCTTGGGCTGATGCCGATCTTTTTCGCCTCGGGCCGGAGCTCCACGGCGGCAAAGGCGGCCATGAGCAGGGCGACGACCAGCTTGACCGGGTGGATCAGAAAATGCCGGCCATTGAGGGTCCAGGCCGCGAGAGGGGCCAGGTCCGCCAGCCAGAGGAGCAGCCTGGCCCCGGCAAGGCTGGCCAGAAAAGCGGGCAGGCCGAAGTGCAGCACCGTGGGCCAGTCCGCCCGCCGGCCAAAGAGCGCAACCTTGAAGAGGTTGTTGGCGAAGTGGACCAGGGCGGTCTGGGCTATGGCCACTTCCACCGGGAAAAAAATGGCGAAAACCGGCATGAGCAGGGTGCCCAGGCCAAAGCCGGAGAAGAGGGTGAGGCCAGAGGCCAGGAGGGCCGCGACGCAGATGAGAAGAGAAGACATGGCGTGCCGTCGTTTATGGTAGAGGAGACAGCGGGGCGCCGGTTCCGCGGCAACCAGCAGGAAGGATCGGCAAGAGGCCGCGCTCAGACGAGTTCGATGCTGCCAGCCTTTCCCGCCACCACCTCGCCGATGATCCCGAAGTCGAGGGGGTAGTTGCGCTTGCGCAGGCGGGCCATGATCGACTCCAGATCCCCCTTGGGAGCGGCGATCAGGAGGCCGCCCGAGGTCTGGGGGTCGTGGAGGACCATTTCCAGGGGGTCATGCTCGCCAAGCACGCTTTGCAGATGCGGCGCGTAAAAATGCCTGTTCTTGTGGGCCCCCTCGGGAATGATGCCCATGGCCGCATAATGGAGTGCCTCCGGGAGTACCGGCACCGACCGCGCCGAAATGCGGAGGGCGACCTGCGAGGCCAGCGCCAGCTCATGGAGATGGCCGATGAGGCCGAAGCCGGTGATATCGGTGCAGGCGTGGGGACTGACGGTCTGCATGAGCTGAGCCGCCTCCCGGTTCAGGGTGGCCATGACCATGGCGATCATGCGTTCGACCCCCTTCTCGGCCAGCCCCCCCTTGAGGGCGGTGGAAAGGATGCCGGTACCCAGCGGCTTGGTGAGCAGGAGATAATCGCCGACCCGGGCGCCGGAGTTGAGAAGCACCCGGCTGGGATGCACCACCCCGGTGACGGAGAGGCCGTACTTCAGCTCGCTGTCCTCGATGGAGTGGCCGCCCACCAGCAGGGCCCCGGCTTCCTTGATCTTATCGAGACCGCCGCGCACGATGTCCTTCAAAATGGACTTGTCCAGCTCCTTGATGGGAAAGGCGACCAGGTTCATGGCCAGAAGCGGCTTGCCACCCATGGCATAAACGTCGGAAAGGGCGTTGGCCGCGGCCACCTGCCCGAAAAGATAGGGGTCGTCCAGGATGGGCGTGAAAAAGTCCACGGTCTGGATCAGCGCCGTTTCATCGTTCAACCGATAAACCCCAGCATCCTCGCCGGTGGTGGCCCCTGCGATCAGATTCGGGTCGGTGGGCAGCTCCAGGCCGCACAAAAGCTGGTCCAGGTCCCCCGGACTCAGTTTGGCGGCTCAACCGGCTGCTTTGACGGTGCTGGTCAGCTTGGTTTTCGTCATTGTTCCTTCCAGGCTATTTCATGATAGACGCCATCCTGCCCCTTCCCATAGATGCGGGCAATGGCTATCTGGGAGGCGCTCAAAAGCTCGCGCACCTCGGGAAACTGCTCACAGGCGAAAACAAGGGCCATGCCGCAGTCGGAGCTGATCTCGCGGGGCACCGGCACCACATCATGGGTTATTCCCTTGTTTTTAAGGAGTTTTTCAGCCTTCAAAACGTAATGGATGGAAAAAAGGATCAGCACACAGGACAAGGTGACGGTGCTTTCTGGATTTTGCCGTCCGCTCATAGGGGTATCAGGCCTGGTACTCCATTTCCTCTTTCTGATCCCGGGAAAGCAGGGTCTGCACCGCGCGGTCGCAGGGCTTCTCTTCGTAGATCACCTGATAGACCTGCTCCAGAATCGGCATCTCCACCCCGATCTTTCTGGCCAGGGCCAGGGCCGAGCGGGTGGTTTTGATACCCTCGGCCACCATCTCCATCTCGGCGAGTATCTGGCTCAAGGTCTTGCCCTGGCCCAGCTTGAGACCGACCTGCCGGTTCCGGCTCAGATCGCCGGTGCAGGTCAGGACCAGATCACCCATGCCGGCCAGGCCGGAAAAGGTGAGGGGTTGGGCGCCCATGGCCACCCCGAGCCGGGTGATCTCGGCAAGCCCCCTGGTGATGAGGGCGGCCCGGGTATTGGTGCCGTAGCCCAGGCCGTCGCAGATGCCGGCCGCAATGGCGACGATGTTCTTGAGGGCCCCGCCAAGCTCCATGCCGATCACATCGGTACCGGCATAGACCCGGAAGCGTTCGGTGAAAAAGAGCTCCTGAAAAAACCTCGCCCCTTCCAGGGTTGGGGCGGCCACGGTCACCGCGGTGGGAATACCGGCGGCCACCTCCCTGGCGAAACTTGGCCCAGCCAGGACGCCGAGCTCGCCGGCAAAGGAGGGATTTTCCCTGGCCAGCACCTCGGCCATGACCTGATTCATGGTCATGAGGGTGTCGTTCTCGATGCCCTTGGTGGCGGAGATGATGCGACAATCCGGGGCCAGATGGGAGGCAAGGCGGGAAAACACCTCCCGGTAGACATGAGAGGGCACCACCATGACCACCACCGGCTTGCCGGTGACGGCGGCGACAAGATCCGTGGTGGGCCGCACCGTCTCCGGCAACGGAAAACCGGGCAGATAGGTGCGGTTCTCCCTTTGCCCGCGGATCTCCGCCACATGCTCGGGCCGGTGCGCCCAGAGATCCACGCCTATCCCCTTGTCGCCCAGCAGTTTGGCCAGGGCGGTGCCCCAGCTGCCCGCGCCGATCACGGCTATATTTTCAGGAAGAGCCATCAGTCAAGCCTGTGTGCAAAAATCACACTCACAAGAGAAACAATCCCCTCTCTACTCCTCCGCCAGTCCGCCCTCTTCCTCACCAGCCTCATCCTCGTCATTCATGGTCTCGGCCATTCTATCCACCGCCACCACCTTTTCTCCCTCTTCCAGCTTGAAGAGGCGCACGCCCTGGGTGTTGCGGCCGATGACCCTGAGGTCGCGCATGGGCATGCGGATGATCTTGCCGGCATTGGTGATCATCATCAGCTCATCCTCGTCCGTCACCTGCATGGCGCCCACCACCAGGCCGTTGCGTTCGCTGGCCTTGATGGCGATGACGCCCTTGCCGCCGCGTTTGATCAGGCGGTATTCATCCACTTCGGTCCGCTTGCCGTAACCGTTCTCGGTCACCACCAGGATGGAGGAGCCTTCGTGCACCACATCCACGGAAACCACCTCGTCGCCCTCGGCCAGGTTGATGCCCCTGACCCCGGTGGCGGTGCGGCCCATGCTGCGGACATCGGCCTCCCGGAAGCGCACCGACATGCCCTCGCGGGTGACAAAGAGGATATCGTTCTTGCCGTTGGTGAGCACCGCGCCCAGAATCTCGTCATCCTCGCGGATGGTCAGGGCGATCTTGCCGCGGCGGATGGGCCGGCGGAACTCGTCCAGCACCGTTTTCTTGACCACGCCCTTCTTGGTCACCATCATCACGTGGCATTCCTCGCCCGCGGGGATGTCAAAGGTGGAAACCGGCAGGATGGCCGCCACCTTCTCGCCTTCCTGCAGCTCCAGGAGGTTGACGATGGCCTTGCCCCGGGCGATGCGGCTCGCCTGCGGGATTTCGTATACCTTGCGCCAGAAGACCTTGCCGTGGTTGGTGAAGAAGAGGAAGGTGTCGTGGGTGGAGGCCAGGTACATGTGGCTGACAAAATCCTCCTCGATGGTGGTGGTGCCCTTGATGCCCTTGCCGCCCCGGCGCTGGGAACGGTAGAGGTCCACGGGGTTGCGCTTGATGTAGCCCTCGTGGGTGACGGTCACCACCATCTCTTCCGGCATGATCATGTCTTCGGGCAGGATCTCGTCCGGGGCCTCGATGATCTCGGTGCGGCGCTCGTCGCCGTACTGCTCCTTGATCGCCTCGAACTCCTCGCGGATGATCCTGAGCACCAGGGCCTCGTCGGCGAGGATCTTCCTGAACCATTCGATCTGGGCGAGCAGCTCCTCATACTCCTTGATGATCTTTTCCCGTTCCAGGCCGGTGAGCCGGTGCAGCCGCATCTCCAGGATGGACTGGGCCTGGATCTCGGAAAGGCCGAAACGGCTCATCAGGCCGTCCCGCGCCTCCTGCGGGTTGGCGGATCTCTTGATCAGCTCCACCACCTCGTCCAGGTTGGTGATGGCCACCTTGAGCCCTTCCAGGATATGGGCGCGCTCCTCCGCCTTTTTCAGGTCGTAGGTGGTGCGGCGGTAGATGATGGTCTTGCGGTGGAGCAGGAAGTATTCGAGGATCTGCTTGAGATTTAAGATCTCGGGCCTGCCGTTGACGATGGAGAGCAGGATGATGCCGAAGCTCTTCTGCAAGGGGGTGAGCTTGAAGAGCTGGTTGATCACCACGTCGGCGATGGCGTCCTTCTTGAGGTCCAGCACGATGCGCATGCCGTGCCGGTCCGATTCGTCGCGCACCTCGGCGATGGATTCGATCCGTTTTTCCTTGATCAGGATGGCGATCTTCTCGATGAGGGAGGCCTTGTTCTGCTGGTAGGGGATCTCGGTGATGATGATGGATTCCCGGCCGCTCTTGCTCTTTTCCACCTCGGTCTTCGAGCGCATCAGGACGGAGCCGCGCCCGGTTTCGTATGCCTCCCGGATGCCGGCCCGGCCGCAGATGAAGCCGCCGGTGGGGAAATCCGGGCCGCTGATGTGATCCATGAGCTGATTGACCGTGACGTTGGGGTCGTCGATCATGGCGATCAGGCCGTTCATCACCTCCACCAGATTGTGGGGCGGGATATTGGTGGCCATGCCCACGGCGATGCCGGAGGAGCCGTTGATCAGCAGGTTGGGGATCCTGGTGGGGAAGACCACCGGCTCCTGCAGGGAGTTGTCGTAGTTGGGGGAGAAATCAACGGTCTCCTTGTCGAGATCGGCGATCAGCTCCTGGTCGATCCTGGTCATGCGCGCTTCCGTGTAACGCATGGCCGCCGGCGAGTCGCCGTCCACCGAACCGAAGTTGCCCTGGCCATCCACCAGGGGGTAACGCATGGAAAAATCCTGGGCCATGCGGACGATGGTGTCGTAGGCCGCGGTATCGCCGTGGGGATGATACTTACCGATGACGTCACCGACGATACGCGCCGACTTCAGATAGGGCCGGTTGTGGTAGTTGTTGAGCTCGCGCATGGCGAAAAGAGCCCGCCGGTGCACCGGTTTCAAGCCGTCGCGCACATCGGGCAGGGCCCGGCCCACGATGACGCTCATGGCATAATCCAGATAGGATTTCTGCAGTTCCTTTTCCAGGGAAACCTTGGGAATCTCCGGCAACTCTTTACTGGTCACTTCCGTCATATGAAAATCCTTATTTTACTGGATGAACCCTTATCCAGTCTTTATTCGAGGTCTGCTCCAATCCGGCGGAGCGGAAAAAGCCTCTACTTTTTTCTGATATCTTTATCTGTTCAGCAAGAAGTGCGGGCTGAGCCGTGTTGCTCCTCTCTGACCTGAAGAGGGTCTAAATATCAAGCTCGGCAACTTCCAGGGCGTGGTTCTGGATGAACTCGCGCCGCGGCTCCACCTTGTCGCCCATCAGGGTGGTGAAGATATCGTCCGCCTGCTCGGCGTCCTCGATGCGCACCTGCAGCAATGTCCGCTTTTCCGGGTTCATCGTGGTCTCCCAGAGCTGCTCCGGGTTCATCTCGCCGAGACCCTTGTAGCGCTGGACGGTGTAGCCCTTTTTGCCGGCGCCGATCACGTAATCGATCAACTCTGCCATCGAGCCGACCGTCTCCGGTTCCCGCGCCGGCGTGTTCTCCGACTCCTCGACTGCGCTCACACGATAGGGCGCCTCTCCCAGAACGGCAATCTGGTTGAGCAGGGACCGAATCTCTGCGAATTTCGGCAGACGAAGAATCTCCCGGTCGATGCAGGTGGTCAGGATCTGACTGCCTCTGCGGACGCGGAAAACCATCTTCCAGCGGCCGTGCTCCTGATCCATTTCGATGGAAAAACCGTCCAGCAGATCTACCAGCGCCCGCGCGGTCCGTTTGGCCACCTTCGTCAACGCCTCCTCGGTTCGGAACGCCTCTTCCCCGAGAGCGGGATCGCCGGCCAGCAGTCGGATAATTTCCCGGTTCTTCTCCTCCTTTTCGAACTTGTCGAGAATCGTCTCGATCCGCATCGCCTTGCGGATCTGATCGAGAAGCCGTTTCCCGGTAATCGCCTGGGGGGTCCCGTTTCCCGCCAGCAGCCGGACCCGGTTCACACCGCTGTCCAGCACATGATTTTTCATGGTTTCCTCGTTGTGGATATAGAGCTCCTGCTTGCGGTCGCTGACCTTGAAGAGGGGCGGTTGGGCAATGTAGAGATGGCCCCTCTCGATGATCTCCCTCATCTGACGGAAGAAAAAGGTGAGCAGCAGCGTTCTGATGTGCAGCCCGTCCACGTCCGCGTCGGTCATGATGATAACCTTGTGGTAGCGGAGTCGGCTGATGTCCTGGTCCTCCTCGCCGATGCCGGTGCCGAGCGCGGTAATGATCACCTTGAGTTCCTCATTCTGGATCATTTTGTCAAAGCGTGCCTTCTCGACATTGAGAACCTTTCCCCGGAGCGGCAAGATCGCCTGGTTCCTCCGGTCCCTTCCCTGTTTGGCGGATCCGCCGGCGGAGTCGCCCTCCACCAGATAGAGTTCGCTGCGAGCCGGATCCCGCTCCTGGCAATCGGCGAGTTTTCCGGGCAGGGCGCCCACCTCGAGGGCGGTCTTGCGCCGGGTCAGCTCCCGCGCCCTTCGGGCCGCTTCCCGCGCCCGGGCGGCATCCAGACATTTGCCCAGCAGTTGTTTTGCAACGGAGGGATTCTCCTCGAGATAGGAACTGATCTTATCGTAGACGATTCCCTCGACGAGCCCCTTGACCTCGCTGTTGCCGAGCTTTGTCTTGGTCTGACCTTCAAACTGCGGGTTGCGGATCTTGACACTGATCACACAGGACAGCCCTTCGCGGAGATCCTCGCCCTTCAGGGATTCTTTCCCGTTTTTCAGCAGGTTGCTGCCGGTTGCATAATTGTTGAAAGCCCGCGTTAGGGCCGAACGGAAACCGATCAGGTGCGTTCCGCCCTCTGTGGTATTGATGCTGTTGGCAAAGGAAAAAATATTTTCCGCGTAGGTGTCGTTATACTGGAGGGCCACCTCCACCACGCAGTCCTCTCTGGAACCGGTAATAAAAATCGGATTTTTGTGGAGGACTTTTTTGTTGCGGTTGATGTATTCCACAAAGGAGACAATGCCTCCTTTGTAAAAAAATTCGCTCTTCCGATCCACCCGCTCGTCGATCAGCGTGATCTTCACCCCGGAATTGAGAAAGGCCAGTTCACGCAGCCGGTTGGATAGAATATCGTAACTGAACTCCGTATCGTCGAAGATCGTATCGTCCGGTTTGAAGGTGACCTTGGTCCCGCGGCTTCTGGTCTTGCCGACCCGCTCCAGCGGGGCGTTGGGGGTTCCCCGGACGTAGGATTGGTTATAGACGCCGCCATCACGACGGACTTCCAGCTCCAGATAGGACGACAGGGCATTCACAACCGAAACCCCGACGCCGTGAAGACCGCCGGAGATCTTGTAACTTTCATTGGAAAACTTCGCGCCCGCATGGAGCTTGGTCAGCGCGACTTCCGCGGCTGAAATCCCTTCCGTCTTGTGGATGTCCACCGGTATCCCGCGGCCGTTGTCGTCCACCACGATACTGTTGTCCACCCTGATTTTGACGACGATGGCGTCGCAGAAACCGGCGGATGCCTCATCGATGCTATTGTCGACAACCTCGTAGACCAGGTGGTGCAGACCTTCCTTGCCGGTGCTTCCGATATACATGGCCGGCCGTTTCCGGACCGCTTCCAGACCCTCCAACACCCGGATGCTGTCGGCGTCATATCCTTCCTGAACCTGCTTTTCCTGTTCCCGCTCCCTTTTGTTTTCTTCCATCAAACCTTTTTCCAACCCTCCTTATACGGATCCATTCAATCAATAAACCTTCCTTGAGAACATTCTACAACTTCAGCGGCATCACGATGCAGAAGTAATTCTCGTTCCCGACCGCCCTGACAATCCCGGGTTTCATCCCCTCACCGATCTCGAAACTCACCTCTTCTTCATCAATGACTTCCAATGCATCCGTCAGGTAGGTCACATTGTAGCCTACATTTCTCTTCTCGCCTGCATAGGCAACTTCAATTTCATCGTTTGCCTCCCCTACATCAGGATTGTTCGAATTCAATACCACCTTATCCTCAAAAAATGTAAGGATCACACCATTATAACGATCAGAGGCAATCACGCTCATCCTGCGCAGCGCATGGAGCATCTTGTCCCTCGATAATTTAAACACCAGCCCCTTTTCCGCCGGAATGACACGCCGGTACTCCGGATAATCTCCATCAATCAGGCTGACTTTCAACAGGGCATGATCCGTTTTGACGATGCAGGTTCCCTGTTGAATTCCGATGAACACATCTCCGGCTTCATTTTCGACAAGCCTCCGAATTTCCACCAGCCCTTTACGGGGAAGGATCACCCCCTTTTCCATCTCGAGAAAGTCCTTCTCCCCCGTATCCATCTTCATCGTGGCCAAACGATGACCGTCCGTTGCCACCATCCGGACAATAAATGTTTCTCCACTTTTTTCCGTCTCCAGCAAGACGCCGCACAACGCCTTACGCATCTCATCGGTCGACATCGCAAACGCCGTTTTTCGAATCATCTCCTTCAAGATTCCCGCCTTGATCCTGTACATGGGAGACTCACCCGGACCCTCCACCATCGGGTAATCCTCCGTGGGAATTCCGGGAATCCGATAGACCGCTTTGTTACATGTCAGAACCACGACATTTCTTTCATTCTTGACGACGTGGATCAACTCTCCCTGAATTTCACGTACCATTTCATGCAGCTTTCTTGCAGAGAGGGTGATTTCTCCTTCCTGTCGAACATCGGCCTCATAATCCGCAACCAGACCGATTTCACGATCCGTTGCCACAATGATGACCTGTTTCCGGTTTGCCCTGAGCAGCAGGTTGCTCAGAATCGGCATGGTGGTTTTTTTCTCTACAATACCCAATGTCTTCTGGATCCCCTCTACAAACAGTTCTCTTTGGATATTAAATTCCATAGCTTTTCCATCCTTTCCACTCGGTCCACAGGTTATATTTTAATATGAATTGAGTTTCCTTTAAAAAAATCAGTAGTAGTATTAGTTTCTGTGCACACTGTTCATAACCCTGCTACCGCCCTTATTTACATTCAAATTCTTTCTTTTGCCTGTGGATGAGATTGCAGTGAAAACCTTACCCCTTGTTCAGAAGAAGCTCCTCTATTTTTTTCACGGAATCCCGCAGGGCCGCATCCACCCCCAATGTCTTTTTGATTTTATTATGGGCATAAATCACAGTGGAATGATCTCGGTTGCCGATTTTTTCACCGATATCCGGAAATGAGGAGCTGGTCAATTCCCTTGCCAGGAACATGCAAACCTGTCTGGCCAGTACGAGGTTCTTATTTTTTTTCTGGGATTTAATCTCCGATATTTTGATATTGAAGAAGGAACCGACGGTCTTGATGATTTCCTCAATGGTTATGTCTTTTTTTTCTTCCTTGCGGAAGAGCTGCTTTAGGACGCTCTTCACCAGATCCAGGTCGATGGGTCGTCCGGTCAGTGAAGAATAGGCGGCGATCCGTACGAGATATCCCTCCAGCTCGCGGATGTTGGAATCGGCCTGTGAGGCGAGGTAATGGGAGACATTGGTCGGAAGGCTGATATGGTTTTCCTGTGCCTTTTTCTCCAGAATGGCTATCCGGGTTTCAATCTCAGGCGGCTGGATGTCGGCAATCAAACCCCACTCGAATCGTGAACGCAATCTACCCTCTAAATTTGGGATATCCTTTGGAAATTTGTCGCTTGTCACGACGATCTGCTTCCCGGCGTCATGAAGGGTATTGAAGGTGTGAAAAAATTCTTCCTGGGTTCTTTCCTTACCGGCAATAAACTGGATGTCGTCAATGAGCAGACAGTCGATGTTCCTGAATTTTTCTCGAAATTTCGGCATTTTGTCATAGCGGATCGAGTTGATCAGTTCATTCATGAAGATTTCAGCCGAGACGTATACGACATTCAACTCCGGAAAAAGTTTCAACGTTTTCAACCCGATGGCATTCAGAAGATGTGTCTTTCCCAGACCGACGCCGCCGTAGATGAACAGCGGGTTGTAATTTTTGGCCGGTTGTTCGGCGACCGCGACGGAGGCGGCATGGGCAAACTGGTT
>DDXK01000076.1:5346-6638 GCA_002347185.1 Desulfobulbaceae bacterium UBA2262 | reverse complement strand
GCCCTGGGTGCTGGCTCGAATTGCGGAAACAGGCGCGAGATAGGACTGCCACAGGCGGACCAGCCGCTCGTCGTGCAACACAGCCTGAAGGTAGTCGTGCGTCGCACTTGATGGGAGAACGTTCTTGGACGTATTCTTTGGAGTCACGGTTCATCCCTCCCTAGTAGATCTTGGCTATCATCCAGAAGGCAACCAGACAGATGACAACCCCACTGCAACAAAGGAACACACCGATCCCGACGGCAGTCCGGATGAGTTGACTGACTGCCTCCACCAACCGCGCCGCCGAATCAATGATCGGCGCGATTCCGTCTTCCAGGGTGGCGCGGGTTCCAATCTTGGCAGATTGCGCTGACAGTGTCCGCATCGTCTGCTGGTAGTCGCGCGCGAGGATGGTCCAGAGGCCAGCGCCGCAAGCGGCGATGCCGATGATGAACAGGGTGATCGCCATTCCGAGTTGCAAATTGGTGATCATTTTCAAGCCCCTTTCTGAGCATATTTCTGATTGTGAGCATGCGCATGGATTCACGCAGGCATGGCTGCTCTTGCACAGAAGAGGATGCAAGTTCTATGCCAGTGGAGTCAGGGGTCGGGGGCGAGACACAGCCCGACAGTGGCATACGGCGAGTGCTGGACATCGCGGGCAATTGCTATGCCGCCATGGGCGCGGAACGTGCGGAAAACCTGACGGGCCATCCGGGGTGGCGGATGGCCCGTCAGACCGTAGAGAGGGCGAGTTGCCGAATACCGGCGCGCGCCCAGGGGAAGGGGCTGCGGCTCCGTGAGACCTAACGGAGGAGTCTACTCCGTTTGGTATTTGCGGAGCCGGTAGCGCAACTCGTCGCGCGAAACCCCAAGCAAGTTCGCGGCTTTGGTTTGATTTCCATCGGCGTTCGCCATTGCGCGCCGGATCATGTCCTCTTCGAGGCTGGCGACCGCATCTTTGAGGTTCAGCCCGTTGCCATTGGTGTTGGATTTGTGCTCGTCATCATTGGCCGAAATCTCGGTCAGCGGCTGGCAGGCGGCAATCTCCGCAGGGAGGTATTGCGGGCGAATCTCGTCGCCATCGCACAGGATGATGGCCCGCTCCATCACGTTTCTCAGTTCGCGGATGTTGCCGGGCCAGGAATGGGCGCGCAGCGCGGCCAGGGCCTCGGCGGAAAAACGCACCCCGGCCGGGGCCTGCAGCTTTCTCAGAAAATGGGCGACCAGGGCCGGGATATCTTCGCGCCGTTCGCGCAGGGGCGGCAGGGCGAGGAGGATGACCCCCAGCCGGTAGTAGAGATCCTCCC
>DDXK01000076.1:0-5234 GCA_002347185.1 Desulfobulbaceae bacterium UBA2262 | reverse complement strand
CCGAAGAGTTCGCTCTCCAGCAGGTTTTCCGGGATGGCCGCGCAGTTGACCGCCACCATCGGGCCTTGCCGGCGGGGGCTGTGCCGGTGGATGAGCCTGGCCAGCACCTCCTTGCCGGTGCCGGATTCGCCGCCGATCAACACGGTGGCCTCGCTGTTGGCGGCGCGCAGCGCCGTGCCCAGCAATTCGGCCATGGCGGAATTGGCCGTTTCCATGCCCTCTACCCCGGTGAGCCGGTTCACCTCCCCGGCCAGCTGCTCGTTCTGCTCGCGGAGCAGCCGCAGCTCCAGGGCCTTGACGCAGGAAAGGCGGAGGGCCTCGCGGTCGAAGGGCTTGGCGAGAAAGGTGAAGGCACCCTCCTGCATGGCGCGCACCGCCAGCTCGATGGAGCCGAAGGCGGTGACAACGAGCACCGGGGTGGCCGGCGCCGCCTCCTTCACCGCGGCCAGGATTTCCAGGCCGTTCATGTCGCCGAGCTGCACGTCGGTGATCACCAGGTCGGGCCCCTCCTCCCGGAAGAGGCGCAGCCCCTCCCGGCCGGAAGCCGCGCCGCGCACGGTGAAGCCCGCCCGCTCCAGGTTGTATTCGCAAACCCGCCGCAGGCTGGCATCGTCATCGATCAGCAGGATACGCGCTCGCATTGCCTCGCCCCTCCTTTTCCCCGGCCCCTCCGGGGAGGCTTCCGTTTATCGCGGGCAAGGCAAGGGTGAAGCAGGCCCCACCGCCCTCGCGGTCGGACACGCTCAGCCTGCCGCCGCAGCTTTCCGCGATTTTCCGACTGATCAGCAGCCCCAGGCCGGTGCCGTCGGCCTTGCCCGAATAAAAGGGCGCAAAGATCCGCTCCTTGTCGGAATCGGCAACCCCGGGACCATCGTCGCAGACCAGCACGGCGCAGCCACCCTCCGCCGCCCGCGCCGTGATCCAGATCCGCCCTCCCTCGGCAACGGCGTCGATGGCGTTGAGCAGCAGATTGAGCAGCACCTGGGAAATTCGCCCCGCCGCCACCGGAAAAGCCTCTCCCTCCGGGGCGCTCCGCCGGAGCACCGTCACCCTTTTTTTCTGCAGCTCCCGCTCGAGCAGGGCGCAGACATGGTCGAGCACCGCGGAGAGCGGCTCCAGCTCTTCCTGCTTTTCCGGGCCCTGCCCCCGGGAATAACGAAGAATGTCGTCCACGGTGTGGTGCAGCCGTGCCGTCTCCTTGAGGAGGATATCGACGAATTCCCGCTTCGGGTGGCCGGCAGGAATGTCATCCGCCAGGATCTCCGCGCTGCCCCGGATCGAGCCCAGGGGATTCTTGATTTCATGGGCCAGGGAGGCGGAGAGGCGCCCGAGGGCGGAAAATTTCTGCGCCGCCGCCAGCTGGGCCTCCGCCTCAATGAGCTGCCCGGTTTCCGCATGCAGCCTTGCATAGGAGGCCTGCAATTTTTCGGAGAGCTGCCGGTACCTTTCCCTGAGCCTCGCCTGCCGGCCGGAAATCATCCCGACCAGGGCGCCGGCGGCCAGATAGAGGAGGATCTCGGCCAGCTCGCTCAGATAGGCCTGGACGCCCTGTCCCAGGTAGAGGAGAAGGTGGGGGATGAAGGCGATGGAGGAAAGGAAGGCGATGGCGAGCCCGCCGCGCAGGCCGAACCAGAGGCCGCCGAGAACGATGGGAAAGTAGCTGAGCCGGCGATAGGTGTTGTGGTAGAGGAGAAGATGGCCGGGGGTGAAGAGGTGGAGCAGGCCGATGCCCACCACCAGGGCCAGGAGGAAGAGAAAAAGGGCTTTCCGCCGCATGCCACCCCCGAGCCTTGGCCGCACGCCAAGGAGTCTGCCAGGATTACGACCGGTAATCGGCGTTGATCTTCACGTAGTCGAGGGAAAAATCGCAGGTGTGGATCTCCTTTTCCCCTTCGCCCGCATGCAGGTCGATGGTCACGGCAAACTCCCGCTTCCTGAGGACGGCGGTGGCCTCCTTCTCCGCCTCGGCCCCCTGGCCGAGGCCGGAGCGCACCATGAACACCCCGTCGAAGGCGATGTCCACCCGGCTCTGTTCAAAAATGGCGCCGGAACGCCCCAGGGCGGCGATGATCCGCCCCCAGTTGGCATCCTCGCCAAAAAAGGCGGTCTTGACCAGGTTGGAGTTGGCCACGGCGCGGGCGGCCCGGTCCGCCTCCGCCTCGCTGCGCGCGCCCCGCACCCGCACGGTCACCAGCTTGGTGGCGCCCTCGCCGTCCCGGACGATCATCAGGGCCAGTTCCCGGCAAAGATCGGTCAGCGCTGCGGCAAAGGCGGCGAGCGCCTCGGGCCGCTCCTCGGCAAGGGGCGGATGCTCGGCCATGCCGTTGGCCAGGAGCAGCACAGTGTCGTTGGTGCTGGTGTCGCCGTCCACGGTGATGGCGTTGAAGGTGGCGGCCACGCTCTTTTTCAGCAACCGCTGCAGCAGGTCAGGGGAAATTTTGGCGTCGGTGAGGATGAAAGCCAGCATGGTGGCCATATTGGGCATGATCATGCCGGCGCCCTTGGCCATGCCGGCGAGCCGCACCGGCTTGCCGTCGACGAGGGCGGTGCGCACGGCGGTCTTCTTCACCGTGTCGGTGGTCATGATCGCCCGCGCCACCTCGTCGAGGCCGTCTGCGCGCAGGCTTTGCGCCGCCTTGGGGATGCCGCGCTGGAAGCAGGCCAGCTCCAGCTGCTGGCCGATGATGCCGGTGGAGCAGACCTGCACCAGCTCCTCGGAGATATTGAGGGCGTCGGCGGCCATGGCCGTGGTGAGCCGGGCCAGACGCATGCCTTCCTCGCCGGTGCAGGCGTTGGCGATGCCGGAGTTGACCAGGATGGCCTGGGCCCGGCCGCCTTTGCAGCGGGCCTGGTCGAGGAGCACCGGGGCCGCCTTCACCAGGCTGGTGGTGAAGACCCCGGCCACGGCCGCGGGCCTGTCGCTGACGATAAGACCGAGATCGAGCCGGTCCTTGCCGCGGATCCCCGACTTGACCGCGGCCGCCCGAAACCCCTGCACCTGAAATTCGCTGTCGTTCATCGCCTCACCTCTCCGTCGCCCCCGGCCGGAAATCCGGGCTTCTTCCCTCTCAAACGCGCCCGGCTCCGCAACAGCGCTTGTACTTCATGCCGCTGCCGCAGGGGCAGGCCGTGTTGCGGCCGACCTTGTCGCCCTCGCGACTCACCGTTCCCGCCGTCTCCTCCGCGCCGCCATGGTTCATCTGCATGGGCTGCCGCTGGGTGCGCCGCTCGCGCTCGATTTCGGCAACCTCCTCCTCCCGGACCAGCTGGAGCCGGAAGAGGACGCTGAGGGTCTGCGTCTTCACCGCTTCGATCATCTCCATGAACATGTCGAACCCTTCCTTCTTGTACTCGTTGAGGGGGTTCTTCTGTCCGTAGCCCCTGAGGCCGATGCCTTCCTTGAGGTGATCCATGTTGAGCAGATGCTCCTTCCAGTGGCTGTCCACGATCTGCAGAAGCACCACCCGCTCCAGATGCCGCAGGTTCCGGGCACCCATCTCCTCCTCGCGCCGGGCATAGCGTTCCCGCAGGGCGGCCAGGATCAGGTCGGCGAGACTCTCGATGGTCAGCTCCCGCCGTTCCTCCTCGGGCCAGGACGTCGCGAAGCCAAGCATGGCCTGCATCCGCTCAGAAAGCCCCTGCCAGTCCCAATCCTCCGAGGGAATCTTCTCCTCGCAGAATTCACCGGCCAGCATCCCGGCCAGGTCGGGGAGCATGTCGGCGATCACCTCGTGCACGTCCTCGCTGGCCAGGACCTCGCGGCGCTGCCGGTAGATCACCTCGCGCTGCTTGTTCATCACGTCGTCGTATTCGAGCAGGTGCTTGCGGATATCGAAGTTGTGGCCTTCGACCTTGCGCTGGGCGTTCTCGATGGCCCTGCTGATCATGGTATGCTCGATGGGCTCGTCCTCCTCCATGCCCAGCTTGTCCATGAGGCCGGAGATGCGGTCGGAGCCGAAGATGCGCAACAGGTCGTCCTCCAGGGAGAGATAGAAGCGGGAGGAACCGGGGTCGCCCTGACGGCCGGCGCGGCCGCGCAGCTGATTGTCGATGCGCCGGCTCTCGTGCCGGCTGGTGCCGAGGATGTGCAGGCCGCCCAGCTCGGCAACGCCTTCGCCCAGCTTGATATCGGTGCCGCGACCGGCCATGTTGGTGGCGATGGTCACCCTGCCCTTCTGGCCCGCCTCGGCGACAATCTCCGCCTCCCTGGCATGCTGCTTGGCGTTGAGCACGGAATGCGGCACGCCCTCCTTCTTGAGCAGGGCGGAAATCTTCTCGGAAAAATCGATGCTGATGGTACCCACCAGCACCGGCTGCCCCTTCTTGTGCAGCTCCTTGATCTCGCGGACGATGGCGCGCTCCTTGGCCTTGGCGTTCTTGTAGATCACGTCGGCATAATCCTTGCGGATCATGGTGTTGTGGGTGGGGATCACCACCACGTCGAGGTTGTAGATCTTCTTGAACTCGGCCGCCTCGGTGTCCGCGGTGCCGGTCATGCCGGCGAGCTTGGCGTACATGCGGAAATAATTCTGGAAGGTGATGGAGGCCAGGGTCTGGTTCTCGCGCTCGACCTTGACCCCCTCCTTGGCCTCCAGAGCCTGATGGAGGCCGTCGCTGAAGCGCCGCCCCGGCATGGCCCGGCCGGTGAACTCGTCGACGATGACCACCTGGCCGTCCTGCACCAGGTAATCGACATCGCGGCTGAAAAGGATGTTGGCCTTGAGCGCCTGGTTCAGATGGTGCAGCCACTCGATGTTGCGCGGGTCATAGAGGTTGTCGACGTCGAGCAGCTTCTCGCCCAGGGCCACGCCCTCTTCGGTGAGGGAGACGGAGCGGGATTTTTCGTCCAGGGCATAGTGCTCGTCCTTCTTGAAGGCGGGGATGATCCGGTTCACCTTGACGTAAAGCTCGGTTGACATCTCGGCCGGCCCCGAGATGATCAGGGGGGTCCGCGCCTCGTCGATGAGGATGGAATCCACCTCGTCGACAATGGCGTAGTTGAACTGGCGCTGGCAGAAATCGCCCAGGTCGAACTTCATGTTGTCGCGCAGATAGTCGAAGCCGAACTCGTTGTTGGTGCCGTAGACGACGTCGCACTGGTACATGGCCCGCCGCTCCGGCGTGCCGGGCTCGGTGTCGTCCAGGCAGCCGACGGTCAGGCCCAGGAACCTGAAGATCTGGCCCATCCACTGGCTGTCGCGCCGGGCCAAGTAGTCGTTGACCGTCACCAGGTG
>DDXK01000082.1 GCA_002347185.1 Desulfobulbaceae bacterium UBA2262 | reverse complement strand
GACCTCCTTGAAGTTGTCCAGGTCGAGCATCATGCAGGAGAGTTCCGTGCCGTGGCGCTGGCTCAGGAGGAATTCGTGGCGGAGCATCTCCTGAAAGTGGCGGTGGTTGTAAAGGCCGGTCAGGCTGTCCTTGATGGTCTGCTCCCGAAGCGCCTGGTTGAGCTGCTGCAGTTCGCTGGCGATCCTGGTCATGCGGTTGGCATAGGAGATGAGCAGGCAGAGCAGGATCACCGTGATTGCCGAGGTGAGGCCGCCCATCAGGATGTGGCCAGGGTCGAGATAGGGAATTTCCGGATGGAAGTACAAGTCCACCAGGGGGCCGATGTTGGCCATGGCGATGACAATGGTCAGATAGGTCAGCAGTCGGATCAGCCTTTTGTCCATGGTAATTCCTTGCTGGCGGGATGTGGCGCGGCCGCTTTTCTGGCCGCAGGAAAGCCCTTGTGTGTCAATCTAGCAAAGGGCGCAAGCGATGTAAAGGCGTCCCGACCTCATTGGGCAAGACCGGCGCCGAGGCGGTCAATCAGGCGGCGGTGCGGGGCGGGAAAGGCGAAGTGGCCGAGTTCACCGGGAGTGACCCAGCGGTATTCCTGCGCCGCGGCAAGCCGCGGCCGGGTAGCGCTGCCGGCAAGCCGGCAGGCGTAGCAGTGGAGAGTGACGCGGTATCTGGTATAGCTGTGCTTCAGGTCGAGAAGCTTTTCCGGCCTGTGGATGGCGAAGCCTGTTTCTTCGAGGTATTCCCGTCGCAGGGCCTCTTCCGGCGTTTCGTCCCCCTCGATGACGCCGCCGGGAAACTCCCAGAGGTTCGGCCAGACATCGTTTGCCAGCCGTTTCTGGATGAAGATTCTGCCCCGGTGGGAAAGGACGCCGGTGACCATGCGGATGGCAATGGTTTCCCTGGCCTTGCCCGCCACCGGCCGTTGCGCGACCAGGCCACGGGCGAGGGCGGCGCAGTGGAGTCGGAGCGGGCAGGCTGCGCATTTCGGGGCGCGGGGCTGGCAGACCAGGGCGCCGAGCTCCATGAGGCTCTGGTTGAAGAGCCTGGCCTTGCCGGGGGGGATCAGTTCTTCGGCCTTGCCCCAGATGAAGGCCTGGCTGCTCTTTGCCTTGACCGGTTCAGCCAGATTGAAGAGCCGGGCAAAGAGGCGTTCCACGTTGGCGTCGACAATGGGGCAGGGGAGGTTGAAGGCGAGGCTCATGATGGCGCCGGCGGTATAGCGGCCAATGCCCGGCAGCTTGAGCAGCGCCGCGTGATCCGCCGGCAGGGTGCTGTTATGGTGGCGATGGAGGATGCGCGCGGTCTGGTGGAGATTGCGGGCCCGGGAATAGTAGCCGAGGCCCTCCCAGAGCCGCAGAACCTCCTGCTCCTCCGCTTGCGCCAGGCTGGCGAGGTCGGGAAAGGCGGCAAGCCAGCGCGGAAAGTAGGCAAGTACCCGTTCCATCTGCGTCTGCTGGAGCATGATCTCCGAAAGCCAGACGTGGTAGGGCTGATATTCCCGCCGCCAGGGCAGGTTGCGTCCGTGCTCGGAAAACCAGGCGAGCAGCGAATCCTGGAGAGAGGGGGCCTGCGCCATGATCAAGTTACTCTTCGCTGAGCGGCGCCGCAATCAGCTCTGTCCCGGCAGCCTCCACGGGGCGGGCTGTGCGGAGAGAGCGTTTCCGCAGCACCAGCAGTGACTCGGCAAGAACCAGGATCTGCAGGGAGAGGATCAGGCCGCTGAGGGCGGCGAGGAAGTGATTTTTTTCTGAGAGCTGTTCGCTGATGTTGCCCAGCATGGCCCAGGAGGTGATGGCGACCATGAAGCAAAGAGGGGGAAAGGTAAACCAGAGCGGTCGCCTGCTGTGTGCCAGATAGGCGGTGATGGCCAGAAGGGCGAGGCCAGCCAGCAGCTGGTTGATGCCGCCGAAGATGGGCCAGAGCGCCATGGCGCCCTTGCCGTCGCCGGAATAAAAGGCCAGAGCCATGGCGCTGCCCACCGCGATGACGGTGGCGGGAATCCGTGCGCCCAGGGCGTGGAGCTTGCAGCTTTCCGCCAGTTCGGCGACCACGTAACGCTGGATGCGGGCGGCGCTGTCCAGGGTGGTGGCGGCGAAGGAGACGATGAATACCCCCATGGTGGCGACGGCCAGGCTGCGCGGCAGGCCCAGAGCGCTGATGATGTTGGCCGCGCCTTCGATGAAGGCGGAGAGATTGGCGCCGAGCCCCTGGGCGCTTGTCCAGTCGGCGTAGTGGCTGTTGTAGGCGGCCAGGCCGGAGAGGAGGGCGCCATCCTTGACCACACCCATGCCCAGGCCGGCCGTGCAGGCGATGATGACCAGGACGGCGAGGCCGCCTTCGACCAGCATGGAACCGTAGCCGACGAAGAGGGCGTCCGTTTCCCTGGCCAGCTGCTTCGAGCTGGTGCCGGAGCTGACCACGGAATGAAAGCCGGAAACCGCTCCGCAGGCGATGATGACAAAGAGGAAGGGCCAGAGGGAGGGGGCGCCGCTGGGCGCTGGCACATAGGCGGGCGCGGTCATGGGCGGCTGGGCGAGGCAGATGCCGAGGGCCAGGAGGCCCATGGCGATGAGGAGCTGGTGGGAATTGAGATAGTCGCGGGGCTGGAGAAGGAGATCCACCGGCAGGATGGAGGCTGTTGCCGCATAGGCGAAGAGGAGCAGCATCCAGAGCGGTACCGGGCCGAGACCCGGCAGCGCCGGCATGGCGAGGGGCAGGTGGCTGCCGAGCCAGACCGACAGATACATCAGGGCGACGCCGGCAACGGAGAGGGGGAGAAGCAGCCTTTTTTCCCGGCGGACCAGGAAGCCGACCGCCAGGGCAATGGGAACCTCGATCCAGACCGCCAGCACGGCGTGGGGGTACATGGTGAAGAGCAGGGCGATGATCAGGGCGAAGATGGCGATCACCACCCAGAGCTCGAAGAAGATCACGGCGAAAAAGAGGTGGCGCACCCTGGGCGAGATGGTTCTGCCGATCACCTCGGCGATGGATTTGCCCTCATGCCGGATGGAAATGACCAGGGCGCCCAGGTCATGCACCGCGCCGATGAAAATCGGCCCGAGGAGCACCCAGAGCAGGGCGGGCAGCCAGCCCCAGATCACGCCGATTGCCGGGCCGACAATGGGGCCGGTGCCGGCGATGGAGGTGAAGTGATGGCCGAAAAGCACGTCCTTGCCGGTGGGGATGAAATCGACTCCGTCCCGCAGGGCGTGGGCCGGGGTCTGGCGGGCGTCGTTCAGGCGAAAGAGCCTTCGCGAGAGATAGCGGCCGTAGGTGTGGTAGGCGGCCAGGTAAATAAGAACGCAGCCTCCACCGAGGAGCAGGGAATTCACGCCTCCCCCTTACCGCAATGGCGGTGCCGGCAGCTGGAGGGCGGTTCAGAAGGGATCATGGACGACATCGTCTGGGTACTCTTCGGCGTAATGCTCGCTCTTGAAGAAGGCGCAGCGGCAACAGCGCTTCTTCTTCCGGGCAAAGACGAAAAGGGGCTCTCCCGAGCCGATGGTTCCGGCGACCAGGGCGCAGTTTTTACCGGAGCCCGGAAAGGCCGGACACACTTTTTTTTGTTCACCGCACTTGTTGAAATCCCAGCAGTGCATGGCGGTCATCCTCCCTCGCTTTCGAAAGACAGGGTATCTATAACGCGGCGTCCTGTTTTCGGCAATATGTAAAAAGTGTCGGGAATTCATTGGCATGGCGAGGGGGGCAGGAGAGGGGACCCCTGACGCGGCTTCAGCTCTCCCGCAGCAGGCGCAGCAGGTCGTTTGCGTTTACGGCCCGGATCACGTCGCTGCCTTCGAGCAGGCTTTCCGCCAGATCCCTTTTTTCCTGGTGGAGCTGGACGATCTTTTCCTCGATGGTGTTTTTCACCACCAATCGGTAGATGGTCACCGGGTGCTGTTGGCCGATGCGGTGCGCCCGGTCCGAGGCCTGATCCTCCACGGCCGGGTTCCACCAGGGATCCATGTGGATCACGTAGTCGGCCGCGGTCAGGTTGAGACCCAGCCCCCCCGCCTTGAGGCTGATGAGAAAGAGGTCGCCCCGACCGGCCTGAAAGTCCTGCACCTGTTGCTGCCGTTCCCTGCTCGGGGTGTTGCCGTCCAGGTACTGGTAGGAAAAGCCGGCCTGGTCGAGGTGGGCGCGGATGAGGGCGAGGTGGTCGACAAACTGGCTGAAGACCAGGGCCTTGTGGCCGTTTTCGCGCAGTTCCGAGACGAGCTTGGTGAAGAGGTCCAGCTTGGCGCTGGGAATGGAGCTGTCGGCAACAATGAGGCGGGGATTGCAGCACGCCCTGCGCAGACGCATGATTTCAGCGAGAATCTGCAGGGAGCGGTGGCCCTGCGGGCCACGGCCCTCCTGGAGCCTTTCCAGGGCCTGCTGGCGAAGGGCGGCATAAAAGGCCGCCTCCTTTTCCTCCATCTCCACCTGGAGCAGGATTTCGGTGCGTGCGGGCAGCTCCTCCAGAACCTGCGCCTTCAGGCGGCGGAGGATGAAGGGGCTGATCAGCCGCTTCAGGCGCCGCTTTGCCTCGCCGTCGTTGTGGCGTTCGATGGGGAGGGCGAAACGCTGGTTGAACTGGTTGAGCGAGCCGAGGAGCCCGGGATTGATGAACTGGAAAAGGGTCCAGAGCTCGGGGAGATGGTTCTCGATGGGGGTGCCGGTGGTGATCATCCTGAACTCGCCCTTCAGCCGCATGGCCGCCCGGGAGCGCTTGGTGATGAAGTTTTTGATGGCCTGCGCCTCGTCGAGGATGATGGTCTGCCAGTTCCTGCCGGTCAGGAGGTCTGTTTCCTGCTGGAGGAGGCCGTAGCTCACAACCAGGACATCGAAGGGCTTCAACTCCTTCACCTGCTCCCGCCGGGAGCGGCCTCCGAAGATGAGCACGTTGAGGGTGGGGGCGAAGCGCTTCGCCTCCTCCTGCCAGTTGGGGCAGACCGAGGTGGGGGCCACCACCAGGGTCGGCCCCTGGCCGGCGCGATCCAGGATCAGGGCCAGGGCCTGCACGGTCTTGCCCAGCCCCATGTCG
>DDXK01000110.1 GCA_002347185.1 Desulfobulbaceae bacterium UBA2262 | reverse complement strand
GAGGCAATTGGTGGTGCAGGAGGCGTTGGAAAGGATGTGGTCCTCCGTGGGGTCGTACTCGTCCTCATTGACGCCCATGACAATGGTCTTGACCTTGCCCTTGGCCGGTGCCGAGATTACCACCTTTCTGGCGCCCGCCTCCAGGTGCAGGGAGGCCTTTTCCGAATCGGTGAAAAGGCCGGTGGACTCGACGACGTAATCGACACCCAGGTCGCCCCAGGGGATGTCGGCGGGGTTGCGATGGTTGAAAATCCGCACCGCCTTGCCGTCGACGCCGAGCCCCTCCTCGCTGGCCAGCACGTTTTTCCCGTAGACGCCCATCACCGAATCATATTTGAGGAGGTGGGCCAGGACGGCGTTGCTGCTCAGGTCGTTGACGGCGACCACTTCGATATCCCCAAAGAGCGGATCCTTGTCCAGGGCCCGGAAGATGTTGCGCCCGATGCGGCCAAAACCGTTGATTCCTATCCGTATCGCCATTGCTTCCTCCTTGTTCGGGGTTGAATCGAAAGGGAATTTTTATTCGCAAAGCCTCTCCCTGCTTTTTCTCAGCCCTGCCTCTGTTCTGGCCAGGGCCTGCATGCGGCAGGCCTGCTGCCTGGCCTCATGGCAGGCCGGGTTGATGGCCAGCGCCCGGCAGTAAGCGTCATGGGCCCTGGCATACCAGTCACCCTCCTGATAGCTGCGGGCGGCGGCACAGAAGCCGTACTCCGGCCCTTGCGGAAACATATCGGCCAGGATCTCCTCCAGTTCCTCGGACCAGAGCGCCCGAGGCAGCTCCGGATCCTCCAGCAGATAACGGAGCAGAAGAGGATTGCCGGCCTGGGCGGGCAACATGACGCGCAAAAGATAGTTGGCCCGGCCGAACATGAAGCCCAGGTTTTCCATCTGCTGGGCGATTTCGGCCCTGGCCCGCTCCCGGAGGCGCTGGCACTCCCCCCCGCAGAACTTGCCGGCGGGGCTGTCCCGCACTCCCATGGCCTCGGCAAGCGGCGCGTAGTACTCCAGCATATAGCTGTTTTCCTTGAGCTTCATCGCTTCATGGAAAATCGAGCCCATGACCCAGTCGAGCAGGCAGCCGTTGAGCTCCGCCTGCGGGTCGGCGTCGCGCCAAAGCCGGTGGCAGCGGTCCTTGAGCTCCCAGAGGCGACCCTTGCGGCTCTCGGTGCCCACCAGCTGGTCGATCTCGGCAAAGGAGACCGCCCGACTTACGGTATAATGCTCGTAGAGCAGGCGGAAGCCGCAGAAGGTCTTATAAAAGCCCTTGAGCATGTTCTTGAGAAAAAAGCTGCGCCGCTCCTCAAACCAGTCGTTGCGCCCGCCCGCTTCTGCCCCTGCCGAGGAATGCGTCATGGCGTCATTGTAGCTGGCCGAGCGCCTCTTGATAAAGCCCTAAATAGCGGGAAAGCACTTTATCCCAGGTGTAGCTCTCGCTGATCAGCCTTACCGCCGCCTGCTGCATCTCCCGGATCTTCTCCGGCTGCTCGCGGAAGGTCTGCATGGCCTTCTGCATGGCGCCCATCAGGGCGGCGGATTTGTGCTCCTTGTAGGCGAAGCCGGTGCAGCCGTCCACCACCTTGACCAGACCGCCGACGTGGTGAACGATGGGCAGGTTGCCGAAGAGCTGGGCGATGTAGTCGGTGAGGCCGCAGGGCTCGTAGCGGGACGGAATCAGGAAGAAATCGCCCGCCGCATAGATGCGGGTGGCAAGCTGTTGATCATAGCCGCGCAACAGGCAGATCCGCCCTTTGTTTCTGGGAGAGCCGGCCAGGCTGGTCAGGGCCTCCTCGATCTCCTTGCTGCCGGTGCCCTGGATCAGGGTCTGGAAATTCTGGTCCAGGGGCAACAGGGTTTCCAGGGCGCCGAGCAGCTTGTCCACCCCCTTCTGGGAGGAAAAACGGCCGACAAAGGTGAAGAGCGGCAGCTCCGGTGCCTCCTCCAGGCTGCCGATCTGCCGGACCGTGGTGTATTTCTGCCGGGCCAGGTCGGCAAGCAGGCTCTGCCGGCATTTCCTTTTGCCGGCCAGGTCGCCGGTGGCGGGCGAAAAGGCGGCGGCAAGGCCAAGGGCCTTGGGCCGGGTCGGATCGAAGTCCGCCGGGTTGATGCCGTTGGTCACCCCCCGGAGGGTGACGCCGCGGGCGAGGAGCCGGTGGCCGAGCCAGCCGGTGAGCGCGTCGTCGTCGCTCTCCCGCAGCTCCCGGGCATAGTTTTCGCTCACCGCGTTCATGGCCGCGTAGGGGGAGGAAACCAGAAAGGGGTCGAATTTGCCGTCCAGGAGATTGTTGTCGATCAACTTGGCGGGCAGCCCGGTGATCGCCTTGGCAAAGGGCAGATCCCCCACCTCCTGGTGGTAGCCGATGCCGGCGTTGTGGATGGTCACCACGCAGCCGCTCCTGGCGAAGTAGTGACGGTAGCCTTCCGTCTCCCGCACCATGGCCGGCAGGATGGCGGTATGGCCATCGTGGCAGTGGATGATGTCCGGGCGCTCGCCCAGCCGGATGATCAGGGCGGCCGCCGCCTTCTGCAGGAGGACGTTCATGGCGAAATAATCATAGTGGCCGGAGCCCTGGGCCTGGAAGGGGTTTGCGGCCTCTTCCTCGGCGGTGTAGGTGTAGACGCCCTTTTTCTCCAGATAACGGGCCGCGTCGACGAGATAGAGGGTGAGGGAGCCGCCGGAGCGGGCCGCAGCCCTTTCCTTGCGGGCAAAGACGCGCACATACTCCCGCCGGGCCTCGCCGACATAATCCATGTCCACCTCGAAGGAGAGCGGCAGGAGAGAAAAACCGAGCTGCTGCGGGTCCATGAAGCCGTAAAGGGGGAGCACCACGCTGACCTTGCGCCCGGAGCGGCAAAGGGCCTCGGCCAGCTGGCGGGCGACGTCCTTGACCCCGCCGGCGCCGGCCAGGCCGTCATACTCGCGGCTCAGCATCCAGATGTTTCGGAGCGCGGGCTCCTGCTTGTTTTTTGCACTCATCATTACTCTTGTCTCGCTGGAATTTTCGGGCAGGCAGGGGAGCAGCCCCCCGCCGGGGCAAATGCCGCTCAGGCCGCCGCCGGCACTCAGTACGGAATCCATACTATTACAGACGCCTCTCCCTCCGCAACGAGGAAAAACCATTGCCCCGCCCCCGGGTTTCGACATATAAGGAGAAGTGAGCCCATTCAAGGCCGGTGCCGCCCCAGCACACCGCCTTCAGCCAAGAAC
The DNA here is from genome assembly GCA_002347185.1 of Desulfobulbaceae bacterium UBA2262. Lineage (GTDB taxonomy): Bacteria > Desulfobacterota > Desulfobulbia > Desulfobulbales > Desulfurivibrionaceae > UBA2262. Next base: position 14,953 of record DDXK01000110.1, on the reverse strand, counting down.
TCCCGCAGGGCAGGTCATGATGGCACACCTCCACAAAGAACATCCCCTCGCCTCGCCAGCCGTTCTGCCCCTGCTCCTTCTTGGCCTCGCCAGTCTCCCCTTTTTCCTGGACCGGCTCATCCCGGCCCTCGGCCACCTGACCATGGAGATCCGCCACTACCTGATCTTTCACAATGTGGCAGAATTCTTCAGCATCATGGTTTCACTCTCCATCTTCGGGGTGGGCTGGTATGCCTATGGCCAGTCCCGCGACGCCCATGCCCTCTTCCTGAGCGGCGCCTTCCTGGCCATAGGCCTTGTCGACTTCCTGCACACCATGAGCTACGCCGGCATGCCCGACTTCTTCACCCCCAACTCCCCCAACAAATCGACCCAGTTCTGGATAGCGGGCCGCCTCTTCGCCAGCCTCGCCTTCCTGGCCAGCGCCTTTGTCTATCGGGAAACACGCAGCTTCTGGCTCAGCAAGCCCTTCCTGCTCTGCATCGCCCTCTCCTTTTCCGCCTATGTTGCCGTCGCCGCCATCTTTTTCCCCACCTGGCTGCCGACGACCTTTGTCGAGGGCAGCGGCCTGACCCCCTTCAAAAAGGGCGCCGAATACCTGTGCATCGCCCTCTTCCTGGCCGCGGCCCTTGCCTACTGGCACCGCCTGCACAAAAGCGGCGAACGCCTGCTCTTTTTCTTTATCGCGGCGCTTCTCTTCAGCGCCTTCGGGGAGCTGGCCTTTGTCGCCTACCAGAGCGCCTTCGACATCCACAACGTCCTCGGCCATCTCTACAAGATCATCGCCGGCCTCCTCTTCTACCGGGGCATCTTCATTTCCGCCATCGCCAGGCCCTATGAGAATCTCATCGCCAGCGAACAGAGCCTCACCGCAGAGATCCGGGAGCGGCGGGAAGCGGAAAAGGCGCTGCGGGAAAGCGAGACCTTTCTGGCCTCCGTGGTCGAAAATATTCCGGACATGATCTTTGTCAAGGAGGCGAGGACTCTCCGCTTCGTCCGCTTCAACCGGGCCGGAGAGGAGCTGCTCGGCCACCCCCGGGAGAGCATGCTCGGCAAGAACGACTATGATCTCTTTCCGGCCGAGGAGGCGGATGGCTTCACGGCCAGGGACAGGCAAGCCCTTACCGGCCGCAAGGTCGTCGACATCCCGGAAGAGAGGGTCCAGACCAGGAAGAAAGGCGAGCGCCTCCTCCATACGAAAAAAATCCCCCTCCTCAACGAGCAGGGCGAACCCGCCTACCTGCTCGGCATCTCCGAGGACATCACGGATCGGAAAAAAGCGGAAAAGGCCGCCGCCCAGGCCGAGGCCGAATGGGCCGCAGCCATGAATGCCTCCGACGATGCCGCCTACCTGCTTGGCCTTGACCGACGTCTTCTCCGGGCCAACGAGGCATTTTACCGCATGACCGGCAGCAGCCCCGCCTCAGCGGTGGGGCGCCACATCAGCGAGATTGTCCACCCGGAAGGGGAGAAAACACCCTGTCCGGTCTGCCGGGCCCAGGAAGCCCTGAAAAACACCCTGATCACCATGGAGGCGGACCACCCGGACAACCCGGCCGGCAGGCCTCTGGAAATCTCGGTCAAGGTGGTGCGCGATCGGGATGGCCAGCCGATGAGCATCCTGATGAGCCTGCACGACCTGAGCAGCTCCCGGCAGATCTTGGAAGAAAAAGCCGCCCTGGAGGCCCAGCTCCGACAGGCCCAGAAAATCGAGGCCCTGGGGACCCTGGCCGGCGGGATCGCCCATGATTTCAACAATATCCTCACCCCCATCCTCGGCTATTCGGAACTGGCCCTGGAAAGCCTGCCGCCGGAGAATCCGGTGAGCAAGGATATTGCCGAAGTCATCACCGCCGCGAACCGGGCCAAGGAGCTCATCAAGCACATCCTCACCTTCAGCCGCCAGCGTGAACAGAAGCTCATGCCGCTAAAGCTGCAGTACGTGATCAAGGAGGCGCTCAAGCTGCTGCGCGCCTCGATCCCCAGCACCATCGAGCTCAACCAGGAGATCGACTCCGAGTGCGCTTCGGTTCTTGCCGACCCGGTCCAGATCCATCAGGTGGTCATGAATCTCTGCACCAACGCCTACCACGCCATGCGCGAAACCGGCGGCACCCTTTCGATCTCGCTCCGCGAGATCGAGCGCTCTGCGGAGGAGGTGGCACGGAAAATCGGCATGCGGCCCGGCCGCTATCTCCGCCTTGAAGTGCGGGACACCGGCCCCGGCATTGACCCCAAACTCCAGGAACGGATTTTCGAGCCCTATTTCACCACCAAGGAGAAGGGCGAAGGGACCGGCCTCGGGCTGGCCATCGTGCAGGGCATCGTCACCAACCTCCATGGCGAAATCAGACTGGAAAGCGCGCCGGGCAAAGGCGCCGCCTTCAGCATTTTCTTTCCGGCCATAGAGGATGCCGAGCTGGCGGAACAGAAGCCCGAGGTCGCCCACCTGCCCCACGGCTCGGAACGGGTGCTGCTCATCGACGATGACGAAGTGATCCTCGGGATGGAAGAAAAACTGCTGGGACGCCTGGGCTATGCGGTGCAGGCATTTATGGAAAGCGAAAGGGCCCTGGCCGCCTTTCGGGAGAACCCGACGGCCTATGACCTCATCATCACCGACATCACCATGCCCAGACTGACCGGCATCGAGCTGGCCAAGGCCGCCCTGGCCATCCGGCCGGGGATCCCCATCGTCATGTGCACCGGCTTCAGTCAGCTCATCAGCGCCGAGGAGGCCAAGGCCCTGGGCATCCGCGAATTCATCATGAAGCCGGTAATCATGGCCGATTTCGCCGTGACGATCCGCAAGGCGCTGAGCCAGGGCTGAGGCCCCCCGAGGCGGAGCTTACTCGATGGCCTTCTGCCTGAGAAGGTGATCGGCCAGGGTCAGGGCGACCATGGCCTCGCAGACCGGGATGATCCGGGGAATGGCCGAGATGTCATGGCGGCCGCCGATCTTGATCGTCACCGGCTCGTTGGCCAGATTGACGGTCTGCTGCTCCCTGCCGATGGAGGGGATGGGCTTTACCGCCACCCGGGCCACGATGGCGTCGCCGTTGGAGATGCCGGCCAGGATGCCGCCGCTGTTGTTGCTGGCAAAGCCCTCCGGGGTGATGGTGTCGTTGTTTTCCGAACCGAGCAGGGCGGCGGCGCCAAAACCGGCGCCGATCTCCACGCCCTTCACCGCGCCGATGGACATCAGGGCAAAGGCCAGGGAGGCGTCGAGCTTCTCAAAAACCGGCTCGCCAAGTCCCGCCGGGCAGCCCTGGGCCAGGATCTCCACCACCCCGCCCAGGGTGTCGCCCTGCATCCGCACCTCCTCCACATGGGCGAGCATCTCCGCCGCCACCTCGTTGTCCGGACAGAAGAAGGCGTTTTCCCCGATATCCTCCAGGTAGCGCTTGCCGACCCTGACCTTGCCCAGGGCCACGGTGTAGGCGGTCACCGAGATGCCGTGCAGGCCGAGCAGCTTTTTCGCCACCGCGCCCGCCGCCACCCGGCCCACGGTCTCCCGGGCCGAGGCGCGGCCGCCGCCCCGGTGATCGCGAATTCCGTACTTTTTCAGATAGGTGATGTCGCCATGGCCGGGCCGGAAGATATCCTGCAGGTGCTCATAGGATTTGCTGTGGGCATCCTTGTTGAAAACCGCCATCGAGATGGGGGTGCCGGTGGTTTTTCCTTCAAAAATTCCCGAGAGGATCTCCACCTGGTCCGGCTCCTTGCGGGGGCTGGCGGCAGGCCCTCCCTTGCCGGGCCGCCGCCGTTCCAGCTCCTGCTGAATGTCCTCCCGGGAAAGGGGGATGCCGGGTGGGCAGCCGTCCACGGTGGCGCCCACCGCGGTGCCATGGGATTCACCCCAGGTGGTGATCCGGAAAAGAGAGCCGAAGGTATTTCCAGCCATGCCTGTGCTCCTAACAGTAAAGATGCGTTTTGGGGAGAGCCTCCTGCACTCTCCGAAGAAAATCCTCGTCGGCAAGGGCCTCTTCTATGCGGGCCACGATCTCGGCGACACTCTTGGCGCTGGTGTCGATGGTGAGATGCGACCCTTTGGCGTAAAGCGGCTCCCGCTCTGCCAGGACCAGGGCCACCTCGGTATAGATGTCGGCGCCGGTGAGAGAGGGCCGCTGACTGCTGCTTTTCCCGTCACCCTGCAAGCGGCGGCAGATGGTGTCGATATCCGCCGCCAGCCAGACGACGAGGCCGGTTTGGGCGAGCTGCGGCCAGACCCCCTGATGGAGGATGGCGCCGCCGCCGGTGGAAATCACCGCATTGCCGCGACTGACCAGCTCGGCGAGCAGATCCCGCTCCAGGGCCCGGAAATGGTCCCAGCCCCGGGAGGCGACAAGCTCACGGATGCGACAGCCCGCCCGCTCCTCGATCAATCCGTCCATGTCGAGGAAATCCAGGCCCAGACGCTGGGCGAGAAGGGGCCCCACCGAGCTTTTGCCCGTGGCCCGGTAGCCGGTGAGAATGATTTTATGCCTCGGATCAAACATATACCACACTCGCTGCCTGCCGTGGATTTCGAGGGAGGAGAAGCCCGCCCCCGGGGAAAAGCCGCAACCCCATGACGCGGCCACCCTTTTCTGGCGGGGCATGCTCTGTATTTACGGGAAAGGCCTGGGGGTGTCAAGCGCGGATCCAAACCCACACCCGCTGAAGTGGCCAGGGCAGGCGACCGCAGCGCAAACGCCTGCCCTGGCAGGCATAGCATACAACACCCTGAAATAAAAAGGCTTATAGAAAAATACCTAAGTAGGACAAAAATGGTTTGACTTTATGGCCACGAGATGATAATAATTATCAAAACAATCTGATATCGATTTCCCTTACGACCTCTGCCGAAAAGGAGCTTTACCATGGGTGAGAATTGCTGCAACTGCCTGCAGGTTGGCCAGACTGTCCCGAATTTTGAAATGGAAACCTATGAGCCCACCGATTACGGATTCGGCAGGATTTCCCTGGAAAAACTGCGCAAGGAAGGAAAATGGACCATCCTGTTCTTCTACCCCGCCGACTTCACCTTTGTCTGCTCCACCGAGCTGGGCGACCTGGCCGACGAGTACGAAAACATCAAGGCCGCGGGCGGCGAGGTGGTCACGGTGAGCACCGACACCGTCTACACCCATCTGGCCTGGAAACGGGAAGAGAAATTCCTGCAGAATGCCAAATACCCCATGGCGGCGGATCCCACCGGCACCGTCGCCAAGCTGTTCGGCGTCTATGATCACGGAACCGGCCTGGCCCTGCGCGGCACCTTCCTCATCAGCCCGGAAGGCCGGCTGGTCGCCTCGGAAGTGAACTTCTACAACGTCGGCCGCAATGCCAAGGAGCTGCTGCGCAAACTCAAGGCCAGTGTTTATGTTGCGGCCCACCCGGCTGAGGCCTGCCCGGCCCGCTGGGAAGCGGGTGCCAAAACCCTGACCCCGGGAGCAGACTTGGTGGGCAAGGTCTACGACGCCCTCAAATAGGGCGCATCCCAGAAAAGAAGCCCCCCGCTCCGACGCGAAAACACCCTCCTCCTCTCTCCGGAAAAGCCCCTTTCCTCCCTCCCTGGGAAAGGGGCTTTTCCTTTTTCAGCGCCTCAGCGCCGATCGTCCCCGTGCATCCCCTCCCAGAGGCCGAGAAAAAAATGGCGGGCATTGGCGCCCAGCGAACGGGTCCGGTATCCCCCTTCCTGCACGACCAGGGTGGGCAGGCGCAGGCTGCCGAGCATCCGGCCGTTTTCCTCGAAATCGGCGGCCGTGAGCGACCAGGTGCCGGTGGGATCCTTTTTGGCCGGGTCAAGCCCCAGGGCCACCACGAGAAAGCGCGGCCTGAAGATGCTGACCCGCCTGCGCGCCCGGGCAAGCACCCGCCGGTAGCCTGCGCCGTCCAGCTCCTCGGGCAGGGGATAGTTGCGATTGAAACCGCGGCCCTCTCCCTCGCCCACCTCCTCGCTGAAACCTGAAAAATAAGGATAGGCAAAACTGGGATGCCCGTGGATGGACAGGGTGAGCACATCGCTGCGCCGATAAAAAATATCCTGGGTGCCGTTGCCGTGGTGGTAATCGATGTCAAGCACCGCCACCCTGCCGTGACGGCTCAGATAATTGGCGGCGATGGCCGCCGAGTTGAAGTAGCAGAACCCGCCGAAAACCTTCCTTTCGGCATGATGGCCGGGCGGCCGCACCAGGGCATAGCTCAGCCGGTAGCCCTCCTCCAGGAGCTGCGCCGCGGTCAGGGCGCAGTCCACCGCGCCCCTGGCCGCCCGGTAGGCGTTGTGGTTCAGGGGAGTGAAGGTGTCGAAGCAGAAATACCCCGCCCGCACCGGCAGATCCTTGGGCGGACGGGCCGCGTTACGAATGGGGAAGACATAGGGGTAGACCGATTTGCCCGGCTCAAGGCGGGTGCAGACCTGCTTGAGATATTCGACAAACTTTGGCTCATGCACCTTTTTGATGTGCCCCTCGGGAAAATGACGGGCCGGCCGGCGGTCGAAGAGGCCGGTCCCCTCGATGCCCCTCAGGATCGAGGCGATGCGCACCGGCGCCTCCACGTAGCCCCGTTCATGGACATGGTGGATATCGTGCTTTTCGTTGACGATGAGGGCGATCTCCTTATCCACGAACTTGACCTGCGGCACCCGGAGAGGTTCCTTCCGGATATAACGGGGAGCGCGCCGCCGCACCGGATCGTCACGAAAGGAATCCACCACCATCTCGATATAGCCGGCCGGGCAATCCTTGCCGTACTTGCGGATGAGGATGGCGCGCACGATCTCGCGGGCCGTGTCCCTGGCCAGGGGCCTGCCGGTGCCGAGGTCGTCGTAGACCAGGTAGGGAGGGCAGTCATACTCCGGCCTGAGCGGCGTTTCATAGGCGGTATTGATGATGGGCAGGGCGCCATAGCGCTCATAGAACCGGAGCCGGGCCCGGCTCTGTTTCACCGTGTCCGGCTCGGCGCAGATCTTCGGATCGTCGGGCAGACATTCCATCAAGATGCCGGGCACGCCCAGAGTGCGGGCCTCATCCCGGACCCGCTCGTAGAGGGCGCCGCCGATGCCGCCGGCCGCGGCCCTGGGGTCCACGGAGATGAAGTCGAGAAAGCAGAAGGAAAGATCCGGGGCATGATTGAGCAGGGCAAAACCCTTGACCCGCTGTTTCATGTCGTCGGCAATGAAGAGGATGGTGCGGAATCGGTACTTGAGGGGATCGGAGAGCTTGCGGGCGAGGCTTGCCACCTCGCTTTCCGGCACCGCCGAAAACTGGCTGCGCAGGATCCGCTGCACCTGCGCGATGGCCTCGCGGTCGATGGTCAGGGTATTGTCATAGATCCGGCGGATACGAAACATGACAGCCTCGCAAGGGAGAAGAAAAGATCAACCGGTCCGAACCATCAGTTACGGACCCGCAGGGATGGCCGTCGCAGGCACGTCCTGGGCGATTTCAACAACCATGTGTCAAGCCCAGGCTCAGAACGCCTTGAGATAGATCACCTTGTCGTCGCCGTCCCTGTAGAAATCGGCAAGAACGCAGGCCACCCGATAGCCGTTTTTCTCGTAAAAACCGCGGGCCCGGTCATAACCCGGGGTGGAGGAGGTGTCCACATAGACCCTGGCCGGGCCGACAGCGGCAAGTTCCTCCTCCATGCGGGCAAGGAGGAGGCGCCCCACCCCCTGCCTGCCCCGGGTCGGGTCCACCGCCACCCAGTAAAGGTCGAAGCGGCGGTCGGTCATGGGGATCTCCCCGTAGCAGATGAAGCCGATCACCTGTTCCGCCTCGCCCAGCGCCACCAGGATCCGGTAATCGTTTTTCTCCGGATTCAAGGTGTCGTCGATGACCTCCATGGCCACCTCCACCTCCTGGGCATTGAAGTTATCCTGCTTGCGCACCAGAGTCAGCAACTGGCCGCGGTCTTTATCGGCAATGGGCCGGATGGTGATCATAGGGGAATCCGCATGGCGACAAAACGGATGAATTCGCCGACCATCTCCGTATAGTTCATCTTGCTTTCCGTCACGGCGGCGGCAAAGCCTGCATCCGGACTGAGGCAGGGGTTGGCGTTGATCTCCAGGATGTTGATCCGGCCTAAAGCATCGAGCCGCAGGTCCACCCGGCCGTAATCGCGCAGGCCGAAGAGCGCGAAGCTGTCCCGGGCCACGCGGCGCATGGCCCGTTGCAGGGGCTCCGGCAGGTTATCCGGAAAATAGCGCGGAGTATGGTGATATTCAAAGGACTCCTCGTCCCACTTGGCCTTATAGCTGACGATGCGGTGCAGATCGGGGGGGAAGGCGGAAAAGTCGATCTCAGCCAGCGGCATGACCCTGGGCTTGGGATAGCCGAAGAGCGCCACGTTGAACTCCCGGCCCTCCACGTACTCCTCGACCAGGATCGCGCCGTAGCGGGCATGGAACTCCTCCAGCCGGGCAACAAACCCCTTGCTGCTGCGCAGCACCGACTCCTGCTCGATGCCGATGCTGGCATCCTGGAAGCGGGGTTTCATGATCACCGGAAAATTGAGGCTGCCTGCCCGCAGCACCTCGCCGCCCTCGTAGAGGAAAAAGGCCGGGGTGCGGATGCCGGAGGCCGCCAGCAGCCGTTTCACCGTGAGTTTGTCCGTGGAGAGCAGCAGGGCCATGGCCGAAGAACCGGTGAAGGGAATGCGCAGCAGCTCAAGCACCGCGGCCGGGTGCCCGGCAAGAAGAGGATCGTCATCCACGGACTCGCAGAGGTTCACGGCCACGGCTATGGCTTCCTCGCGCACCCGGGCGACAAAAGCGGCCAGATCCCGGGAAAAGGGGATGCGCACGCAGGGAATCGCCAACTCAGCCAGGGATGCCTCGATGGCCTCCACCTGGACCAGCACGTCCACCGAGGATTCCCAGTTCGGTTCTCCCTTGGGGACAGGCTGGTTATGGATGATGCCGACCTTGAGGTGGTGCATTATTGAGCAAGCCCGTTTCTTTTGATGGCCGCGGCCACGATCCCGTTGAGCAGTTCCTGGTAGGAAATCCCGAATTTGCCGGCGATGATGCAAAGGTCCGAATGCTCCGGGTGCAGGCCAGCCAGGGGGTTGACCTCGATGAAGTTCGGGATGCCCCCGGCGTCGGAGCGCAGGTCCACCCGGCCGCCGTCCTGGCAGCCCAGGGCATGCCAGGAGGCAAGGGCGGTCTCCTCCGCTCTTTTCGCCTCCGGATCGCCGACCTTCCGGTATTCCACCAGCTCTTCGCAGAACTCCTTATTGTGATAGGAGTAGACGTCCGGCTCGGAGTTCGCGAGCAACACCACCTCCATCACCCCGATGGAGCGGGCATCCTTGCCGTTGCCGACAATGCCCACGGTGAACTCGCGGCCGGGCAGAAAAGTCTCCACCAGCACCGGCTGCCCGAAGGTCGCCAGCAGATCGGCGCAGGTGGCTCGGAGTTGATCCGGATTCACGATCTTGGAAGCCGGGGTCACGCCCTTGCCGGTTCCTTCCGCCACCGGCTTGGCAAAAACCGGGTAGGGCAAAGCCACCTTCTCCGCGTCCGCGACGGTTTTCACCACGGCAAAAGCCGGGGTGGGAATACCATGATCCCGGATCACATGCTTGGTCATGCCCTTGTGCAGGGTAAGGGCCAGCACCAGGGGATCGGAAAAAACATAGGGGATCCGGTGCGCATCGAGCAGGGCCGGCACCAAAGCCTCGCGGCCGAAGCCGTACAGCCCCTCGCTGATGTTGAAAACCAGATCCCAGCGCTCGCCGGCGGAAAGCCTGGGCATCAGGCCCATGAGGTTGCCGATGCGGACGGGTTCATGCCCCATGGTGCGGAGGGCGTTCTCGATGGCGTCGATGGTCGATTCCCGGTCAAATTCAGCGGTCTCCTCCTCGCCATAGCCCATGGCGAGGTAATCGGACCGCAGGTCATAGGTCATCCCGATACGCATTTTCAAGCCTTGTTTCTGTTTTGGAAGTTATCTCTTCGCAAGGAAGAGCCGGCCCGCCCCTGGCAGGGCAAGCCGGCCTTTTCGCCTCTCAACTGTTGTGGGAGGCCGCCCCGATCACATCGGGATAGCGGTAGACATTGCCCTCGTAATTCCTGATCAGAAGGTCATTGCCGTCCCTGCCCACCACGGTTTCCGGAATCAGCGGGATCTTGCCGCCGCCGCCGGGGGCGTCGATGACATAATTGGGCACCGCATAGCCGGTGGTGTGGCCGCGCAGGCCCTGGTAGATCTCCAGCCCCTTGGAAACCGGGGTGCGGAAATGGGCCGAGCCCATGATGGGATCGCACTGGTACAGGTAGTAGGGCTTGACCCGGATCTTGACCAGGCCGTGCATCAGCTTGCGCATGGTTTCCACGGAATCGTTGATGCCGGCAAGGAGCACCGTCTGGCTGCCCAGGGGAATGCCGGCGTCGGCCAGCATGGTGCAGGCGCGGGCGGCTTCCGGGGTCAGCTCGTCCGGATGGGTGCAATGGATGCTCATCCAGAGGGGATGGTATTTTCTGAGCATGGCGGTAAGCTCCGGCGTGATGCGCTGGGGCAGGACGATGGGCGCCTTGGTGCCGATGCGGATCATCTCCACGTGCGGGATCCGGCGCAGGCGGCTCAGCAGCCATTCGATCTGTTCTTCCGCCATGGTCAGGGGGTCGCCGCCGGAGAGCAACACGTCACGGATGGCGGGATTGGCGGCGATATAGGCGATTGCCTTCTGCCAGCGGGCGAGGCTGTGGCCCTTGCGCTTGCCCACCATGCGGGAGCGGGTGCAGTAACGGCAGTAGCTCGAACAGTAATCGGTGGCCAGAAAAAGCACCCGGTCCGGATAACGGTGCACCAGGCCAGGCACCGGGCTGTGACCATCCTCGCCCAGGGGGTCGTGTTCCTCTCCCTGGGAAACGAGCAGTTCGCTCACCGTGGGCACCATGGTGCGGCGGATCGGCTGCCCGGGGTTGTCAGGGGAGATGAGGCTGGCGTAATAGGGGGTCACCGCCAGGGGAAGGGTGGCGCCATTGAAGGCCATGGCCTGCCGCTCGCTGTCGGAAAGGGCGATGATCCTGCCGAGTTTTTTAAGGCTGGTGATGCGGTTGCGCAATTGCCAGCGCCAATCGTTCCAGTCTTGTTCTGATGCGGTGGGGAAGTGGCGTTGCCGGAAGGTGAGAGCGGGTGCCTGGGCGGGGAAAGCGCAGGCGGATACGCTTTGGCGACAACCTGGAGGTTCTTCGGGGTCTTCGACACAGACTACTTTCTGGTACATCGCTTTTCTCCTTGAATGTAGCTCTTAATGGTTGAGGGGGATCAAAATTCAGGGTGCCTGCACAGCGCGGACAGCAGGCCTGGCCAGGCATGCTGCACCGGAGGTTTCCGGCGGGCAGGCGAAAAAAGGCTCGGGAACAGCGTAAAAATGGCCATGGGAATAACCAGTAATTTTAGGCTGTTACAGTGGACTGCGGAATGCTGCCCAACCATCTCAGTTGATCCATCATATGAACACCTTGCGGCAAAGAGTCAAGAAAAAACAAACCCCAGGATAAAAAAGCATAACATGCTGATATTAAATGATTTTACAAGAAAACCGCCAGGAAGGAAAACGCGGGGCGGCGGGGAGCGGCTCCGCCAAATTAGCCCTGGATTTTTCCGCAGGGTTGTGCTTCCCTGTCTGGACAGCGACAAAAGGGCTCCGCAGGGAAAATCTGTTCAGGCAGGGGAGAGAAAATGCAGCAGAAACCTTCGGCCATCAATATCATCTGGCTCGCCCTGGTGGTGGTCGCCACAGTGACCGCCGCCTACACCGACCAGATGGAAGCGGTCACCCGGGCATCCTTTGAATCGGCCAAGGGCGCGGTCACCCTGGCCATCGGCCTCATCGGCCCCATGGCCCTCTGGCTCGGCATCATGAAGGTTGCCGAGGCGGGGGGGCTGATGCGGATCATCGCCCGGACGGTGCGGCCGCTCATGGTCCGTCTCTTCCCCGAGGTCCCCCACGACCATCCGGCCATGAGCGCCATGATCATGAACATGGCGGCCAATGCCCTGGGGCTGGGCAACGCGGCCACGCCCATGGGCATCAAGGCCATGCAGGAACTGGAGAAGCTCGCCCCGGAAAAAGGCACAGCCACCAACGCCATGTGCCTTTTTCTGGCTATCAACACCTCCAGCGTCACCCTGCTGCCCCTGGGGGTGATCACGGTGCGGGCCGCCGCCGGCGCCGCAAGCCCGGCCGCCATCTTCATCCCCTCCCTGCTCGCCACCTGCTGCTCCACCCTGGTGGCCGTCGCGGCGGCAAAAATGCTCGCCGCCCGGGAATCGACGGCAGCCGCAGCACCATACGAGAAAACCGAGGAGGAGCCCGCCGCCGCCGAAGGCGCGGAGCTGAGCCCGCCGGGCCGCTTGGGACGCCTCTTCGTCTGGCTTGCGCTTATCGCCTTTCTGGGCGGTGCCGTCTATCGCATCGCTGCGGACCAGACCCCCTTGACCCTTTCGACGCACAGCCTGAACAGCATCTCCAACTGGCTGATCCCGGTGCTGCTCTCCGGCCTTTTGCTCTTCGGCTACCTGCGCGGAGTCAAGATTTACGAAGCCCTCACCGACGGCGCCAAGGAAGGCTTCACCACCGCCGTGCGGATCATCCCCTTCATGGTGGCGATCTTTGTCGCCATCGGCATGTTCCGGGCCAGCGGCGCCATGGAGATCCTCATCACCCTGCTCTCTCCCATCACCGAAGCGGTGGGCATGCCGGCCGAGGCCCTGACCATGGCCCTGCTCCGCCCCCTTTCCGGCAGCGGCGCCTTCGGCCTCATGAGCGAAATCGTCCAGCAGGAGCCGGACAGCTTCCTCGCCGCCCTGGTTTCGGTGATGCAGGGCTCCACGGAGACCACCTTCTATGTGCTGGCCGTCTACTTCGGGGCCGTGGGCATCCGTCGCAGCCGCCATGCCCTGGCCGCCGCCCTCTGCGCCGACGGGGCCGGCATCATCGCCTCGGTGGCGGTCTGCAACCTCTGGTTTTGACCCCGCCCTTCCGGGCTCTTTCCCGCCGCGGCCTCACTCTTTCTTTGAAATAGCAGAAATTTTCTTATATTCTAAAGAAAGGTTTGCGGCGCGGCACCCCTCAGCCCCTTCTTCCGTAAACCAAGGCGCCAGCCAGGCCGGCGCAAGGAGATACCCGCTGCCATGACAGTGCAGAAACGCTTCATCGTCATTCCAGCCTTCCTCCTCCTTGTCTCCTATTTTCTCCTGCTCCTCCACGCCGCGGTGAAAGAGAAGACCGTCGACGAGTTCAACGCCCTGCAGCTGGTCTACGCCAGGCAGGCGGCCACCGGCATCGAGCATCTCTTCAAGCGCCTTACCCGCGAACTCTCCTACCTCGCCAGCATCGACGACATAATCCACTGCAACGAGCGGGGCAAGATGCTGATGGCGCTCTATTTCGACAAGAGCCAGGAGGATCTCTTCGCCATCACCCGCGTCGATGCCCAGGGAACCATCTGCACCAGCTTCCCGCCCACGCCAGGGCTGGTGGGCACCAGTATCGCCGCCCAGCCCCATGTCCGGGAAATCCTGGCCTCCCACCAGCCGGTGGTGAGCGACGTCTTCACCTCCGTGCAGGGGCAGGTGGCCATCGCCCTGCATGTGCCTGTGCTGGAGGGGGGGCGCTTCAGCGGCAGCCTGGCCATCCTGATCCCCTTCCATAAAATCGCCCGGGAGTACCTGGAGACCATCCGCATCGGCACCACCGGCCACGCCTGGATGCTCAGCCAGACCGGCCGGGAGCTCTATGCCCTGAACCAGGAACATATCGGCGAGAGCATCTTTGCAACCCAAAGCGAATCCCCCTCCCTGCTCGCCCTCTCCCGGGAGATGCTGCGGAGCCGGGAAGGGACAGGCTCGTTCCTGCTTGCCGATTCCCGGCAACCCCCGGGGCAGGCGGGGCAAATCCCCCATCATGCCGCCTTCACCCAGGCCCGCCTCGCCGGCAGGAGCTTCTGGGCCATCGCCGTCTCCACCCCGGAGGAGGAAGTGCTGAAGACCATGGAAGAGTTCAGAAACAAATGGCTCATCCTGACCGGGGCGATGACCGTGGGCGCGCTCATGTATGCCGTTTTTGTCCTCCAGGCCTTGGTCACGGCCAGGGAGGCGGAAAAGAGAAAACGGACCCTCCACGCTCTGAAAAAAAGCAAGCGGGATTACAGGCAGCTGGTGGAGAGCGCCAGCAGCATCGTCCTCCGCTGGGGTCCCACCGGCGACATCCTCTACCTCAACCCCTACGGCCTTGCTTTTTTCGGCTACACCGAACAGGAAATCCTCGGCAGAAACGTCATGGGCACCATCGTCCCGGAGACAGAGGCTTCGGGACGCGACCTGCGGGGGATGATCGATGATCTTCTGCATGTCCCGGAAAAATACAGAAACAACATCAATGAAAACAGCAAGCGCTCGGGGGAACGGGCCTGGATCTCCTGGACCAACGAACCGATCCTCGGGCCGGACGGCCAGCTTGCCGAGATCCTCAGCATCGGCAACGACGTAACCCCCCTGAAGCGGGCGGAGGCGGCCCTGAACGGGGAAAAGGAATTCACCGACTTCGCCCTCAACGCCCAGCCGGACACCTTTTTCGTCTACAACAGCTCTTCGGGCCGCGCAGTCCGCTGGAACAAAGCCTTCCGCGAGGCCTGCGGCTACTCGGACGCGGAAATTGCCCAGCTCATCGCACCGGCCAGCTACCACCGGGACGAGGATCTCAAAAAGGCCGAAGAGGCCCTGGTGGATCTCTATATGCACAAAAGCGCCAGCTATCAGGTGCAGCTCCTCACCAAGGAGGGCAGGACCATCCCCTACGAGTACCACGCCACCCTTTTCGACGACGGAAAAAACAAGGAAAAATTCGTCGTCTCCATCGGTCGCGACATCTCCGAGCGCCTCCGCATCGAGGAAGAGAAGGAGAAGCTGGAGCTCGACCTGCGCCAGGCCCACAAGATGGAGGCCATCGGCAC
>DDXK01000026.1 GCA_002347185.1 Desulfobulbaceae bacterium UBA2262 | reverse complement strand
TGATAGCTCATTGAATGACCTCCTTCATACGTGAAACTTGGTTCGATGGAGTTACGGTCATTCAGGGCTCGAAGGCAAAGAAGGCGAGAACGAGGACTGAAAAGAACAGTACTTCAACTACCAAGATGAGTATAGCGCGTGGCAACGTATCGCGCAAATCGACGGCAACCGCACGCCTGCGCGACGGCCGAGCGGGATGGCAGAGCACGCGGAATAATCGTTCATGAGAGACGGCGTGTGGGCACACTAATCATGTCACGACCCGACCTGAGCTCATGCGGCGGGCGCCAACGACGAACGTGCACCCGAAGGGAGAGCGACGCCCGCAGCACAACCGCTTCGGCAAGTGACGGGTCAGATTGCACGACGCTGGGGAAGGCGCCATGAGATACACAGCAGTACACCTGCTTCCGTAGAAGGGAGGCAAAGAGATGCATTCACAATCGGTAGCCGGCTATTCAAGAGACGAGCCATCAGAGGGCTTCACTCTTGACTCGTACCCATTCAGGGGGGAATGCCTCAGTCGCTACCAGTCGTCTTCTTCCGAATCCGGGGGGCCGCTACAATGAATTCTTGTCTTCTTGCCACAGGCCGAATGTGTTTCCCTCGGAATCCACACATACCGAAAGGTATCCCCACCCGGGCACGGGCATCTTTGCGTGTACTACTCTTCCGCCCAACTCAGCCACCCTCACGCCATATACATCAATCCTGTCAACCCCGATATAGGCGGTGATTCGCTGGGAAGGTTCTCCTCTCTTTCCCAGACCACCTCCAACGCCCCTATTGCCCACCAGGTCTTCCGTCTCGATCAGGTAGTAGTCCGTCATTCCCGGAGGGCCTTCCATCTTCCAGCCGAATAGCGATTCATAGAAGTTCTTTGCTCTCTGAGGGTTGTCTGCCGCGATGTCGAAATGAACTATGGTCGGCATTAGCGCGCCTCCTTCGCTTCCAGTTTCGTACTACGGTCAGCCGGATGTCAATTGCCCGGGTGACTGGCGGCTCGTCCTTTCCAACCCGCCTGCCACCTCCTGCCGGGTGGAACAGACGACCGGATTCGCTCCACAGGATGCATGACAGCGAATGGCCTCACATATCCACCCCGTGCGCTCAATACCGGCATCTCCCCAAGTCGGACATCCTTGCAGTACGCGTGTGGAAGGGCTGATTCGTACGCCTTCCACACGCGGAGAAGGCCACATTGACAATGTGATGTGCGAATAGTACGGTCAACTCAGCGTAGCTTCACAGAGCCGCTCCACAGAGAATCTCAACCGCTTTAGTTCTGTGTATTAGATGGCGCTATTCCCCATTGGTGACGACAACAGTACCCGCAGGAGTTTTCCCCTTGTCACCTTACTCCTGATCCTGGCAAACGTCGTCTTCTTTGTTGCCGAACTAGGCCTGGGCGAGGCATTCATAGTCCAGTGGTCATTTGTCCCCCGGCGGTTTCTGGCCGATCCGACAGGCGACCTTGCGACGCTGTTCACTTCTATGTTCATGCACGCTGGATGGTTGCACATCGCGGGCAACCTCCTCTATCTATGGATCTTCGGCGACAATGTGGAAGACCGGATGGGCCACGGCCGCTATCTCTTCTTCTACCTGCTCTGCGGGATTGCCGCCGCCCTGAGCCAGTTCGTGGTGGGGCCCGGGGCCAGGGTGCCGATGATCGGGGCGAGCGGGGCGATCTCCGGGGTGATCGGCGCCTATCTCCTTCTCTACCCGCAGGCCAGAATTCTTACCTTCGTGCCGATCTTCATCCTCTTCTATCTGGTGGAGATCCCTGCCTATTTCTTCATAGGTTTCTGGTTTTTTCTGCAGTTTCTCCAGGGCACGGCCCAGTTTGCCGTCGGCCGCCTCGCCGAGGGCGGCATCGCCTTCTGGGCGCACATCGGCGGCTTTCTCGGCGGCGTTTTCCTGGTGCAGTTCTTCAAGCGGCGCAGGGAAGGGGGAAGGAGAGGCCAGGTCTGGCTGTAACTGTAAGGATCCTCGCCGCACTCCGGGACTGGGAACGGGCGATGCGGCGAGAAAGGAGGGGGGATGATGAAAGAGTACAAGGTTGTTCTGCACATCAATGAAACAGAGCGCTGGCAGGTTGCCCTGGGCAACGCCGCCAACCTGCTCAAGGCGGCGGGGGAGAGAAAGGCGGAAGCGGTCTGCCTTGCCAACGGCAGCGCCGTGCTCTCCTATGAGGATGCCGCCCTGGTTGCGGCCATGCGCGAGCTGGCTGGGAAAGGGGTTCTCTTTCTGGCCTGCCGCAATTCCATGCGCAAGATGAAGGAGGACAAAAAGATCGGCATCGGCGAGGAGGGGTTGCCGGACTTCGTTCAGGTGGTGCCTGCCGGGATCCTCGCCCTGGTGGAAAGGCAACAGGCCGGCTATGCCTATGTCAAGCCCTGAGGGCGAGCGGGCCCGCGCCGGGCCGTCGCCGGGGCAGATCTTCTCCGCTTTTTTCCGGATCGGCCTCACCGCCTTCGGCGGTCCGGCCATGGTCAGCCATATTCGGGAGCTGGTGGTGGCGAAAAGGGGATGGCTCTCCCCGGAGCTCTTTCAGGAGGGCATCGCTCTCTGCCAGGCTCTGCCCGGCGCCATCGCCGTCAACGTCGCCGCCTATGCAGGTTACCGCTGCGGCGGGATCCCCGGCCTGCTCGCCGCCTTTTTCGGCTTCGGCCTGCCTGCCTTCGGGTTGATGCTCCTGCTCTCCGTCCTCTACAGGGCGACTCGCGCCCTGCCCAGTGTGGAGGCGATCTTCTCCGGGCTGGCCGTGGTGGTGGTCGCCATCGTTCTCCACGCCACCCTGGTCTTTGGCCGGAACAGCCTGAGGTCGGTCGCCGACTTCGGCCTTGCCCTGCTCGCCGCTCTGCTTCTTCTTCTGCGCGTCAGCCCCTTTCTGGTGATCCTGACCGGTGGCCTGCTCGGCATCGTCTTTTTCCGCTTGCGGGCAAGCGAGCTTTGCTGGGAAGAACGGCGGCATCGGCGCGGTTCGTATCGAGATGCCGCTCTGCTCCTGGTCGTATTCCTGGCCTTTCTGCTTCTGCTCTGGCCGCTGGCTCCCACTCTTTTCGCTCTGGCCTGGGTCATGGCCAAGATCGAGCTTTTTGCCTTTGGTGGCGGCTACACCGCCGTCAGCCTCCTGTTCCACGAGGTGGTGACGGTTCGCGGCTGGCTTGTCAACCAGACCCTGCTCGATGGCGTGGCTCTGGGCCAGCTGACCCCCGGGCCTATCCTCAACACCGCCACCTTTATCGGCTATTTGGTCAGTGGGCTGCCCGGCGCCATCGTGGCCACCCTGGGGATCTTCTGGCCCGGGCTCGTTCTGGTGGCAGGGGTTCTGCCCATCTTTGACCGGATCAGGGGCTCTGTTCTTTTTCCGCGGATCATCCGGGGCATCGTCGCCTGCTTCGTCGGCTTGCTGCTTTTCGTGGCGGTGAAGTTTGCCCTGGCCATCGGCTGGGAGGGCAAACGTCTGCTCCTGCTGCTGGCCAGCTTTTGCGCCCTGTTCCTGAAGGTGGAACTGCTTTGGGTGGTGGCGGGCGCCGGCCTTGCCTCCTATCTTTTCTTCTAAACAGGGAGGAGATTTGCACGACGCAGGGGAAGAGGGGACGGCGGTGTGCGCTCCGCCTCAGGTCCTGATGTTGATGATGATGCCCTGCTCGTGCTGGAGATTGTCGAGGGTGGTCAGCAGGTTGCCGAGGTCAACAGGTACTTCCTGTTCGATCTTGCATGTCTCGCCGTCGGCGCAGTTGTAGACGTCAATGATATAGCCTTCTTCGTTTCTGGCAAGGACCAGCTGCAGGGGAACGCCGCTGGCGGCCAGGTCGTCATTGGCCTGCTGCACCATCTGCCGGATCGCCTTTTCGGCCAGGGCCGGCCGGGACTCGGCGGTCTCCCCCGCAGCCTCGGTCCTCGGCGCTTCCGGCCGGTTCCTGCCCGTCTGCCATTTTTCCCATTCCTGCCTGAGCACGGAGGGATCGATGCGCCGGGCCCGGCCAGCGGGCAGCGTCGGCCTGACATCCCGGCGGACCGGAATGGGCTCGCCAGGAGGAGGCGCAGGGTTTCTGACTTCATAGACCGCGGCCGCGTTTCCGTACTGCGGAGTCGGCATGGTCGCCTGCCGAGGAATGGCAATTCCTTCCCCGGTCCGCGCTTCTTCCCGGCCGGCTGCCTCTGTTGTCGTTGCCGCCGTCGCGGGCGCCGCAGCCTCTCCAGCCCTTGCCGGCGGCGTGGCTGCCGCCGGCAAGGGGCCGGTTGCGGCCGGGGGCGGCTGGTCGGCCGTCAAAGCCGCGGCGGCAAGGGGCGTGCTCCTCGCTTCCGGCGGCGCCGTGGTCAGGGTTTCCAGTGCCTGATTGACGGTCAGGGCAGCCCCTTGCGCCGGATTCAACTCCAGGCCGGCGGCAGCGGCCTGCACCGTTTCATTCGCCGCCAGGGCTGCCTGCCGGGCCGGGCTCATTCCTTCGGAGTCAAGGACCGTGGCAAGCCCGGAGCGGGTGCCGTCATCCAGCAGTGGCTCGGCCGGGGAGGCTGGCTCGCGGTTGAGAGTTTGCATTGCCTCGGCGCCCAGGATGGCCTCCTGTTGGGCAGAGGTGAGATTCTCCGTCGCGGCGTTCGCCACCGCCACAGGATCGGAGACATTGGCGAGCGGCGAGGCTGTCAGGGGAACGCTATTCCGCCCCTGGCCCTGGAGGAGCTTTGCCAGTTCCGCCTTGATGGTGCTGATTCTGTCAACCGGCATCCCGTTTCTCCAGTTATGGGCCCTCTTCTTTCCCTTTCTCGGAGTAGAGGCATGTTAGAGAAAAAATAAACAGCAGGGGCGGTGCAGTCAATGGGGCCGCCGGGAGCAACCGCTTTACTCTTCCTGCCGGTCGTTGCCGCGAAAATCCCTGCCCCGCCCCGGCCAGCCGCCTCGGTCGCGGTCGTTCCGCTGGAGTTCCCTTTCCTCCTTGGCGTCCGGGGAGGAGCTGGGGTTGGGGTCCAGATCGAGTTTGCCCTTGCCGTGTTCCAGTCGCTGCCGTTCCCGCGCTTCACGCTCGGCCCGTTCAAGTTTTTGTTTATCCTCTGCCGGCGGACGCGGACTCTGGCGCAGCGGTGGCGGCTCTGCCTGCCGGGCCCGCTCCATGGCCTCATGTTTTGTCCTTTCTGCCTCCAGGCGCTGCCGCTCCTGATCCCTTTTTTCCTGCTGGGCTCGTTCGCGCCCCTGTTTGTCCGGGGCAGGCCCGGACCGGCTCTTTTTGCCATTGTCAATGCCCGCAGGCTTCTCGGCCGTATTCTCTCCCCGGTGCCGTTCCCGGCTCTCCGCTTCGCCCGTGGCACGCTTTTCCTTCAATTCACGATCGAGTCGTTCCCGCTTTTGCCTTTCCAGCTCGACCTGTTCTCGTTCCCGACGGACACGGTCTATTCTGGTCCGTTCGTCGTCCTGGCGCGCACGCTCCATATCCCCCTGTCGAGGAACTCCCCGGAGGTCGCGGCGGGAATCCCCGGAGCGGTGGTAGGGCTGGCCAAATCTTTGCGCCGTGGGCTCATCGAAATAGGCAACCCCGCGACGGTGGCGGGGATCGTGCCGCCAGGGGCCGGGCCGCGGGTACCAATGGTCGTGCCTTACAAAACGGGGGCGGCGATGGGTGTCGATGTGGATGTAGTGGCGGTGCCAGTCGAAATAACACCAGTTGCCGAAGACGAAGCTGAAATAGATGCCAGGCCAGTAGGAGATGCCGACGCCGAGGCTTGCGCCGGGAGGGCCCCAGTAATACGGGGGGTAGGCGGGATAGCGCCAGCGGCCGTAGACCCGGAAGGGATCGTAGTAGGGCAGATAAATGACCGTTGGGCTGACTGGCTCGATGATGATGGTTTCTCTTTCAACAATGACCTGCTGCTGAGGGGTGGAAATAAGGTTGCCCTGAGTCCTGGCTTGGGCCCGCAGTTCCTGCACCATGCCGAGCACCTCCGCCTCCTGCCCGAGGAAGGCGTTGCCGAGGCTGGTGGTCTCGGAGATCCGTTCGCTCATCATGGCGAGAATGGCTGGGAGGTGGCAGAGCGCCTTGACGCTGGGGCTCCACTCCTTATCGAGCAGGGCGCTGTCGAGCCTCTCCTCCTTCAGGCCCGGATTCTTCCGCAGCCAGCGGTCCGCCTCCACCACCTCGATGGGGTAGGTCGCCGCCATCAGAACCTGGGTGAGGATGGTGTCCGGGTAGAGGGCGACGGGCGCCAGCATCTGGGCGAGTTCTTCCCGGCTGTATTTTTCAGCCGGTCCCGAAGCGTCTTCCTGGGCCGCAACCGTTTGCGGGAGGAGGGGAAGAGGAGCAAGGGAGCAAAAAAGCACAAGCAGCCCGAAGGCGAGATGCGTCAGAGCCGTTGTTTTCATGGCGACCTCCTTGCCGGCGTGCTGGCCGGCATATCTTTGTGGAGCGGGCAGCGCGGAAAGCGCGCTTTTCTCCTCTTCGTGCGAAACAGAGGGAGTATTCTCCTACTTTGCCCAAAGGAGGATTCTTGTCAAACGGTTTCAGTATAGGAGGCGGATGTTGTTTGCCGGGGAAGGAGCGGTTGTGTCCTGGCGGGAGAAGAAGAGGGGCGGCAGGGCCGATGTGCTTGCGGAGCGTGTGGGGCATGCGCCCCAGGTTACCAGGGCTTCGCGAAGCCCTGGCTACGGACTTTCCGGCAACTGTGCGGCGCTCCCCATGGGTGAAAGGCCCTCCTTTCCGCCTGCCTGCGCGAGGAGGGCCCGGAGCTTTTCGGCGGCCATGGCCACGCAGGTGGCGAGGGCTCTGGACTGAATCGGGTCGGCGACGCCTGCCTTTTTCGGCCGGATCCCACTGCCGCAAGCAGCTGTCCGAGGCGTGCGGCCCTCGTTTCCGCCTTTTTCCTGGGCGAGGAGGAGAATGAGGTTGTCGATGAATTCGCTGGGTATTTGCAGGCGTGGAGGAAGGGTGGTGGCCAGAGAGAGCTCGTCAAGCGGTTCGAGATCGCCGACCGTTGCGCAGCGTTCGCTTTCCCGCGTTTGCTGTTCCTTTTCTTCGTCGCTGAGCCGGGCGCTTTCGATGAGGATGAAGCCCAAGGGGACGTCGATGGTCCGCTTGCGGTTCTTGCAGAAGTTGTGGAACTCGATCTCGCTTGCCTCCCAGCCGATGATCTCAAAGGCCGCATCGAGGCCTTCCCGTGACTCGGTGCAGGCATCGGTCAGCGTGCCGTCCTGGAAAAAGAGCAGGCCGGCGCGGTTGCTGGCTCTGGCGGTGAGTGTGCAGGTTTTCTGGTCCAGCTCCAAAAGCTGGAGGAGGGAGGGAAGGCTGATTCCTCGCACATACCCTTTGCCTCCGGCCTGCAACCCTTCCTGGATCTTGGCGATGAGCAGCTTCGCGGCAAAGGGTTTTTCCAGATAGAGGAAGGCGCCCAGGCGCAGGATCCGTTCTTCCATGGCAGGGGGACTGCCGAAGGCGGCTGTGGCTATCACCGGCACGGCCCTGCCCAGGCGGTTCATCTGGCTGACCAGTTGGAAACCGTCCATCTGCGGCAGGTTCAGGGAGGTGACGAGCAGGTCGACGGGCTGGCTCTGGAAGAGTTTCAGGGCCTGTTTGCCGCTGGTCGTAAAAATGGCCCGGAAGGAGGCGGCGTGGGGCTTGAGCAGCTCCTTCAAGCGCAAAAGGAATCTCTGGTCGGCATCGACGATGAGTACTGTTTTCATGGTTTGATCCCGGTACTGACCGTGGGGTGGCTGGAAAGCAAAAATACCAAGGGCTTTATTCTTCAGCCCGCCGCCTCTGTTTTTCTTCTCTTTGGGGCAAAATAAGCAAAAAACAAGCCAGGTGCGGCAAAGGTGAAAATAAAAATGCCGAGGACGTTGCCGGCCGTTGCCAAAGCCCGGTTGTTTCCCCTGTGAGCAGGGGAGATTCTGGTTGTCTGCGCAGCGCGATCAGTACTCGTCCTGGTCCCGGCGTAATGGGGAGTATCCCTTATTGGAAGAAGATCCGGAAGGAGTCTCCTGGTGATTTTCCTGTTTTTTGGTCGGTGAAATTCCCAGTTTGGCGGTGGCTCGCGGAAATTGCCATCAAGATTGAACGCAATTTGCGCTTGTAGACTTTTGTGGCAATCCGCACAATGGGCTGTGAGCCGTTTGGCGAATTCCGGGGTAGGGAGAATTCCTGATGTTTTTTCCCCGCCAGGCTTTATTATTTAAGAAAGTGTCAGGGGCTTTCCGGACTGCTTCGTCCAGGAATATCAGGTCAGGGGGAGGCGTGTGCAGGTAACAGTCATTGCCGCCAGTACGCTCTGCGGCCGTATCGGGCCGGGTTTGATCGGCAGTCCGCAGGACCGGGCCCTGCTTGAGCAGGCGCGGGCGCGTACCGATGCCAGCCTCATGGGCGCCGAAACCCTGCGCCGCTGGGATCCGGAGATGCGCGGTCCGGGCGGGGTGTTGCCGGCGGGAAGGATCCGGGCCATCATCAGCGGCTCCGGTTCTCTGCCGGTGCGCGGGAAAAAGCTCTTCTCCTCCGGCCCGCCGCCCCTGGTTTTCACCTCGGCGGTAGCGGCGGAATCCCTTGCCCGGAGCCTGGGCGATCTGGCCCGGGTAGTGGCCCTGCCCCGTGGGCCTGGCGGCCTGTCCCTTGCCGCGGCCCTGGACCACCTGGCCGGTCTGGGGGTGGAAAACCTGCTGGTCGAGGGCGGGGGGCGCCTTAACTACTCCTGCTTTCAGGAGGGTCTGGTGGACGAGCTGCTCATCACCCTTGCCCCGAAGCTCTCCGGCGACGAGGGAGCCCCGCTCTTCTGCGCAGGCCGGGGAGGGCTGGGCGATCCCTTTCTTGGCCTCGAACTCGTCTCCTGCGAGGTTGGCGGGAGCGGCGAGCTTTTTGTCCGTTATCGAGTGAGAAAAAAGGAGTGAGCATGCAGAAACAGGAGCTGGCGATTCTCTATTCCGGTGGCACCGATTCCCTGGCCCTCTATGCCCTGGCCAGTGGCGGCACTCATCCCGGCCTGGGCAAGCCCTCGCACATCCACCTGCTGCACATGCTGAACGGCATGGGACGCTTTGCCGATTTCCCGAAGAACCGCTTCGAGGTGGCGAGACGGATCCTGCTCGCCACTGCGCCGGAGCCTGCGAAGGTTCCGGAGGCGACGCTGGTGGAGCTGGACATGGGCCGGCTCTTTCAGGGGCTCTGGCTTGACTGGTACGAGGAGTACATGCCCCGCTACGGCGGCAAGAATCTGGTCTGCGTCGCCTGCAAACTCGGCATGCACACCCGGGGCCTGCTTTACTGCATCGAGCATTTCGTGCCCCATCTGGTCGCCGGCTATACCAAAAAGCAGGGCCATTATCCGGAACAGACCGGGGTGTTCATGGAAAAGATCGCCGATTTTTCCTCCCGTTTCGGGGTGCGCACCTCCTTCCCGGTCTATGAGGAGTTCGACGACCAGATGGTTACCCGGCACGTGCTCGAGGATTTTGGCCTGCCTTCCACCGGGGGCGGGGAGCGCAAATGCCTCTTCTGTCAGACCAAAACCACGGCCACCGAGGCCGAGATAGGAGGGTATCTCGACGACATGTTCCCCCGTCTTGCCGAATATCTGGAGCATCGCCTGGCCGGCCGGGTGAGGGAGGCGGCTCAGTGCTTTCCGCCCGGCAGCGGCAAGTAGCCGGCGTCTTTTCCCCGGCGGGCCCGTTGTTGCAGCGTCTGCCTTGCGCCTCTTTTGCCCTGCAAGGAATTTTGCGCGGTCAAAAAGGTTTTCTGTGCCGTTGTTGCGCTAAGTCAGCGTTTTGGGCGACAAGGCGCCTGCCGTTGTCAAGGTAGGTTGCGCCCCATCCTCTTTCCTGCTTCTCTTTTTCGTGCGCTTTTTTTACGCCACTCCGCCGCCTTGTCTGCCTGACGGGAGTTGTGGCATCGAACTTGCTTAGTGATGCAGAAGCGTTCCGTGAAAACGCGGTTGTACTGCCTCTTGCCCCGAGGTGACCGGTGTGGTCGGCCTGTTTTACTTGCGGTCGTGAGTAAGTTGCCGGCAGGTGCGTCTGGCCGGTCTTCCCGAGGGAGAGGGGGAGGGAGAATTTATTAATTTTTTTGAAGAAGGAGAAGAAAGCAGCATGAAGAAATACAGTGTATTTTCCGCCCTGGTCGTTGCCTCCGCCGTCGCCATGAGCGGGCAGGCCATGGCCAACGAGGCCCACAAGGATCTGACCGGCCCCTTTGCCACCCCCATGGACGTGACCAAGAAATGTCTGGAGTGCCATGAGGACGCGGCGATGGATGTGATGAAGACCACCCACTGGACCTGGTCTTCGGAGGAGGAGATTGACGGCAAGGGCAAGCAGCTCCGGGGCAAACTCAATTCCATCAACAATTTCTGCATCACCATTGCCGGCAACTGGCCGCGCTGCACCAGCTGCCACATCAGCTACGGCTGGAAGGACGCCAGCTTCGACATGAGCGACAAGACCAGGGTGGACTGCCTGGTCTGCCATGACGGCACCGGCAAGTACAAGAAGGCGCCTCCGGGAGCCGGCATGCCTTTCGGCTTCACCGGCAACCCCAAGTTTGACGAGAAGCCGGTCGACCTGGTGGCCGTGGCCCAGAGCGCCGGCAAGCCCAGCCGTCAGAACTGCGTTGCCTGCCATGGCTTCGGCGGCGGTGGCGACAACGTCAAGCACGGCGACATCGATTCCACCATTGCCAACCCCGGCAAGGAGATCGACGTGCATATGGCCAAGGACGGCCTGAATTTCAGCTGTCAGCAATGCCATACCACGGAGAAGCATCAGATCAAGGGCAACGCCATGGTCGTTTCTCCGGCCGGCAACAATCATCTCTCCTGCGAGCA
The DNA here is from genome assembly GCA_002347185.1 of Desulfobulbaceae bacterium UBA2262. Taxonomy (GTDB): domain Bacteria; phylum Desulfobacterota; class Desulfobulbia; order Desulfobulbales; family Desulfurivibrionaceae; genus UBA2262. The sequence continues at coordinate 5,856 of DDXK01000026.1, read as the reverse complement.
GTGCCATGACGCCAAGCCGCACAAGAACGACCGCCTGAACAAGCATATCGCCAGCGTGGCCTGCCAGACCTGCCATATCCCCACCTTTGCCAAGGGCAAGCCCACCAAGATGGAGTGGGACTGGTCCACCGCCGGTCAGGATATCAAGAAGCCGGATCAGGTCTTCGGCGAGGACAAGGCGCACGCCTACGACAAGATGAAGGGCGACTTTGTCTGGGCCAAGAACGTGGTGCCGGCTTACCGCTGGTACAACGGCAAGGCCGGCGCCTATGTTTTTGGCGAGAAAATCGACCCGGCCAAGGTGACCGAGCTCAACTATCCGGTGGGCGACATCAAGGACATGAGCGCCAAGATCTACCCCTTCAAGGTCCACAAGGGCAAGCAGCCCTATGATGCCGAGTACAAGTACTTCCTGGCTCCCAAGGTCTGGCCGGCTGGTCCGGACGCCGACGAGGCCTATTGGAAGAGCTTTGACTGGACCCGCGCTCTTGTAGCCGGCGCCAAGCACAAGGGCATGGAGTTCAGCGGCAAGCACGATTTCGCTCCCACCGCCATGTACTGGCGGCTCAACCACATGGTGGCCCCGGCCAAGGACGCGCTCAAATGCGCCGACTGCCATGGCAAGAACGGCCGTCTCGACTGGGCCGCTCTTGGCTACCAGGGTGATCCCATGAAAGTGAAAGGCGCGGCCAGGACCAAGTAATCCTTCTGGCCAAGCACCATCCCGAAGCCCTCTTCCTCCCTCCCTTGGAAGAGGGCTTTTTTTGTGAACGCAAGCCGATGATATTCACGCGGCTGCTGTGAAAAAGCTGGAATTCCCGGCCGCTTTTGGCAAGAATAAGCAAGGGAGGGATTTCTCGCCGTCATGCTGGTTACCTGCATCATCCCCACCAGAAACAGGGCCGAACTGCTCTGCCGGGCCATTGCCAGCGTTTATGCCCAGGATGTGCCGGTTTTCGAGCTGATCGTGGTGGATGACGGCTCCGGTGACCAGAGCGCCGCCCTGGTCGGCGAGCGCTTTCCCGATTGCCATCTGCTCCGCCTCCCCGGCCTCGGGCCCGGGCCTGCCAGGAATGCAGGGGCGGCGGCCGCGTCCGGCGAGGTGCTCATGTTTCTCGATTCGGATGATGTCTGGCTGCCAGACCATGTCGGCAGCCTGCTTGCCGCCCTGGCCAGAGGCTATGACGTGGCCTACGGGGTGACCCGGACCATCGATCAGGTCTGCGGTGGCGAGTTTCTCATCCCCGGAGCAGGGGAGGGCCCGGAAGGGGACTGCCTGGAGGCCTTGGCCCGCTGGTGTTTTCTCGTGCCCTCCTCCCTGGCCTTGCGCCGGGAGGCCTTTGCGGCCTGCGGTGGCTTCGGCGACGCGGCCCTGGGCGAGGACTGGGCCTTTCTGGTTCAGCTGGCCGATCGGTTTCCCTTCGGTTTTTGCGGGTCGGATCCCATTACCCTGCGCTATCTGCATGAGGGCAGCCTCTGCTCCCAGGCAAATTGCCGGCGGATCGACAGGGCCCTGACCGGGGTTGCCGCCAGCCTGGCGTTGACCAGGGTTTCCGCAGCCGGCCTGAAAGGTTTTTGGGCCATGGCCGCCTGGACCAGGCGGCAGGAGACGGAGTGGCGGACCATTCAGGAATGGTATCTCTCTCTTGAAAAGGAGGATCTGGTGTGACCGTGCATATCTCCCGCAGCGACCATGCGCGGACCATGGAAACATGTCTCGATGTCCCCCGGCAGAAGCCTTCTTTTCCCATTGCCCTGCCGGAGGTGGGGATAAGCGGCAAAACGGTTTGGGTGCGTCTGCCCGAGGGAACCATCCCCTTTGCGGCCATCCTCGAGGTGAGTCTGGCCGCGGAGACGCGTGGTATCCATATGTCCCGGCTGGAAGAGGTGATCTCCGCCCTCTATGCCCGGGATTTTGTCGATCTCCGCGACTATGCCCTTGCCCTGGGCCGCGAGATGCTGAACAGGCAGGGCGCGGAGCAGGGGAGGGTGCGCCTGCGGGGGCAACTGCCCATCCTGCGCACGGCCGCCGCCAGCGGTCACCACTCCCTCGATTCCATGGAGGTCGGTGTTGATCTTCATCTTGTCGGGGGTGGGAAAGAGAGCTCCCTGCTTTTCGGGGTGGGTGTCAACCACATCACCGCCTGCCCCTGCACCCAGGCGTATAACCAGGTGCTTTTCAACAGAGAAGGAGCGAATCCCCTGCCTCTGGCCACCCATTCCCAGCGTGCCCACACCAGGCTGCAGCTCGGCGCCTGCGGTCTTTCTCCCTCCTTGCCCGAGCTGCGCGGCTGTCTGGAAAAGGCCCTGCATGTGACCCAGGATCTCTTGAAGCGGCCGGACGAGGCGGAGCTGGTCTTCCGCTCGCATGCCGCGCCGCAATTCGCCGAGGATGCGGTACGGGAGGTGGCCCGGCAGGTCGGCCTCGACTTCGGAGGGAGACTGCCGCCGGCGACCCCGGTGCGCATCGAATCCCTGAGCTTCGAAAGCATCCACATCCATGATGTCTGCTGCCGGCTTTCCACCACCCTGGCCGAGATCTGCAGGCTTTTGCCGGAATTGCCGTGAACCTTCTGCTGGACCGCGACTTCCTCGCCGAGTATCCGGAGGCCCTGTGCGCCGCCCTGCGGCGGCTGGCCCAAAAAACGCCAGGGAAGCAACTCTATGTGGCGGGCGGGCCGGTGCGGGACTGGCTGTTGGGCAGGATGCCCCGCGACCTTGATTTCACCGTCGCCACGGGCGCGGTGGCTTTTGCCCGGGAGCTGGCCGAAGGGCTTGGCGGCACCTTTGTCCTCCTCGACTCCGACGAAGACGTGGCCAGGGTGGTCTGGCAGGGCCATTGCCTCGATTTTTCCTCTTTCCGGAATCGCTGCGGCAGCATCGAGGAGGATCTTGCCCAGCGCGATTTCACCATCAATGCCCTGGCCGTGCCCATCGCCACGAAACGGCCTGGCCTGGCCTCCCTTGCGGTCATCGATCCCACCGGCGGCGGCGCCGACCTTGCCGCCCGTCTGCTCCGCACCCCGTCGGAGGCGTGCCTGCTCGCCGATCCCCTGCGGCTGCTGCGCGCCTACCGTTTCGCGGCCAGCCTCGATTTTGCCATCGATCCGCAAACCATGGCGGCCATTGTCCGTCATCGGCAATTGATTCTGCGGCCGGCCGGCGAGCGCGTCGCCTACGAACTGGGCCTGATCATGGCTTCGCCCCGCGCCGCCGCCGTCGTCGGGGAGATGGCCCGGGCCGGGCTGCTCTGGCAGCTTTTCCCGGAGCTTGCCGTCGGCGAGGGGGTGGAGCAGCCTGCCAGCCATCACCTCGATGTTTTCGGCCATAATCTCGAGACCCTCCGCCGCATGGAAGGGCTGCTTGCCGCACCGGCCGGCCATTTTCCAGGGCATGCCCCCCTTTTGGTCGCATACCTCAATCGGCCGGGAATCGGGGTTCTGCTGAAATGGGCGGCCCTCTTTCATGACGTGGGCAAGCCCGCCGCCCATGGGATCGTGGAGGGCCGCGTCACTTTCTACAATCATGATCAGGCCGGGGTTGCCCTTTTCGACGCCATCAGCGAGCGGTTGCGCTGGCCCAGGGAGGCGAGGAGCCGGGTTGGCCGGCTCATCGCCCTGCACATGTGGCCTTTCCATCTGAGCAACGCCCGGCTGCGGACCGGCATCAGCAGAAAGGCTTGTCTGCGCCTGGTCAAGGCGGCGGCCGAGGATCTGGTCGGTCTCTTCCTGCTGGCCATGGCCGACAGCCTTGCCGGGCAGGGGCCGGGCAAGCCGCCGCGGATGGAGGAGCACCTGGCCGCGCTTTTTACCGAGGTCCATGCGGTCTATGAGGAGCATATCCGCCCGGTGCTCACGCAGCCGCCCCTCGTGAATGGCCACGATCTGATCCGGCTCTTCTCGTTGCCCCCCGGGCCCCTCTTCCGGGAGATCTTTGCCGGCCTGGAACAGGCGCAGGTGGAGGGCGAGGTGGCCGACCGCAACCAGGCCCTTTCCTGGATCGAGGACTTTCTGGCCGAGGCGCGGCCGGCAAAATAGTTTGACTCGCCTTCTTGACGCGAGGTAGGCTGAAACAGCGGCAGGCGTTGCCCTGCTTTTCCTTTCCCTGCCGTTGTCCATCAACAAAAAAAGTGACCAGCCTCCCATGAAAGAAAAGGTTTCCCAAGGTCCCTATTGCACCAGCTTCAAATCCCTCACCAAAAATGATTTTCTCAATACCATCAACCACCACATGCTCAGCTTCCTCGGCCGCGATCCGCAACGGGCCGGGGCCCGGGAGATATACAAGGCCCTGGCCTACACCCTGCGCGATTTTTTGGTCGAGCGCTGGATCGCCACCCAGAAGGGCTACTACACCAGCAACAAAAAGCGGGTCTACTATCTCTCCCTCGAGTTCCTCATCGGCCGCTCCCTGGGCAATTCTCTGATCAATCTCGGCCTGCGCGACGAGATGGCAGAAGTGGTGGAGCAGATGGGCTACGAGCTTGAGGATATCCGGGAGGAAGAGGAGGACGCCGCTCTCGGCAACGGCGGCCTGGGCCGGCTGGCCGCCTGCTTCCTCGACTCCCTCGCCACCTTGGGAATTCCGGCCTACGGCTACGGAATCCGCTACGAATACGGTCTTTTTTTTCAGCGCCTCATCGAGGGCTTCCAGGTGGAGCATCCGGACAACTGGCTTCGCTATGGCACGCCCTGGGAATACGAACGACCGCAGAACCTCTATCCGGTCTATTATTACGGCAGGGTCCAGCGCTATCAGGATCATCTGGGCAGAACCCGCACCGAGTGGGTGGAGACCGAGGAGGTCATGGCCATGGCCTGCGACGTTCTGGTCCCCGGCTACAACAACGACCATGTGATCAACATGCGCCTCTGGACCGCGCGCGCCTCCCGCGAGCTCGATCTTTCCTTCTTCAATCGGGGGGACTATATCACGGCGGTGCAGGACAAGGTGGAATCGGAGACCATCTCCAAGGTGCTCTACCCCTCCGACGACATCCGCGAGGGTCAGGAGCTGCGCCTCAAGCAGCAATACTTTTTCGTGGCCGCAACTTTTCAGGATATCCTGCGCCGCTACAAGAAAAAGAACAACACCTTCCATGCCTTTGCCGAGCAGGTCGCGGTTCAGCTCAACGACACCCATCCGGCCATCGCCATCCCCGAGCTGATGCGCCTCTTTCTCGACGAGGAATGCCTGGCCTGGGACATGGCCTGGCAGCTTTGCGTCGATACCTTTGCCTACACCAACCACACCCTGATGCCGGAGGCGCTGGAGAGCTGGCCGGTGGACCTGCTGGGGCGGGTACTGCCCAGGCATCTTGAGCTGATTTACGAAATCAACCACCGTTTTCTTCAGGAGGTTGCCTCCCGCTTCCCCGGTGATGGCGATCTGCTGCGGGAGCTCTCCCTCATCGAAGAGACGCCGGTGAAGAAGGTGCGCATGGCCCATCTGGCCATTGTTGGCAGTCACTCCGTCAACGGGGTGGCGGAGCTGCACACCCAGCTCATGAAGACCAGGATCTTCAAGAAATTTCATGAGTTTTTCCCGGGCCGCTTCAATTGCAAGACCAACGGCATTACCCAGCGCCGCTGGCTGCTCAAGTGCAATCCCGGCCTGGCCGGCCTCATCACCGCCACCATCGGCGGCGCCTGGGTCACCGACCTCTACCGGCTCAGGGGGCTGGAGGAGCATGTCGACCGCAGGAGCTTCCAGAAAAAATGGGCGGCGGTGAAGCTTGCCAACAAGAAGCGCCTGGCCGCCTTCATCAGGAAGGAGTGCGGGGTGGAGGTGGACCCGGAAACCCTTTTTGATGTGCAGGTCAAACGCATCCACGAGTACAAGCGGCAGCTGCTCAAC
>DDXK01000125.1 GCA_002347185.1 Desulfobulbaceae bacterium UBA2262 | reverse complement strand
CTTCTTGCCCAGCTCGGTGCCGCCCTTGATGTGCTCGCGGAAGATGGCGCCGGATTCAATGTGGTCGATCTTGTACTTTTCCTTGACAATGGCGCCCTGGGTGCCCTTGCCGCTTCCATTAGGCCCGAAAGCCAGAATGTTTACCGCCATGACGATTCTCCTTTATCGATGCAGTGTATGTTGGTGGGAAACGCTTGCCGCGCCCCGGTCCATGGACGTGAATGAGTGTTCACTCAAGGCAAAATAGGGTTTGACTATATCCCAAAAAAAAGATTGAGGCCAGAAAAAATATTTTCAGGTTGCGGTCGCTTTCCACGAGGGGGAAAGGCTGCCAGGGCGAGGGGGACTGGACGGTGAGGGTCGCCCAGCCCAACCGGGTGTCGGGAGGGGTGCAGATCGGGAGTGGATCCGGTCAGATCGTGTCATGCAGGGCGCAGAATTCCTTGACCAGGAGCCTGCGGGCGGCCAGGTCCATCCTGAAGTAAAAGGGGCTTTGCATCAGAACCTGGATGGCTTTTCGCTGGGTCATGGCATTCACCTTTTCTCTTCCGGAGGTTGCTTCCTGTTCTTCTTGCCGTTTGCTCATCTCATCGGCGTTTTTGCCGGGAAACTTTATGAAAGAGAGGACGCCTGGCCCCCTGAGCCTGATCCCCGGTCCGAAGGGGCTTGGGGAATCGTGCTTGCCGCGTCGATACCATTGGAAAAAGAGAAGGCGATGTGTTTAGAATACTCTCGCTGTTTTGGCGCGGGGCGTCGCCAGAGGAGAAAGGGAGGGCCTGGGATCGCGATGAAAAAGATTTTTTTCTGTGTTCTCCTGCTGAACGTCATTCTGTTCATCGGCACCGGCGGCTATATGCTCATCGAGAACGCCTCCTTTCTCGACAGCCTCTACATGACCGTCATCACCATCGCCACCGTCGGCTACAGCGAGGTGGTGCACTTAAGCCCGGCGGGCAAGTATTTCACCATCGGCCTTATTCTGGTGGGCATCAGCTTCGTTCTTTATCTGGTCGGCGAGATCACCGAGGCCATGATCGAGGGAGGCCTGCGCAAGATCCTGGGGAGGAACAATATGGAAAAAAAGGTGGCTGCCCTGAGGAACCATTACATCGTCTGCGGCTTCGGCCGGATCGGCAAGGTGATCTGCAAGAATCTCAAGGAAAGCCGCCTGCCCTTTGTCATTGTCGAGAGCGATCCCCAGGAGGTGGAAAAGATCGATTCCCTGGGCTACCTGGCCCTCCTGGGCAGCGCCTCCAACGACGAGATGCTGCTCAAGGCGGGCATCCAGGAGGCCAAGGGGCTGATCGCCGTGGTCTCCTCCGACGCGGAAAACGTCTACATCATCCTCTCCGCCAGGGGGCTCAACCCCAACCTTTACATCGTGGCCCGCTCCAGCGGGGCGGACGGCTCGGAAACCAAGCTCCTGCGGGCCGGGGCCAACAAGGTGATCTCTCCCTACTTCATCGGCGCCTGCCGCATGGCCCAGCTGGTGGTGCGGCCCACGGTGGTGGACTTTCTCGACCTCACCGTGCACGGCGGCGAGCTGGGCCTGCGTCTCGAAGAGCTGCGGGTCTCGGCCAGCTCCTTTCTGGCCAACAAGAGCCTGATGGATTCGGGGCTGCGCAAGCAGTATGACCTCATCGTCGTGGCCATCAAGCGTGAACACGGCGAGATGCAGTTCAATCCCAGTCCGCAGGCGCGCATCCTCCCCGGCGATATCCTCATCGTCCTCGGCGAGCACCAGCATATCGCCGCGCTTGAAAAGCATTTGTGATTTCAGTAGGATGAAAAAAACAGTGCCGGCCTTATGGATTTTTCTTTCTCTGCCGATAGGCTGAACAGGCGGCGAGGGTCATCCATCTTCAGGGAGTGACGAGAGGGAAAATGCCAAGCGAAAAGCTTTTCAAGGGTGGAGTGGAGGTGCAGGACGGCGCCTTTATCCTGCGGGTCTCCAAGGACCGCTTGCAGGCGGTGGTGACGCCCAAGGATCTCAAGGCCGAAGTGCCCCTTGATTTCGCCGCCCTGCAGGAAGCGCTTGCCGAGCTGGAGATCAGCACCGGCATCCTGCCCCAGCCCGAACCGCTGGGCTCCGGATCTTTCTGCGTGGCTAAAGGAAAGCCGGGGATTCCCGGCGAAAACGCCAAGGTGAAGCTGCATGTCAAGCCGGCGGAAGTCTATGTTCCCAAGCAGGTCGATCCGGACAAGGACCAGGTCGATTACCGGGAGCTCGGCACCATCGTCAATGTGGCCAGGGAACGCCTTCTTCTGGAAAAGATCCCCTTTACCGCCGGTATCCCCGGGGTGGATGTCTTTGGCGAGCCGGTCCCGGCCAAGCCCGGCAAGGACCGGAAGCTGAAGATCGGCAAGGGCGTTCGCCTTTCCGAGGACGAGATGAAGGTCTACGCCGAGCTCGACGGCAAGTTCATCATGGCCGAGGGGAAGCCTTCGGTGCTTGACGAGCACACGGTGAACGGCGATGTGGACCTCAAGGTGGGCAACATCGCCTTCGGCGGCAAGAGTCTCGTGGTGAGCGGGGAAGTGCTGCCCGGCTTCAGCGTCAAGTGCCGCGGCAATATCCTCATCCGGGGGGGAGTGAACAACGCCCTGCTCATGGCCGGCGGGACCCTCACCGTCCTGGGCGGCGTGGTGGGCGAGCAGGCCATGCTGCGGGCCAAGGGCGACATCGTGGTGGAATTTGTCGAAAACGGGCCTGTCCTCGAAACCTCCGGCTTTCTTTATGTACACGACGTCCTGGTCCAGACCGAGGCCAAGGTCGGCCGGAACGTGGTCGCCACCGGCAAAAAAGGAACCATCATCGGCGGGAAATTCATCATTGCCGGTTCCATGCACGTCAAGGAGCTGGGCTCCGAGGCGGAGATCGTCACCGAGGTCAGCGTCGGCATCGTCCCTTCCCTGCAGTCGCGCAAGCAGACCCTCGACGAGGAGTTCAAGCTCTGGTCCGACCGCCTCAACGAGGTGCTCAAGAACATCAGCGCGCTGGAGAAGATGAAGAAGGAGCAGGGAGGCAAGCTCGCGGAAGAGAAGGCGGTGCTGCTCAGGAAGTGCCAGACCTTCATGCCCAAGGCCATGGACAAGGTGAACGCGCTCACCGAGGAGGGCAAAGCCCTTGAACAGGAGCTCGAACAGATGGTCAACGAGGCGATTTTTGTCTACGGCCGGCTCTATCCCGGGGCGGTGGTGCGCATCGGCAACGCGGCCCGCACCATCTCCGTGGAGGAGGAGCGGGTGGTGATTTATTTCGACCGGCCGACCCACCAGATCCTGGTCCGCAAGATGACGCCGGAGGAGGAGGCTGGCATGCCGTCGCCGGCGGCAGGGGCCCCCCATTGATTCTGGTTGCTCCCCGGCGCAAATCGGTCGCCGCGAAAGAAAGACCCGGGCGGGGAGAGGTTCTCAGGGGGGCGGGACGATTTCCTGGCCGCGGGAGGTGAAGGAAATTCCCTGCTGCGATTCCGCCCCGATCATGACCGATTCGATGAGGGGAGGGTTGACAGCCTTCTCCGCCCGCCATTCCACCATGAAGTTGGCGCCCGAGCCGCCGGCTTCATCCTTCTGCGGGACCACATAGCGGATCGACGCCAGGGGGCCGAGGGTGAGCGGCCTGTCCAGGTATTTTCTGATCAATTTTCCTTCCGTTGCGTAGTAGTCGATCCTGGTCAGGCTGAGGGGCTGGACGGGGTCGACGTTTCTGATGCTGAGCGTCACGGTCAGCAGAAAGGGGCGTTCCCGGTTGCCGAAATAGATGTGCGAATAGGCCGGAACATATACGGTTTGCCCTTCGCGCAGGGATGGACACTCCCCGGCCCGCGCCTTTTGCGGCTGGCTGCCGGTCGCCAAGGTCAGCATGGCCAAAAGCAGCAACAGAGATCCTTTCCTTTTCATGCAAGCTCCCTGGCGAATTCCGCCGTCATCTCTTTCTCCGGGCTCAGCGCCATATCCTGAAAGGCCCGCCTTTCCTGGCGGTTGCCCACCACCGCCACCAGATCGCCTTCGGCAAAGGCGTACTCCGCCTTCGGGTTGGAATGAAAGGCCTTCTCGTGGACCACGCCGACCACCGAAGCGCCGGTTCTCGTCCGGACTGCGGCCTCCTTGAGGCTTACCCCGATCAGGGGGCTTCCGGCAATGATCTCCACCCAGGAGATTTCCAGGAGGTTCTTGATGGTGTTCAGCTTGGCGAGGAGCCGGTAGTTCTGCGCCGAGTACATCGGCGCATAGAGCTGCTGCCGGACCTCGTCGGTGTACTGCTGGATCACCGGCACCGGGATTTCCAGGTGCAGCAGGGCCTGCCGCGCTATTTCGAGCCCCGCTTCCATTTCCGGCAGCACCGCCATGTAGACCCCATTTTTATACAACTCCCTGGTTTGTGCAACCCCTTCTGCCCTGGCGACGATATGGAGGCCCGGATTCAGTTGGTGGGCCAGCTTGACGATGGCCTGGCTGACCACCAGGGAAGGGGTGGTGATGAGCAGCAGCCGGGCCGCCGCGACCCGGGCCGCCTCGATGGCGGTCGGCTGGCTCATGTCGCCGTAGATAACCGGGAAATTGGCGGCCTTGCATTCGAGCATCCGCTGATGATTCAATTCGACAATGACGCAGGGGACGGCAAGCTGGCTCAATATCCGGGCAATGTGCTGGCCGACCCGGCCGCCGCCGGCAATGACCACATGCCCGGAAAGCTCATGGTCGGGGAGGTTCTCGGTCTGTAGGGGCTCCGGCTTGAGGAAGCGCCTTTTCAGGTTGTAGAGCGGCGCGGCCAGGCTGGCGGCAAAGGGGGTGACGATCATGCTGAACACCGAAACTGCCAGAACCAGTGAGTAGAGGTTCTGGTCGATGGCCTTCGACTCCAGCCCCACCCGGGCGAGAACAAAGGAAAATTCGCCGATCTGAAAAAGGCCGAAGCCCACGGCCAGGGGCACGATGTTTCCGTAGCCGAAGAGCCTGGCCAGCAGGAAGAAGATCGTCCCCTTGCCAAGGCTCACCACCAGAAAGAGGGCGAGAACCTTGTCCCAGTGGGCGAGCAGAAAAGAGGGGTCGAGGAGCATACCCACCGAGGTGAAAAAGAGCAGGCCGAAGATATCCCGCAGGGGGATGATGTCGCTCAGGGCCTGATGGCCATAGTCGGATTCGCTCAGTACCATGCCGGCGACAAAGGCGCCGAAGGCGAAGGAAAGGCCGAAGAGATGGGTGGCGTAGCCGATGCCCAGCCCGATGGCGGTGGTGGAGAGAATGAAGAGCTCCCTGGAGTTCCATTGCGCCACATAGCTAAGCAGCCAGGGAAGCAGGCGGGTACCCAGATAGAGCATCAGAAAGAGGAAGAGCACCGACTTGGCCGCGGCCATGGCGAGCAGGGGCAGGCCTGCCTCGGGATTGCCCAGCTGGGGGAGAATGATCATCATCGGGATGACGGCGAGATCCTGGACGATGAGGATGCCGATCATGACCCGGCTGGAAAGAGTGCCCAAAAGCCCTTTGCCGGTAAGGGTCTTGAGGGTGACCATGGTGCTGGACAGCGAAATCATGGCGCCGAGCCAGATTGCCTGCGGGGTGTCCCAGCCAAGGGCCTTGCCCAGCCCGAAGCCGAAGGCCATGGAGAGGGTGATCTGGATCGGGGTGCCGAGCAGGGCGATCTTGCGGACCGGCTTCAGTTCGCTCAAGGAGAATTCCAGGCCGAGGGCGAAGAGGAGCAGGGCCACGCCGATCTCGGCCAGCATCTCGATTTCGTGGGTGTCGCCCACCGTGATCCCGCCGGTGTGCGGCCCCACGACGATGCCGGCCAGGATGTAGCCCAGGCTCAAGGGCTGTTTGAGCCGCTGGGCGATCAGGGCCCCGAGCAGGGCCGCGACCACGATGATGACGATGTCGGCGGCTATTCCCATGACTTCCCCAAGGGGGCGCTACGCTTTCGGCAGCAGGGCCACCATCTCCCGTACCGCCTGGTCGAGGCCCACCAGGATGGCGCGGGCCATGATGGCGTGGCCGATGCTCAGTTCCTCGATGGTGCCGAGATGCGCCAGCCGCTGGGTGGTGAGGTAATTGAGGCCGTGGCCGGCGTTGACCCTGAGCCCAAGCTCATAGGCCTCTTCCGCCGCCGTGGCGATGAGGGCGAATTCCTGGTCCCTGGCCTTTTCGGTAACGGCGTCGCAGTAGCGGCCGGTATGGATCTCCACGAAGGTGGCGCCGATGTCTTTTGAAGCCTTGATCTGCCTGGAATCCGGGTCGATGAAGAGGCTCACCGGGATGCCCGCCTTGTCCATGCGTTTGATCACGGCGGCAAGCTTTTTCTTCTGGCCGGCCACGTTGAGCCCGCCTTCCGTGGTGAGTTCCTGGCGTTTTTCCGGGACCAGGGTGATCATGTCCGGCTTGACAGCCAAGGCGATGCCGATGATCTCCTCGGTGGCCCCCATTTCCAGATTGAGCTTGGTTTTCACCGTTTGCCGCAGGAGCCGCACGTCGCGGTCCTGGATATGGCGCCGGTCCTCGCGGAGATGGACCACGATGCCCTGGGCGCCGGCCAGTTCGCAGATGCCTGCGGCCAGCACCGGATCGGGCTCGCTGATGCCGCGGGCCTGTCTCAAGGTGGCGACGTGATCGACGTTGACGGCAAGATGGATCATGGTTCCTCTCCTTTCTTCCTCAAGCAGTTTTTCCAAAAGTTCCTTTTCCCTGCCGGCCATGATTCTGGCTTCTTTGGCCGAACGTTCGTGGTCGTGGCCGAGCAGGTGGAGCAGGCCGTGGATCAGGAGGATGGTCACCCGATGGTGGAGGGTGACCCCGTCCGCTTCAGCCTCCCGTGCCGAGGTGTCCAGCGAGATGATCACATCGCCGAGCAGCTCCGGAACGAGGCGGCCTGCCTCACCGTCGTGCAGGGCAAAGGCCAGGACATTGGTCGGCCCCTTTTTCCCGCGGTACTGCTCGTTGAGTCCGGCCATCTCCGCATCGGAGAGCAGGAGGATGCTCAGCTCGCTCTCCGCGCAGCCGCAGAGGCGCAAAAGTCTTTCCGCCCGTTTTTTGAGCTGGCTGAGGCTGATGGCGGGCTTCTCGTGCTGGCAGGTGGTCAGGACAGGCATGGGCGAAGCTCAGTGGGTCCGGACCCGGCTTCGGGCCGGGGGCTGACTTTTGCCGCCTTCCTGCTTGGCATAGGCGCGGATGATCTCCTGGACCAGTCGGTGGCGCACCACGTCCACCTCCGAAAAGGAGTTGAAGGATATCCCTTTGATATTCTTCAGTATTCGTGCCGCCTCGATGAGGCCGGAATGCCGGGGCTCGGGCAGGTCGATCTGGGTGATGTCGCCGGTGATCACCGCCTTGGNNGTTCTGGGCCTCGTCGAGGATGACAAAGGCGTTGCTCAGGGTGCGGCCGCGCATGAAGGCGAGCGGCGCGATCTCGATACTGCCCTCCTCGATGAGATCGGCGACCTTCTCGCGGCCCAGCATCTCGTTCAGGGCGTCATGGAGGGGGCGCAGGTAGGGGTTGACCTTCTGGGCCAGGTCGCCGGGGAGAAAGCCCAGCCGCTCCCCCGCCTCCACCGCCGGCCTGGCCAGGATGATGGCGCGGACCTGCCTGGAGACAAAGGCGGAAACGGCCATGGCCACGGCCAGATAGGTCTTGCCGGTGCCGGCCGGACCGATGCCGAAGACGATGTCGTTGGCCCGGATGTTGTCGATGTAGTTTTTCTGGTTGATGCTCTTCGGCGAGACAATCTTCTGCTCCGCGGTGATGTAAACCTTATCGAGGAAGATCTCCTTGAGGTTGGCGCCCGGCGTCGCCTTGAGGATGCGCAGGGCATAGGCCACATCGGCCGGGTAGACCGGATAGCCGGCCCGGAGCAGTTCCTGCAGCTTTTCGAGCACCGAAACAGCCAGCTCCACGTCGTGTCTGGGTCCGCTTGCCGTCAGCTGGCTGCCCCGGGCCGACAGGGTCACGCCGGTGGCCGTTTCGATGGTGGCGAGATTTTTGTTGAGCTCGCCGTAGAGGAGCAGGGCGGTATTGTTGTCGGCAAAGATGATGTCGCGCTTGATCAAGGGTTTGCTCCGCTTACTTGCCGACCTTGGCCAGCTCCTCGTCGATCATCTTTATCATGCTTGCCAGCTCGCGCTCCTTGACCCGGCGCCCGTTGAGGAAGAGGGTGGGCGTGCCGCGCACCCCTGCCTTGCGGCCCTCGTTGATGTCGTACTCAAGCTGCTGCCGGGTGCCGGGGGAGTTCCGGTCGCTGTTGAACTTCTGCACGTCCAGGCCGACCTTCTTGGCCGCCTCCACGTATCCCGCCTCGGAAAGAGCCTTCTGGTTCTCGAAAAGCAGGTCGTGGTACTGCCAGAATTTGCCCTGGTGATGGGCTGCCAGGGCGGCAAGGGCCGCCGGCTGCGCCTGCTTGTGGAAGGAGAGGGGGAACTGCTTGAAGACGATCTTCACCTGGGTGGGATACTTGGCGAGGAGGGCCTCGTTGAGGGCGACGGTCTTGCTGCAGTAGGGGCATTCGAAATCGCTGAACTCGACAATGGTGACCGGCGCCTTTTCCGGTCCGAGGAAGGGGGAGCCGGTGAGGTCGATGTTGACGGAAAAGTCGATGTTCACCACCTGGACGCTCTTGTTCTTGCTGCTCGCCAGGTAGAGTTTGTCCTGGAGGTTGGCCGCCTGCATGCCGGAGCTGGCAATGCGGTCCATGCCGGGATCGACGCTGATCGTTTCGGCCAGGGCGCCGGTTTCGCCATAGACGTAGAGTTTGCCGCCCTCGGCCAGGACATAGGTCCACTTGCCGTCCACCGAGGCGGTGATGTCGAGCGGGGCGGTGGGTGGCTTGAGGGTTTGGGCGACATCCCAGTCGATTGCGGCCAGGCCGGACGAAGCCGGGAGAATAACGGTCAGAAAAGCGAAAATCCCTCGGAGCAAACCTTGCGCGACGATCCTCATCTGTGTAACTCCTCCTGCATTTTCGGGTAAGGAAATGGCTTGAATAATCAAGCGCACCGTGGCCGGAAGGGCCAAAAAACAGGATTTACATTATAACGGCGCGGGAAATAACGCAAGAAGGAGTAGTCGGCCGGCAGAAGAATTTGCCCGGTCGCTGTTCAGGAGGAGAGCAGCCCGGCCAGGAAAACGGCCAGATGCTCGGTCCTGAGCGGCGTCTCTTTTTCGGCCAGGCCGGCGCCGAGGTGGAGGAGGCAGCCGGTGCAGGTGGTGAGGAGGGCGGTTGCCCCGGTGGCGGCAATCGCCTTGAGCAGCTCCGTGCGGATGCTGCTGGCGAGTTCGGGCTGGGCAAGATGAAAGAGCCCTCCCTGCCCGCAACATTGGGGGCCTTGCGGCAATTCGCGCAGAAGGAGGTTGGGGACGGAGCGCAGGAGGGCGCGCGGCTCGGCCATAACCCTGGCGTGGAAACGCAGATGGCAGGGGTCCTGGTAGAAAATCGGCCAGCTCCGGGCAGGTCCGGCAAAGCGCAGCCCGGAGGCGGCAAGGGCAAAGGTGGAGAACTCCACGAGTCGTCCGGCAAAAAGCTCGGCCCGGCCGCGCCACTCCGGGTCAGCGGCGAGAAGCTGCGGGTAGCGGCGCAGCTGGCTGTGGCAGGAGGCGCAGGAGGTGAGGATGGGCGTTTCGCTGCCGGCAAAGGCCTCGATGTTCGTCCTGGCCAGCCGCCGGGCGGTGGCGAGGTCGCCGGCGCTTTCGGCGGCCAGGCCGCAACAGCACTGCGCTGAGGGGGTAAAAAGGCCTTCGCCTCCTGCCCGGGCGATTTCGTCGGTGGCGGTGGCGATTTCCCGGCGCAGGTGGCGTGCGTAGCAGCCGGGGAAGTAGGAGAGGCTCCCGGCCATGTTCCGCGGGGCTGGTGGCTGTGCCGCAGTGGGGGCGGAGAGGGCGTTCCCGGCCAGGCCCAGGCGGAGGCGCAGCCCGCTCTCCGCGGGGAGAAGCCGCAGCAGGGGCAGGCCGATTTCGCCCACTCTCTTCAGCAGTCCCGGGGTGGCCAGGGTCCGGCGGGTGATGGCGCGGAGAAAGGCGTGACGGCCGGCGCTCCGGGTGAGGCGCGCCCTGGCCTCGATGAATTCGCTGGTGGGATCGAGCCCCCGGCTGCAGACCTGGCGACAGGCGCCGCAGAGAAGGCATTTGGAAAGAATCTCGGCAAAGGCCTCGGAAGCCTCCGCCGGATCAAGGCGCGCAAGCAGGTGCAGCCGCCCGCGGGCCGAGAGGGATTCCCGCTCTCCGGCCCGGTAGGCTGGGCAGACGGCGGTGCAGGCCCCGCATTTCGCGCACTGTTTTGCCTTGCTGCTCATGGCGCTGATCGGGGCGGGGCGCTCCGGCTTCCGCCCCTCCCCTCCCTGCCTATTTGCGCTGCCAGAGCAGGTAGGCCTTGATAAAGGGATCAAGGTTGCCGTCGAGCACGCTGTCGACGTTACCCACCTCGTGGTTGGTGCGGTGGTCCTTGATCAGACGATAGGGCTGCAGCACATAGGAGCGGATCTGGCTGCCCCAGGCGATCTCCTTTTTCTCGCCGCTCAGCTCCTGATGCTGTTCCTTTTGCGCCTCCCGCTCCTTCTCGTAGAGCCGGGCCTTCAGCATCTTCATGGCCGTGTCGCGGTTGCGGTGCTGGCTCCGTTCGTTCTGGCACTGGACCACGATGCCGGTGGGCAGGTGGGTGATGCGGATGGCCGAGCTGGTCTTGTTGACGTGCTGGCCGCCGGCGCCGCTGGCCCGGAAGGTGTCCACGCGCAGATCCTTTTCATTGATCTCCACCTCGATGTCGTCGTCAAGCTCCGGAAAGACAAAGACCGAGGCGAAGGAGGTGTGTCTGCGTCCTCCCGCGTCAAAGGGGGAGATACGCACCAGGCGGTGGATGCCCATTTCCGAGCGGAGCAGGCCGTAGGCGTTGTGGCCGTTGACCATGATGGTGACGCTTTTGACTCCGGCCTCGTCGCCGGGCTGATAGTCGAGGATCTCGGTGGCGAACTCCTTGGCCTCGGCCCAGCGCAGGTACATGCGCATCAGGATGCTCACCCAGTCCTGCGCCTCGGTGCCGCCGGCGCCGGCATGGATGGTGAGCATGGCGTTGCTGGCGTCATGCTCGCCGGTGAACATGCATTCGAGCTCCACGGTTTCCACCCGCTCGATGAGGGCGGACAGCAACTGGTCGACTTCGCGGGCGGTCGCCTCGTCGCCCTCGCCCATGGCCAGCTCAAGCAGCATCTCCGAATCCTCGAGTTCCCGCTGGCAGCCTTCCCAGCTTTCCACGATGTTCTGGATGCCGCCCTGTTCCCGCTGCACCTTCTGGGCGCGTTCCTGATCGTCCCAGAAACCGGGGGAGAGGGTAAGCTGCTCCAGCTCCTGGAGCCGTTCTTTCTTGTGATCTACCTCAAAGATGCTCCTTCAAGGAGAGCAGTCTCCCCTTCAGGTCGTGGATTCTCTCTTTCAGTTCAGCAGACATGATTTTCTCCTCTCGGGTATTCGGTATTGGCTACTGTTTTCTTTTTCTTGAAGGCCCACAGGCTCCCGGCCGCGCTCAGGCCAAGACAGAGCCAGGGGAAGAAATGGCCAAGGCGCAGGAAGGGGCTTGTTTCCGCCAGCAGCACGACCTCGGCGCTTGCCGCGTAACGAGTGAAGAGCGGCGAGGCGCTGGCGACGCGGCCCAGCGGGTCGATGAAGGCGCTGATCCCGGTATTTGCCGAGCGCACCAGGCTTCTTCTGGTTTCCACCGCCCGGAAGGCCGCCATGCTGAGATGCTGCCAGGGGGCGTTCGACCTGCCGAACCAGGCGTCGTTGGTGATGTTGACCAACAGGTTCGCCCCGTTTGCCGCCTGCCGGCGGGCAAGTTCCGGAAAGATGCTTTCGTAGCAGATTAATACTCCAATTCTGGCGTTCTGGCAAGCCAGGGGTGCTTCGCCCGTCCCGGGCGAAAAATCCCCCAGGGTCTCGACCACCGGCGAGGCGAAGGCGAGCAGGGCCCGCAGGGGGATATACTCGCCAAAGGGGACGAGATGCTGCTTGTCGTAGCGGCCGCTCACCACTCCTTCCGGAGAGAGGAGCAGGGCGCTGTTGTAGTACCTGAGGGGTTCGTCGAGGCTGGCCCGTTCCCGGTGCGGCGCCCCGGTGAGCAGGGCGATCCGGTGGGGCGCGGTCAGCTCGCTTGTAAGGCGCAGGAAGAGGGGGTGTTCATAGGGGTAAAAGGGCAGGGCGGTCTCCGGCCAGACCAGCAGCTGCGCCTCGTTTCCCGCCATGGCCTCCCGGCTGAGGCGCAGATAGGTTTCCACGGTTTCTTCCTGGAAGGAGGGCAGCCATTTCTGATTCTGGGGGAAGTTGCCCTGGACCACGCCGACGGTCATCCTTTCCGCGGCGGCAAGGGTCGCGGGCAGGGTCTGCAGCCGCCAGGCGTTGTAGGCAAAGGCCAGGCCGAGGAGGGCAAGGGCGGCCAGGGGAAGGGTCGGGCGCGGGCGTTCCTCTCTTGGCCCGAGCAGGATGGAAAGCAGGAGGGCGGTCAGGCTGTTGGCCAGGACAATGAGAAAGCTGACCCCGTGGTGGCCGGCCAGGTCCGCGATCTGGATGAGGGCCGGAAGGCTGTGCTGGGTGTAGCCGAGATCGAGCCAGGGGAACCCGGTGAAGAGCAGGCCGCGCAGCTGGTCCAGCCCCACCCAGAACACGGGCGCGGCGAGGAGCAGAGAGGGCGGTCGGGAAAGCGAGGCGCAGAGAAAGGAAAAGGCCGCCAGAAAGCAGCTCATGTAGGCGGCGAGCAGGAAGAGGGCCAGCCCGGCCAGCGGCAGGGGAACCTCGCCGTAGGTGGCAAGGACGATGAGGATCCAGCGGAGCAGGGGCAAGTAATAGGCCAGCCCGCAGAGAAAGCCCAGGGCGGCGGCCTGCCGCGGTGCGTGGCGGGGCAGGCGCCAGAGGAGAGGCAGGAGGGCGAACCAGGCCAGAAGCGGCAGGCTGAAGCGCTCGCCTGGCGAGGCGAGGAGCAGAAGGGCGCTGCTCGCCAGGGCACAGGCGCAGGAGAGGGCAAAGCCGCCCTCTTGCCGGCGCGGGAGGGAGCGGGGGAGGGTCATTGCGGTTTTCTTTGGATTTTCACGGTGCGGATGCGGCGCTGGTCCGCGGAAACCACCTCAAAAACCAGCGTGTTGATAAGCATGGTGGCGCCCGGGGGCGGAACCTGGTCGAGGTGGTGGATAAGCAGCCCACCCACCGATTCGTAAGGGCCCTCCGGCAGGTTCACTCCGAAGAGCTCCTCGACCTCCTCGAGATTGACCTTGGCGTCGGTGAGCAGCACGTCCTTGTCCACCACCTTCCAGCGTTTTTCCGTGGTGTCGTACTCGTCGCGGATCTCGCCGACGATCTCTTCCAGGACATCCTCCAGGGTGACCAGGCCGCGGACGCTGCCGAATTCGTCGGTGACGATGGCCATGTGGATCTTCTGGCTCTGGAAATCCTTGAGCAGGTTGACGATCTTCCGGGTGTCCATGACGAAGAAGGCGGGCTTGACAAGGTCGGCGACTTCCGGGGTCGGCGTGCTCTGCAGGCAGCAGGGCAGCAGATCCTTGGCGTGGAGGATGCCGATGATGTTGTCCGGGGTGTCCCGGTAGATGGGGATGCGGGTATAGCCTTCCTCGGTGACGAGCTGGATGAGCCGGGAAACCGGCGCCTTGACCTCGGCGCTGACCATGTCGCTGCGGGGGGTCATGATCTCCCTGACCAGGGTGTCGCGGAACTCGAGGATGGAGCTGATCATCTCCCCTTCCTCCCGGCTGATCAGGCCCTGCTCGGCGCCTTCATCGAGGATGTCCTGAATCTCCTGTTCGATGTCTTCCGTGCTGTCTGGGGCGCGGTTGATGCGGAAAAAGTTGAGAAGGCGCCTGAAGGGCGAGTCGCCGGCGTCGGGGGGGGATGAGGTGTCCATAGGGCAGTAGTAAAGTCCATCCAGGGCAGGGCCGGAACCCGGGGGAAAGCCCGGGGCCGGTCAGGGGTTTCACGCACTGTTTTTCCATGATTTTAGCCTGTTCTGGCTAAAGGAAAGAGCAGGGGGTGTCAAGAAAAAAAATTGACGTTTATGGTTAAAATCGGTATAAGAGCCACACTTTGTATGTGTTTTGCACCGCATGCTTTCAAGAAATGCTCAACAGCAACGCCACTATACCATATGAAAATATGGTGTTTCAACAGAATGCGCTTCAGGTCTGGGGGGCATTTTCCTCCGAAGGGGATTTCGTCCTTAATAACTGCTTGCCGGAAAACGAAGATGCCCCTGTAAGACAAGGGAAAAGCCAATGTTTCGCTCCCAGGTCGGGTCGCGGAGCAGAAACCGCTGCCTCTTGCTTCGCGCGAGCGGCGCGCGCCTTGTCCGGCGCCAACAACGTGCTCAAACAAAAAAAGGAAAAATAGCAGAAACGGCCACGCGACCTTTTGCTCTTTTTTCCTTTTGTTTTATGGGGACAGGGCGATATCTGCCGCCGGCTCCCGCAACCGAATTCGAGGGTTCGCTTGAAAGAAAAGGTTCTGATTGCAAATCGGGGCGAGATCGCCCTGCGGATCATGGAGGCCTGCAAGGATCTGGGCCTGGAGTATGTGGTGGTCTACACGTCCGCGGACGAGGAGTCCGAGCATGTGCGCCGCAATCTCGACAGCACCAGTAACGTCCGTCGGGCCTGGCGCATCGCCAGCTATACCGATCCCAACGATATCCTCGCCGTGGCCGACCATACCGGCTGCACGGCCATCCATCCCGGCTACGGCTTTTTTTCCGAGGATTTCCGTTTCGCCCGCCGGGTGACGGTGCGCAACCGGCCGCTGACCTTTATCGGCCCCAAGTGGGAGGTGGTGAAGTCCCTGGGCGACAAGATCAACACCAAACGGGTCGCCAACAAACTCGGCATTCCCACCATCCCCGGCACCGACGGCCCCATCTACAACGAGATGGAGGCCGAGGACATCGCCCAGCGCCTTCTCGAGGATCAGGAGGCCTATCACATCAAGAATCCGTCCATCCTGGTCAAGGCAGCGGCCGGCGGCGGTGGCATGGGCATCGAGGAGGTCTACCAGGTCGAGCATTTCCGTCGCGTCTACCGGCAGGTGCAGAACTACGCCAAGCGCCAGTTCGGTGATGGCGGGGTGCTCATCGAGCAGCGGATCCGTGATTTCAACCACCTGGAAGTGCAGATCCTCTGCAGCCGTCACGGCGAGCGGGTCCACTTCGGCACCAGGAACTGCACCATCCAGTCCACCGGCCGTCAGAAGCGGCTGGAGGCGGCGCCCTGCTTCGACGATTCCTGTTTTTCCTACGACTTCGACGCCAGGGAGGTGCAGGAGAAGGTGGTCGAATACTCCCTGAAGCTCGCCTCCCATGTGCGCTACGACAATGTCGGCACCTGGGAGTGGATCGTCACCCGGGACGGCAAGCCCTACCTGCTCGAGGTCAACACCCGCATCCAGGTGGAAAACGATGTCTCCGCCCGGATCAGCTACCTGAACAACAAGCATCCCAACCTGATCCGCGAGCAGATCAGATTGGCCTTGGGCGACAAGCTGGGCTACGGCCAGGAGGATATCAAGTTCCGCGGCGCGAGTATCGAGTTCCGGATCGTGGCCGAAGACACCTACCGCGGCTTTGCCCCCTGGATCGGAACCATCTCCCGTTTTGCCCATCCCAGCCATGAGTGGTCCGCCGTATACACCCATGTGCCCACCGACCGTCCCTACAGCATTCCCAGCGATTACGACCCCAACCTGGCCCTGGCCCTGGTCTGGGGCGAGACCATGGCGGAGGCCAAGGAGCGGGGCCGGCAGTTCCTTTCGGAGGTTGTCATCGAGGGCAGCAACGCCGCCGGGGGGCAGATCATGACCAACCTTCCCTACTTGCAGGAAAACATAGACAGGCTGCTCACCTTTTGACGGCCCTCCGCGCAGAGGGTCCGGCGGCAGGAAAAAATGCGCTGACCGGGTGTCGTTCAGGCAGATCCGGCGGCGGGAACTCAGCAACGCAACGACCGTTGCCATCCCTTCCCGTTGATGGCAACCAAGGTAGAGAATAGATGGAAGACTTACGAAAGCGGCTTGTGAAGATAGAAGAACGCATCAGCTACCTGATCCAGATCAAGGACGGCAGCGAATGGGGCAACCTCTCCGGCTTGCGTGAAAAGTTCGCCCGCCTGCGGGACAGGTTTTACGACCTCAAGGAAGAGGAGCTGAGCGAGGAGCTGCGCGCCTTCGAGGACTCCCTTTCCTTTCTGGAGGCGCGCTGCGAGGAAACCCTGAGCCCCATGGAAAAGGTGCGCATCGTCCGCAATCCGCACCGGTTCACCCTCAAGGATATTCTGGAAAACGTCTACGAGGACTATACCGAGCTGGGCGGCGCGGAAGAGATCAGCATCGACCCCTCCATGGTGGCGGCGCGGGCCAGCATCATCCGCCGGGTCAAGAACAAGTCGGTGATGCAGCAGGTCATGGTCATCGGCCATGAGAAGGGGCATGGCGAGGAGTTCCGCAACGGCGGCTGCTCCAGGCCCTGGGGCAACGAGAAGGCCCTGCGCTACATGAAGGTTGCCGAGACCGAGGGCATTCCCATCCATTTCTATATCTTCACGCCCGGCTCCTTCCCGGTGGAGGATTACCCCGGGGCCGGTCAGCAGATTGCCCGGAACCTTTACGCCATGGCCAAGCTCAGGGTGCCGATGATTTCGGTCACCTCCGAGGGCGGTTCCGGCGGCGCCGAGGCGGTGGGCATGGCCGATGTGCGCCTGATGTTCTCCCATGGCTACTATTCGGTGATCTCGCCGGAAGGCGCCGCGGCCATCGAGGGCAAGATCCGCGAAGGCGAGAAGATGCCCAAGGAGCTGGTGGAGGCCTGCGCCGAAAGCCTGCACATCACCGCGGAGCAAAACCTCAAGCTCGGCACCATCGACCGTGTCGTTTGCGAGCCGCCCCTGGGGGCCAAGCGCGACGATTTCGGCTTTTTCCGCCGGCTCAAGAGCGAGGTGATACGGGCCACCGACGAGGTCGTCCTCAAGACCAAGAGCCTGCGGGCCTTCCGCGCCTACGAACTGAAGATGAAGAAGGCCGAGGAGCACGTGGCCGAAGAGCCCCATATCGATATCTCCTGGGATCTCAACGAGGACGAGGTGCAGCGCCTCCTGAGCCTGCGTTCGAAGAAATACCGGGCCATGGCGAAGAGCGGCTATACCTACGAGGGCTCCGCCTGCTCCACCCTCTGCCAGAAGGCAAGGAAGAGCCTGGCCAAGCTGTACTACAGCTTCCGCTACGATGTCCTCAAAAGCCAGCAGAAGCAGGTGAAAAAGGTTTTTCAGGACGTTTCCGGCGAGGGCTCGGTGCTGATCAAGCAGGTTTCCGCTCCCTTTTCCGCCGCGTACGATTTCATCGCCAAGAAGCCGGGCGGCAAGGGAGGGAAGCTGGTCGCGGCCGGGGTCGGCAGTGGCGAGGACCCCATCGAGTTCGGTGATGTCTACACCAGCCCGCTGGCCAACGAGGACCGTACCGTCACCTGCCCCAATGCCGAAAAGCAGGGCTGCAAGGATCTCTGGGTCCCGGACCTCTATGGCGAGTTCTGCGGGGTCTGCGAGACCTGCGGCCACCATTTCCCCTTGGAATACCAGTGGTATCTCAAGCATCTCTTCGACCCGGATTCCATCCGCGAGTTCAACAGCGAGATTTGCGCCGGCAATCCTCTGAGCTATCCCGGTTTTGAAAAGCGCCTGCAGGCGGCCATCGCCAAAACCGGCCGCCGCAGCGGCATCATCACCTTCGACGCCCGGGTGATGGGGGTGGATCTGGTGGTGGCCATGCTCTACAGCGATTTCCGCAACGGCACCGTGGGCAGCGCCGAGGGCGAGAAATTCGTGCGCGCCTGCGAGACGGCCAGGATCAAGCGGAGGCCGCTGCTCTCCTATGTGCACACCACCGGCGGCATCCGCATCCACGAGGGCACCATGGGCGTGGTGCAGATGCCCAAGTGCACCATGGCCGTGCGGGAGTATATCGATTCCGGCGGGCTCTACATCGTGGTCTACGACAACAACTCCTACGCCGGGCCGGTGGCCAGCTTTCTCGGCTGTTCGCCCTACCAGTTCGCCATCCGTTCGAGCCGGGTCGGCTTCGCCGGCCCCCGGGTCATCCGGGACACCACCGGCGCCGACATCCCGCCCGACTATCACAACGCGCGCAACGCCTTGAAACGCGGGCATATCCAGGGCATCTGGGACCGCCGTGAATTTCGGCGCAACCTGCACAAGTCGCTGTTGACCATGGGCGGCGGCAACCTTTATTATCGATAATCAGTCAAGGGTAAACGGATACCATGACGCAGGATATAGACTTCGACGCAATCATCAGCAAGTATCGCTCCGATCCCTTCGAGTATATGGACGTGCACACCCTTCATACCGGGCAGGTTCGCTTCAAGGTCCGGAAGGACGCCGAGGTGGAGGGGCCCACCGGCGAGTGGCACCACATCCGCGGCACCCTGCTCTACGAGATGCTGCGTGAGGGCAACCAGAAGAAGATCTTCGCCACCAGCAACGGGGTGGTCTCCTTTATCCGGGACGACCTGGAAGGGCAGTTCGTCGAGGCGGGCGAGAAGATCCTCACCATCCGCCACCCCTTGAAGAAGCGGGAGATCATCGAGAATATCCTCCGGCAGGTGCTCGAGCCCTTCAATGCACCGGAGCGGGCCAAGTATTTTTTCTCCCTGGACCTGCAGGCCAAGATCGACAAGTACGGCCAGCGCTCCGTCTCCATCCAGCCCGGAGACGAGATCCTGACCATGTCGCTCATGAAGCGCGATACGCCGGTCTACTACGCCGGCGAGCCGGGCATCATCCATTCCGTCTATTTTCAGCCCGGGGTGAGCGTTGCCCAGGGAGAGCCGCTTCTGGGCATCTGCTCCAAGGAAAAGCTCCCCTACATCCAGAAGATCATCACCCGCGTCAAGGCGGAGTGGGAATAACGCGGTCTGCCCGGGGAGTCCGCCCCGCAGTGCGTTGCTCCGGGCAGACCCTCTGAGGCCGAGGTGATGCAGAGCCTTTCCCCGCAGCGGATTCAGCAGCGCATAGCCGAGGAGGAGATCCCCCGCCGGCTCAGGCGTTACCCCGCCGAAGTGGTGGAGGCCGTCTACCGTTACGGTGCGCCGGTGGCGAGCCGGATCGAACACCTGCCCAGGGCCGGCCGCCTCATGGATCTGGCCCGGCAGCGCATCGACGAATACGAGGCCCGCGACCATTCCTTCCCCACCGGCATGCTCTTTCTCGCCGACACCCTCACCGGGAGCCGGGGCCGCTTTCAGCGCCTCTGGCATGCCCCGCCCGGTGGCCTCTGGCTCACCCTGGTCATGGCCAATACCCTGCTGCCCGCAAGCACGGCCCTCTATCCCATGGCGGCCGGCGCCGCCTGCTGCGAGGCGATCCGTGCCCACGGCATCGAGGCGTGGGTCAAATGGGTGAACGATGTGCACCTGGGCGGCCGGAAGCTCTGCGGCATCCTCTGCGAAACCTACCGCAGCCGCAGGTTCGGGGATGAGTATCTGCTCATCGGGGTGGGCATCAATGTCAACAACGTCGATTTCCCCGGGGAGCTTGCCGGCCTGGCCACCTCCATGCGGACCGTCCTCGGCAGGGAGATCGACCTGCCCTCTTTTGCCGACCTGCTCCTCGCCAAGTTTTCCTGGTATTTCGGCCTGCTCTGCCACGACGAGGCCGAGCGGCTGGCTGAGGATGCATATGGAGAGGGGCAAGGCGCCTCCGGCCTGCTCCTGCCTGCCTGGCTTGAGCTGAGCGACACCATTGGCCGGACGGTCCGCTTCGGCTTCGACGTGCAGCAAAAGCCGCAATACCTGGCCAAGGTGCTCGGCCTTGCCCCGGACGGCGGCCTCATTCTCCGGCAGCTCGCCAGCGGCGAGGAGCTGATCGAGCATTCCGGCGAAATCCTCTATGTGGACTGAGGAACGGGAAACCTCGCCCTCGGACCCTCGCTCGGCGCCGGCCGTCACGGTCATCATCCCCACCTTCAATCGGGAGTCCTTCCTGGCCCGGGCCATCGATTCGGTCCTGGTCCAGACCCATCGGAATTTCGAGCTCATCGTGGTGGATGACGGTTCCAGCGATGCCACCGCCAGCCTGGTCGCCTCCTATGGCGGCGCGGTCCGCTACCTCTTCCAGGAAAACCGGGGGCCGGCCGCCGCCCGCAACCTTGGGATCAGGGAGGCCCGCCATGGGCTTCTCGCCTTTCTCGACGCCGATGACCATTTCCACCCTGGCAAGCTTGCCATGCAGGTGCAGGCCATGGAAGCCCGCCCCGAGCTCTTCGTTTCCCATACCCAGGAGACCTGGTACCGGAACGGCCGGCACCTCAATCAGAAGCTCCGCCATCGCAAGGAAGGCGGCGATATCTTCGCCCGCAGCCTTGAGCTCTGCGTGGTGGGCATGTCCACGGTCATGGTCCGGCGGGAGCTCTTTGCCCGCATCGGTCTCTTCGACGAGTCCTTCCCCTGCTGCGAGGATTACGATCTCTGGCTGCGGGCGAGCGTGGCCCACGAGTTTCTCCTGGTTGACGCGCCCCTCACCGTCAAGCATGGGGGCAGGTCAGATCAGGTCTCGGTCCAGCACCGGGTCGGCATGGACCGTTTCCGCATCCGCTCCCTCGAAAAGCTGCTCGCCGCCGCCATTCTTTCCCCCTCCCAGCGCGCTCTCGCCGGCAAGGCCCTGGCCGGCAAGGCGACCATCTACGGCAACGGCTGCCTCAAGCACGGCCGGCGCGAGGAAGGGCTCCGCTATCTGGCCCTGGCCGCGGGCGTTGCCTCCTCTCCGCCCCGCGGCTGAGGGCTCTGAAAAAACTTTGACGCCAGCCGCGCCTCTTCTCTATACTTAAAGGAGTGCGGATGCTTCCAGGTCATTCGTCTGGAAGCTTTTTTTTATCAGCGCAAGCAGAGGAGAGAAAGATGCTCAAAGAGAAAATCCGTGATCTCGGCATTGCCGCCAAGCTCAACAGCGCCATCGTCGCCGCTGTTTTCCTTCTCATGCTCGGCCTGACCCTGGCTATAAACTCCTCCATGCGGGCCGCCCTCGGCGAGCAGGGCAGGACCTTTGTCAACACCCTGCGGGAGCAGCAGAAGGAGCAGGAAAGGCTGTTGCGCGAGGATCTGGTGCAGAAGGGGCGATCCTTTGCCGACATGCTGGCCCGGACCGGGCAGGATCTCATCATGAACTACGAGTTTGCCTTTCTGGAGCAGATCGTGCAGAGCACGGTTTCCGATCCGGATATCGATTTCGTGGTCTTTTACGACAAGGACGGCTCGCCGATCACCCGGGGCAGTGTCCGGCCCGAGGGCTTCAATCCCGAGAGCATCGTCAGCAAGGAGATCCAGGTCAACGAGCAGAAGGTCGGCGCCGTCGAGCTGGGGCTCAATCTCGACAATGTCGCCAGGAGCATCCAGCAGGCCGAGGCCCGCAGCAGCGCGGTGATCCGGCAGGCCGAGGCCGGGGAGAAGGCCGCCGCCCAGAGGATCGTCAGGAATATCCTCTTTTTCGCCCTGGTGGTCATTGTGCTGATCGCGGTGCTTGTCTATCTGACCATCGGCGTCATCGTCAAGCCCCTGCGCGAGGCGGTGGGCAAGGTGCAGATGGTGGCCAGGGGAGACCTGGAGGTGGAGATTGCCAGCAAAAGCGGGGATGAGATCGGGCAGATGCTTGCCGCCATGCGGACGATGGTGGAAAATCTCCGCGCCACCGCGCAGATGGCGGAACAGGTCTCCACCGGCGATCTGGACGTGCAGGTGCGGATCCTCTCCGAACGCGACAAACTGGGCAGGGCGCTGGCCAGGATGGTGGAAAGCCTGCAGGGGACGGCGGCCAAGGCCGAGCAGATCGCCCTGGGCGATCTCAATGTCCGGGTTGACCTGCTTTCCGACCGGGACGCCCTGGGCAAGGCGCTGGCCGGAATGGTGGAGAGCCTGAAGAGTACGGCGCAGGAGGCGGAAACCGTGGCCGCCGGCGATCTGAATGTCGAAGTGGTGCTGCTTTCCGAGAAAGACATGCTTGGGCATGCCCATCTGCGGATGGTGGAGAGCCTGAAGGCCAAGGCGCGTATGGCGGAAAGGATTGCTCTGGGCGATCTTTCCGTGGAGATAGACCCGGCCGAGGAGGATGTGCTGGGCAAGGCCCTGGCCCGGATGGTGGCCAACCTGCGCGAGATGGCGAAAACCGCGGAAAAGATCTCCGAGGGCGATCTCGGCGTCGAGGTGAAGCTGCTTTCCGAGAACGATTCCTTCGGCATGGCCCTCTCCGCCATGGTGGAAAGGCTCAAGACCATTATCCGTGATGTCCGCATGGCCGCCGATCAGGTTGCCTCGGGCAGTCAGGAGTTGAGCGGCAGCTCCCAGCAGGTTTCCCAGGGCGCCAGCCAGCAGGCGGCTTCCATCGAGGAGATTTCCTCGGCCATGGAGGAGCTGGCCNNAGCTGGCCAGCACCGTGGCCCAGAGCGCCGACAGCGCCCGGCAGACCACGGCCATTGCCACCAGGGCGGCCCTGGATGCGGAAGAAGGGGGCAAGGCCATGCGCAAGACCGTGGAGGCCATGGAGCATATCGCCGTCAAGATCGAGATGATCGAGGAGATCGCCCGGCAGACC
>DDXK01000097.1:8332-47324 GCA_002347185.1 Desulfobulbaceae bacterium UBA2262 | reverse complement strand
TGCCACCAGAGATCGCGGCCTTCCTGCATCGGCACCTCGTTGCCGGCCCGCTTCACGACAATGCATTTCTCCACCGAGGCGCAATCCTTGAGGGCATCGTCGGCATTGGGCTTCAAGGGGATGGTTTTGCCGGAGCGCAGGACGGCATCGGCGGTGACCAGCACCTTGGCCTCGCAGTCCTGGATGCGGCTCTTCAGGCTCTGCGCGGAAAAGCCGGCAAAGACCACGCTGTGGATGGCGCCGATCCGGGTGCAGGCCAGCAGGGTGATGGCCAGCTCGGGGATCATGGGCAGATAGACGGAGACGCGGTCGCCCTTCTTGACGCCCATCTTCTTGAGGACATTGG
This sequence comes from Desulfobulbaceae bacterium UBA2262, assembly GCA_002347185.1. Taxonomy (GTDB): domain Bacteria; phylum Desulfobacterota; class Desulfobulbia; order Desulfobulbales; family Desulfurivibrionaceae; genus UBA2262. The sequence goes on along the minus strand of DDXK01000097.1, from coordinate 46,978 downwards.
CGAAACGGCAGACCTCGGTGTGCAGCATCTGGTAGGTGTAGACCTTGACATCCTCTTCCGGTTCGCCCTGGAAGATGAGGGCGGCCTTGTTGCGGCGGCCATTGGTCAGATGGCGGTCAAGGCAGTTGTAGGAGACGTTCAGCTTGCCGTCCTGAAACCACTTGATTTCCGGCTTGTGCATGTCCGCGTCCAGAACCTTGCTCCACTCCTTGTCCCAGGTCAGCAGCTCCTTGGCGCGCTCTCCCCAGAAGCCTTCCGGATCTGCCATGGAGCGCTGGTAATGGGCCTCGTATTCGGCCATGCTCTTCACATGCGCCTGGTCGCGGCCCTTGGCGGGCGGCTCGAAAAGGCGCTTTTCCTGCATCAAACTCTCAATTTTCTTATCGTCGCTCATATTTCCTCCCAAGGTTTTTGTAAGCCAGAAGAGTATAGGAATATCTACCTAGAAAAACAAAAAGTAGGAATATATACCTAGGCCGGCGCAATTGCGCCACCCTTTTTTGTCATATTTTTTTGTACGCGGCCAAACTTGCCAAGGTCAAGGGAAAAAGGGCCGGGCCGGAAACCGCCGTGGTGCTGGCTTGCCTCCAGGCGGGGGAGATTGGCCCGGTGGCGGAATTCCTTTTTTACCTTGCCGGCAGATTTTGCTATAGTTTGACTTCCCGCTGGCAAGGCAAAAAGAGAATGCGCAACGAACAGGTGCGAAGAATGAAGAGAGTGCTGCGGTCCTGCCCACCGTTTTTCCTGCCGCTGATTCTGGCCTTTTTCCTGGGCGGGGTCGCGTTGGCCGCCCCCGCCTCCTCCTGCAAGGAGGAGGGAACCATGCCGGCAGGCGCCGGGGGAGTGCCGGCCTTTGTCGATGACCTGGCCCTGGAGTCCCTGGCTCCGGCCATCGAGAAAAGTCTCGCCTATCTGCGCAGGTTGCCGGCGGACCGGCGTTTCCCGCTCTGCGGCGAGGAACGCACGGTCGCCGAGCTTGCCGGTTCCCTGCGGGCCTTCCAGCGCCTTCTGGCCGCAGGGCCAGGCCCGGACCGATTGCGGGCGGCCATCGCCGAGCAGTTCACGGTCTGTAAGGCGCGCGGCCGCAAAAGCGACGGGAGGATGCTGCTCACCGGCTATTTCTCTCCCCTCTTTGCCGGCAGCCTGGAGAGGACGGAGGCCTTTCGCTACCCCCTCTACCGGACCCCGCCCGATCTGGTTTCCGGCCGGGGCAAGGGCGGCAGCAGGCAGGGCCGCATCGAGAATGGCATGCTGGTCCCCTACTGGACCAGGGCGGAGATCGAAAAAGGGGGTCTGCTCGCCGGGCAGGAGCTGGTCTATCTTGCCGATCCCGTCGAAGTCTTCATTCTCCATGTGCAGGGTTCCGGCCAGGTGCGGCTGCCGGACGGCAGTCTGCGCTGGGTGCAGTTTGCCGCCAAGAACGGTCATGACTACCGGAGCATCGGCCGCTTCCTGGTGGACAAAGGGGTGCTGCGCCTCAAGGAGGTGACCCTGCCCAGGATTGTCCGCTACCTCAGGGAGCATCCCGCCGAGCAGGAGGAGATTCTCCACCACAACGACTCCTTTGTCTTTTTCCGCTGGGGAGGCGAGACTGTTTGCGGGCCGCTGGGCTGCCTGGGCGAATCCCTGACCCCGGGCCGCTCGGTGGCCCTGGATCAGGAGTGCTTCCCGCCGGGGGCACTGGGTTTTCTGGTCACCCGCAAGCCAAGGGTGGACGGCACCGGCAAAATCGTTGGCTGGGGGCCGCTGAGCCGTTTCGTGCTCAACCAGGATTCCGGCTCCGCCATCAAGGGGCCGGCCCGTCTCGATCTTTTCTGGGGCTCCGGTGATTACGCCGAGGTGGCCGCCGGCCACATGAAGCATCCCGGAGAGCTTTATTTCCTGATAAAAAAGAAATAGATGGCGGGAGCTGGTCCATTTTTATACAATTTTTGAGGATTGGCGGGCGACATGACCCTGTTGGGCGCCAGTCGTTTTTTTCCGGAGTGCATGAGGGCCCGCCGCGGCTCGTTCTGAGGGAGAAGACGCCATGAAACAGACCGAAATCGACTACTGGATCACCAGCATGCTGGAGACCTACAACAATGTTTCCGACCTCAACATCACGGTGGGCAAGCCCCTGCAGGTGGAGACCTCCGGGCAGCTGGTGCCGGTGACCGTCGAGCCGCCGGTCAAGGAGATCACCCCCTTCCAGGCCGAGGTCTTCGCCTTGAACCTGATCGGCGGCAACAAGCGTCTGCTGGACGACCTCGTCAGGCACGGCTCCTGCGACCTCTCCTACTGGCTGGGGCAGAAGGCGCGCTTCAGGGTCAATGTCTTTTCCCAGAAAACCAATCTTTCCGTCGTTCTCCGCAAGCTGGAGATGAAGATTCCCACCATCAAGGAGATGCAGCTGCCTCCGCTCTTCTACAACATGGCCGAGGAGCGCAACGGCATCATCCTGGTCACCGGCGCCACCGGTTCCGGTAAGTCCACCAGCCTCGCGGCCCTGCTCGACAAGATCAACGACGAAAAGCCGGTGCATGTGGTCACCCTGGAAGACCCCATCGAGTATGTGCACCAGCACAAGATGTCCACCTTCAATCAGCGCGAGCTGGGCAACGACTTCGACACCTTCGCCTCGGGTCTGCGCGCCGCCCTCCGTCAGGCGCCCAAGGTCATCCTGGTCGGTGAGATGCGCGACCGGGAAACCATGGAGATCGGTCTCTCCGCCGCGGAAACGGGCCATCTGGTGCTTTCTACCCTGCATACCGTGGACGCCGGGCAGACCATCAACCGTATCCTCGGCATGTTCGAGCAGGAGGAGCAGGCGCAGATCCGCAACCGCCTGGTGGACACCGTCCGTTGGATCGTCTGCCAGCGGCTGATGCCCAGGGTCGGCGGCGGCCGGGTCGCGGCCTTCGAAATCATGGGCATGAATCTCCGGGTTCGCGAGCTGATCATGCACGGGGAGAGCGAGGACAAGACCTTCTACGACGTGATCGCCGATGCCAAGGCCCTTGGCTGGCAGACCTTCGACCAGCACATTCTCGAGCTGTACGAGGAGGGCGTGATCACCGAGGAGACGGCCGTGAGTTACTGCACCCGCAAGACCCAGGTGAATCGCGGGCTCGACCGTATCAAGGCGGCCCGCGGCGAGTCGACCACCGGCATCACCGGTCTGGCCATGGACAAGAAGGAAGAGGATAAGAAGCGGCGCAGGTTTTAGGGCGGGCTTTGCCCTTTCCGCAGTCAGAAACGCCTGGAGGAGAAGATGCTTTCACAGTGCCCCCATTGTCAGCAGACCCTCATGTTGAGCAGCGCGCAGCTGGAGAAGATCAAGGCGGCCCTTGCGTCCTTGCCCGCCGGCAAGACCTTGAAGATGGGTTGCCCGAAGTGCCGGCAGCCCATCGAATTGGACAGCGCAGGGGAGGTGGCCGGCGGCCTTTCCGCCGGGGTGCTCAAGGACGTCCTTTATTCGGATCATGCCGGCGACGAGGATCAGGCCGCCATCGGCATCGTGCAGGCGGCTCAGAAGCGGCCGCAGCCGGTGCGCCTGCCCCCGGACGCGCCCAAGCCGCCGGATATCAGCTGGCTCTCCAGCGGGGTCTTCTCCGAGAGGGAGATCATCGAGGACGTTCCGCACGTGCTGATCCTCGCCGCCGACGAGGAGGTGAGGACGCAGGCGACCATGGCCTTTGGCGAAATGGGCTATCAGCCCTCCTACGTCGATTCGGCCGAGGCGGCCATCGAAAAGATGCAGTTCATGAGTTTTGACGCCGTGGTCCTGCACAGCAGGTTCGAGGGCGGCGGCATCGACGATTCCACCTTCCATCAGCACATGCGGGAGATGACCATGGGCCGGCGCCGCTACATCTATTACCTGCTGGTCGGGTCGGAATTCCGCACCCTCTATGACCTGGAGGCGCTCGCCCACAGCGCCAACCTGGTGGTCAACGACGGCGATGTCTCCCATCTTCCCCTGATTCTCAAGAAGGGACTCAGCGATTACGACGAGCTCTTCGGGCCCTATATCGATGCCCTGAAGCACTATGGCGTGAAGTAGGCTCCGGTGCGGAGCCGGCGCGGGCCTTTCGGTCAGATGCTGCCCGCGCCGGCGCGTTTTCCGGGCTGGGCGGGGCGGACAAGGATTTCCTCCTTGTCTCTGGTCAGGGCAAGGTCCAGGTGACCGACCACCGCGTTCACCGCCTCGCCCAGGGTCACATCGTTGAGACGCAGGGAAATGGTTTCCCGCACCTCCGGACTGACCACGATCCTGGTTTTGCTTTTTTCGGCGACAAAGGAAAAAAATTCCCTGGCCGGCGCCTTGTGGAAGAGGATCGTGACCCGCTGTTCGCCGAAAAGGCTGGTGATGTGGGGCGGGGAGAGCAGCCCCTCTTCCGCCGCCCTGTCTTGGGCCGGCCCGGGCTCGGTTCGCTGCGGCGACCTTTGCCCCGCCTCCCCCTTCGGGCGCAGGATGATCTTCAGGCCCTTGTCGACCTTTTCCACCTTGTGCGTGACCGGCACCTGCTCCGTCAGGTCGAAGACAAAGCGGACCTTGTCGGCGTGCCGGGCGATGCGGATTCCGCTGAGCTCCGGCCGGTTGACCGGCAGTCCGACCATGTTTTCCTGGATCGTGACGCCGGGAATGTCGAGAACCAGGCGCGGTGGGTTCTCCAGCCGGAAAAAACGGTGTTTGCCCAAGGGGGCGTCGGCAAGCACCAGCAGCTCGTCCTGGCCGGAGGCGAGGCTGTAGTCGAAAAAGATCACGGGCAGGGGCTGGGCCTTTTTTCCCCTGGCCTTGGCCGTTTCCGCGCCCTGGGCGGGGAGCGGCCGGCAAAGCAGGACGAGGAGGAGGCAGAGGAGTGCCATGGCTGGGGAGAAACGTGGCATGCTGGGCATATGGCCTCCTGGACGGGGGGACGGGTTGACTTTTACTGATACCACAATAGCCTGTCGAGGACAAGGGGGCGGGGCCGGGTCGGCCGTGCCTCTCTTTGCTTGGCCTGGCCGCTGCCCTCTGCTATCCTGACCTGCAGGAAGCTGTCGCGAAGAGAGGGCGCGGCGGGATGAGTCGTGGGAGCGTATCCGTATGGGAAAGCCGCTGAAGAAAATCCTTGTTGTCGAAGACAGCCGCTTCTTTGCCCAGCTGGTGGAGAAGGAGCTCGGCCGGGCCAAGGAGTTTTCCGTGGTCTGGGCCAGGGACATGGCCCATGCCCGCCAAGTGCTGGACGAGCATGGGAATCGTTTTTTTGCCGCGATCCTCGATTTCAACCTGCCCGATGCCCCCCACGGCGAGGTGATTCCCGAAGTGGTGGGCCGCGATATTCCCACCATTGTCTTCACCGCCAACCTGAGCGACGAGGTGCGCGATGCCGTCTGGTCCTCAGACGTGGTCGATTATGTGCTGAAAAGCGATGTGCACAGCCTCGACTACCTCACCTTCATGCTCTTCCGGCTGGAGCGCAATCCGCTGGTCAAGGTTCTGGTCGTCGACGATTCCAGTTTTTTCAGGAAGCTGATCAGCTCCCTGCTCAGGGTGCATCGCTATCAGGTGCTGGAGGCCGGAGACGGCGAGGAGGCCCTGGCGGTCCTCGCCGCCCACCCCGATGTGCGGCTGGTGATCACCGACAGCGTCATGCCGAAAAAAAACGGCCTGGAGCTGACCCAGGAAATCCGTTCCCGCTTTTCCCGGGAAGAGCTCGCCATCATCGGCATCTCCGCGCAGGGGGAGAATATCATGGCCGCCCGCTTCATCAAGAACGGGGCCAACGATTTTGTCATCAAGCAGTCCTTTCTGCGCGAAGAGTTCTACTCCCGCGTCAACCAATGCATCGAGAGCCTCGAAAACATCGAGAAGATACGGGAAACCGCGGTTCGGGATTTCCTGACCGGCCTCTACAACCGGCGCTATTTTTTCGAGGCGGGCGGCCAGATGCTGGCCGGCGCCGGCCGCCATGCAAGGCCCTGTGTCTGCGCCATGCTCGACATTGATTTTTTCAAGAAGGTCAACGACAGCCATGGGCACGAGGCGGGCGATTGCGCCTTGCGGCATGTGGCGACCATCCTGAAGAACAGGATGCGGCGCACCGATATCGTCGCCCGGCTGGGCGGCGAGGAGTTCTGCATCCTGGCCGCCGAGATGCAGGCGGGCGATGCCGCCCGCATCTTCGAAAACCTGCGCATCTCCATCGAAAAGACCCAGGTGGACCTTGGGGCCGGGAAGAGGCTCAACATCACGGCGAGCCTCGGCGTCGCGGTCTGGCATGGGGAGGGGCTTGAGGAGCTGCTCCGCCGCGCCGATGCCCTGCTCTACGCAGCCAAGAGCGGCGGCAGAAACCGGGTGGCCATGGAGGAGGCGTGCCCCTCCTTCCTCGCCGCCGCCGGGCGGGAAGAGGGGGCGCCTGGGCTTGGAGAGTAAGCCTTTCGCGCGTTCCGGAAGGGTTGGCAGGGATAAAAATCTGGTGTTCGCCATGGCCTTTTGTTACTATGGCCACATGGCCGCGTTGCGGAATCCCCCTCTTTTTTCATGCACCGGAGCAGAGCGTCAGACGGCATGATCCTCGCGCAGATTTTGGATGTCATCGACCTGGGGCTCCTGGTCCTCGACCGGGACTGCCGGGTCCGGTACTGGAACCGTTGGCTCGTTTCCCACAGCGGCATTCCCGCCGAGAGGATCAAGGGCGCCTCGCTCTTCGATTTCTTCCCGCATCTCAACAACAAGCAGTTTCGCCGCAACTTTCAGGCCATTGTCACCTTCGGCAACTGTTATTTTTTCCCCCAGAAGCTCTACGAGTATATTTTCCCCTTCAAGCCGGTTGGTAACTTTTCCAGCGAAATAGAATACATGCAGCAGAGCTGCGTCATGGGTCCGGTGCGCGGCGAGGGAAATTCCATCGACTATGTCTATGTGACGGTCAAGGACGTGACCGAAACCCATATCTACGAAACCAAGCTCACCTCGGCGCTTTTTTCCCTGCTGGAAAGGAATATTTCCCGGGAGGCGGTGCCTCCGGAGGTGCAATCGGTGCTTTCGGAGCTTCTGACCTATTCCGGCGACGAGTTCCTCGCCAGGCATTTCTCTCCCGGCGCGGCGGACCAGAAGGGGGTCGAGGCGGTCATCGAGACGCAGATCGATGAGATCCTCTCGGCGGTCACCAAAAAACCAACCTCATGAACAAGGCAGGCAGGGGGCGTGCATGATCAGGAAGATATTGATTGTTGACGATTCGCCGGTTGCCCGGGCGATCGTGAAAAAATGTCTGCCTGCCGATCGGGATTTTCTCCTGGCCGAGGCGGGCAACGGGCTGGAGGGGCTGGAAAAATACCGCGAGGAGCATCCCGATCTGACCCTGCTCGATCTGACCATGCCGGTCATGGACGGCTTCGCCGCCCTGGAGGCGATCCGGAGGGAGGACCCGGAAGCGCTGGTGGTGGTGCTCTCCTCCGATATCCAGCCGAAAACCATCGAGAGGGTCAAGTCCCTGGGCGCGGCCCTGGTCCTGCCCAAACCGCCCTCGGCGGAATCGCTCCGGGAGACCCTGGCCACGGTCTCCCGGCTGCTGGGGAGCTAGCGCCTTATGAGCATCTCCACGCAACCCCAGAGCTTTTCCGGCGACGAGGCGGCCATCCTCCAGGAGCTGATGAATATCGCTTTTGGCAAGGCCTCGGCCGATCTTGCCCGGGTCATCGATATCCGCATCGTCCTCAACGTGCCCCAGGTGGAGCTGATGCAGGCGGACGGCCTTCTGGGGCGGGTCAGGGAAGAGACCAGGATTTACGAGGCCCTCAGTATCATCGAGCAGAATTTCTGGGGCAAATTCAGCGGCTCCGCCCTGCTGGCCTTTCCCGCCTCGGCCAGGAAGGGCTTGCTCAGCCTCTTCGCGGAAGAGCCCGGCGAGCGCAACCCGCTTCTGGAAAAGGAGACCCTGCTCGAGGTGGGGAATATCCTCATCGGCGCCTGTGTCGGCAAGGTGGCCGAGCTGCTCGGCGACAGTGTCTCCTTTTCCCCGCCGCGCCTCAATCCCCATGTGCTTCTTCATACTCTCGCCACCGAGATTGTCCCGGCGCAGCTGGGCGGTCCGGACAAGGGCGCGATCCTGATGAAAACGGTTTTCCAGTTCGAGGACAGGGATATCAACGGCTTTCTCTTTCTGGTCGCCAACCAGGATTCCATGCAGTGGCTGCAAACCGCTTTGCGCAATTTCATGGCGAAGTTCTGAGTGTCTCAGCCATGTCAGGACAAGAGGGACGATAGTGGCCGGCGTTGACGTGTCGATTCTCATCACCTGCCCGCGGTGCGGAACACGCTACAGCGTGGCGAAGAACAAGATCCCCCCCCGGGTCAGGAGCTTTCGCTGCAAGGCCTGTTCGACGAGTTTCCCTTGGGAGGGGAAGGAGGAGCCCGGAAGGGAGCCGAGGCGCCTGGCGATTTCCCTGAGCAAGGCCGGGGTGGGCAAGACCACCACCGCCGTGAACCTGGCCGCCGGTCTGGCCCTGGCCGGCTTTTCGGTGCTGCTGGTCGACGCCGACCCCGCCGGGCGGGCGGCTGCCTCCCTGGGCGTGGCCAGGCCGGAGGGCGGGCTTTTCGGTCTGGTTGCCGGCGAGCTTTCGCCGGAGCAGGTACTGGTCGAGGCGCGGGAGAGGCTCTGGCTGCTGCCCGGGGGCCATTCCCTGTCCGGGCTGCGGCGGATCATTGCCGGGCAGGGGCGCGCCGGGGAAGCGACTCTTGCCCAGACCCTGGCCGGCGTCGAGGGCAGGTTCGATTACGTGCTGGTCGATACCTCGCCGGACTGGGACGCCCTCACCATCGGCATCCTGGCCTATGTGCGGGAACTCATCATCCCCGTCTCCCTGGAGGTGATGTCCGTGCAGGGCTTCGGGGAATTTCTCCAGTTGCTGGAGGCGAGGGGCAGGTACGGCAAGGAGTTGCGGCTCAAATACATCGTGCCTACCTTTTATGATCCGCGGATCAGAAAATCCGTCGATATCTACGAGAAGTTCCGCAATGTCTATGGGGAGCTCGTCTGCGCGCCGATTGCCTGCGACGGCGAGCTTGCGGAAAATCAGGGGCTGGGCAAGACCGTTTTCGATCTGGACCGGGAATCGCGGGGCCGGCAGGATTACGAGGCCTTGGTCAGGAAGGTGGCCGGCCTGCCGCCCCTTCCCCCGTCGGGCGAGGCGGGCTAGCCTCCCCGCTGGGCCAGCCAGATGCGATGTCTGCCGCCGCCCTTCCTTCCCCGGGCCCGCGCCGTGATTTCCTCCACCGCGAAGCCGCTCTGGCGCAGGAGCCTGCTGAAGGCGGCGTCCGGGCTGGCCGACCAGACGGCCAGGATGCCGGAAGGCTTCAGGGCGGCGCGGGCGGCCTGCAGGCCCGCCCGGCTGTAAAGCCAGTCGTTGCCGGCGTGGGTCAGGCCCTCGGGGCCGTTGTCCACATCGAGCAGGATGGCGTCGTAGGCCTGCCTCGCCGTTTGCAGAATCCGGGCCACATCCATCTCCTGAACAGAAACCCTGGGGTCCGTGAGGGGCTGGCCGGCGAGCCCGGCCAGAACCCCACGGTTCCAGACCACCACTGCCGGCAGCAGCTCGGCGACCACCACTCGTGCCCGGGGACCCAGCCGCTGCAGAGCCGCCGCCAGCGTGTAGCCCATGCCCAGGCCTCCGATCAGAACCGTGGCCTTGTCCTGCCCGGCAAGCCGTGCGCAGGCAAGCTCGGCCAGGGCCTCTTCCGAGCCGTGCGCCCGGCTGTTCATCAGCTCGCCGCCGGCCAGCCGGATGGAAAACTCGCTGCCGCGCCGGTACAGACAAAGGGTTTCCCCGTCGCCGGGCACCAAGGCGCTGTCCAGTAATTCCCAGGGAATCATGATGGCCTCATCCTGGCTCTGCCTCGGAAAAATCAGGGGGTGATGGCGAAATCCCAGCCCATTTCCAAGGCCAGGCACTGGGGGAGCAGCATTGTCGCCCGGGCAAAATCCAGGCCGGCATTTTCGATCTGCGCCCGTATTTCCCTGGCAAAGGGGCTGGCCGAGAGTTTTACCGAGGTGAGCACCACCGGGGGATTTTCCCCGCTGGCCGCTTCGCTCGCGGCCTGGCAGGAACGGGGATGGGTAGAGACATAATGGGTCCGGCAGACCATGGGCCGCGCCGGGTAGGCGCTGCAGGCGCCCTCCACCAGCAGGGGGCAGCAATGCTCGTAGGCGGAGAGATCCGCCTGCGCGGTGGCGGCGGGCGCAGGCCGGCCCGGCCTGGAGCTGTCCCAGGCGTGCCATTGGTGCGTGCGCGTCCGCAGCGCGGCCATCTGCTCCACGGAAAATGTTTTTCGCACATATTGCGCCAGGAGGTGGGCCTCGGCGAGGTTGGTGACGATATGAAAGCGGCAGCAGTAAAAACAACCCGCCCTGCAGGGGGGGGTGATGCCCTCTTCCCGGTGCAGGCGGGCCAGCTCGCGGCTGGTCGCGGCATCCACTGAAGAGTAGATGGCGTTTATCAAGCTTTCCTGCGGGGTAAGGTGCATATGGTCTCCGGTTGGTGCCGTCTGTCCTGCGCTGGTGGGCGGAATGCCGGCCCCTGATTTGGCCAGGCCGGCGCATGCGGCAAGGAAGGAAAGGGGCGGGGAAGCGAGGCGCTTGTCCGGCCGCCCCGGAACTATACCATACCTTGGGCTTTGGCAATACGGAATTGCCTGGAAATCGCAGAAGGAAACAAAGTCATGGGGCAGAGACGATATATCGTGGCGGGGAGCTTTATCGACGGCAGCGGCGCCGGCGTACGCAAAAATGTCTTTCTGGAGGTGGCGGAGGGCAGCATTGCCGCCATCGGTCCGGCGGCAGACCTGCCCCGGCATGCCGGGCGGGCAATCGACGACTTCTCCCACTGCACCATTGTGCCGGCGCTGGTTGACTGCAGCGTCTCCCTGTCGCGCTCTCCTTCCGTGGACCAGCGGGTGCGGTTGGCCGCCGCAGAGGCCGATTTGGCACAGCAGGCGGCCATGCTCAGGGAGCATATCCGCTACTGTCACGCGCACGGCGTACTGGGCGTGGCAGACAGCGATGACCGGGCCGGCCTGTTGGCCCGGGATCGGGAGGAGGGGCGTGGGCAGGCGGGGCTAATCGACATCCGCGTCGCAGGGAGGGACTTTCTCAAGATCGCCTGTTCCGCCAGCATCGAAGGGGGGGAGGCCCCGCAGCCACGCCTTGACCGCGAAGAGCTGCGGCGCCTGCTGCTGGCCAGGGGCGGGAGGAAGGCGGTGGTGGTGGCCAATGGCCGGCGCGAGGTGGCGGAGGCGCTGCACGCCGGTTGCGATGCCATCGAGCAGGGGTATGGGATGGGCGAGGAGAATCTCCGGAAAATGGCGGCGTTGGGGGTGCTCTGGATTCCCTCCGTCCTGCGGGCCAGGAATGGCCTGGACGGCGCCAGCTCCGGCGGCGCGGTGTGCTGCCGTTTCTCCACCCGCTATGTGGCGCCGGGCAAGCCACTGCCCGGCGCGGAGGCCTTCTGGAAAAAAACGCTGGCCGAACAGCTCGCGCAGCTGCGCCTGGCGCGGGAGCTGGGAGTGGCAACGGCGGTGGGGACCGGGGCCGGCGCTGCCGGCATCATCCATGGCGAGGCGCTGGTCGAGGAGATGAAGCTTTTCCTCAAGGCCGGCTATTCGCTGGCGGAAACCATTCGTTGCGCCTCGGAAAAGGGCGCCCGTTTCTTCGGCTTGGAGAAGCTGGGCGCGCTTGCTGTCGGCCGGCGGGCAACCTTCCTGCTCGCCAGGGGCACGGAGAAGCAGCTGCCCAGAAAACTTTCCTATCTGGAAGGCATCTATGTCGACGGCGCTCCCAGCGGCGCCTATCGCAAAAATCCCAGCAGGGTAGGGTAGAGGGCGTTGCCCGACTGGGCTTGCCTTCAGCCGTAGCCGAGCCGGGCGAGGTCGTCGTCGCTGAAGCCGAGAAAGTGGGCGATCTCGTGGATCACGGTGATTTCGATCTCCTCGATCAGCTCCTCCTCGCTCTGGCAGAACGCTTCCAGCGGTTCCTGAAAGATGTGGATGACGTCGGGGTAGAGCGGCGGTTCCTGCGGGCTGCGCTCGGGCAGCGGCACGCCCAGGTAGACGCCGAAGAGAGGTTCGTCGGGCAGGTAGCCCAGCTCCGCGAGCAGTTCGGGGCTGGGCCGGTCCTTGACCGTGATGAGCATGTTGTCGAGCCGTCGGCGGAACTCTTCGGGAATGCGGGCGATGGCCCGCTTCACCAGGGCGGAGAAGGCATTCTTGCTCAATCTGGGGCGCTCGGGAAGGGTTTTCACCGGATAGTGGTATCCTGGTCTTTTTGGGGTTGCACTCTTTTGCGATTGAAACAGCAAAAAAGGAATTTGTCCCAGGTTTTTTGCAAAAGGCTGCGTGATCTTGAGCTCGCCATGACCTGTCTACATGCCTACTGAGGGAGTTTTTGTTTTTCGTTCTTTTTTTCGGCTGGCTTGAGAGGTTACGACCTGAATGAACTTCGGAATTCCCATGCGCTCCCATATGACTTCTGATCAGGAGGCGTATAAATTTCCCTACAAGGTTTGTGTCAGTGTCGGAAAATTGTCGGAAAAACTCTCTTTGAAACGAAAAAGGGCCGAGAGAAAAATCTCTCGGCCCTTGGTATTTCTGGCGCGCCCGGCACGATTCGAACGTGCGACCTACGGATTCGTAGTCCGGTACTCTATCCAGCTGAGCTACGGGCGCCTGAATGAGTCTGATTTTATAACGCAAAAAGCGCCATTCGGCAAGAAGAATATCGCCGGGTGGCGGTCGGCCGTGTATCGGGATATTTTTACGCAGTTTCCTGGAGATGGCCGGCGAGGAAGGCGAGGCCGGTCCGGTTGAGGATCTCGCCGAAGCGTTCCCCTTTCCGGTTCTCCGCCTTGAAGTGGCGCAGGCACTCCTCGACCACCGCCATCGTTTCGCCTGGGCTGAAGATGCCGGCCAGCTCCCGGCCCAGTTGCGGGTGGCGTCCGAGCTTGCCGCCGAGCAGGATGCGAAAGCCTCTCTTGCCGTTGATGATGGTGCCGGCGGGGCAGGCCCTGGCGCACTGACCGCAGGCCAGGCAGTGTGCCGGGTCGATGTGCGGTCCTGCTGCCTGGTCGGACAGGGTGATGGCGTTGTCCGGGCAGGTCTCTTGGCAGGCGCCGCAGCCGGAGCAGGGCGCCTCGCTTGTCTGGGGAAGGGCGGCGGCGATGAGGCCGATGTCGACGATCTGCGGCCGCGAGCAGCAGTTGGCGCAGTCGGCCAGGGTGAGCCGGAATTCGTGGTGCATCTTCAGCGGCCCGCCCACCTTGCCCTTCATGAACTCTTTCAGGTTGTGGCCGGCCAGAAGGGTCTCAAGCTGCGGGACCAGATCCGTCCCGGTATCGATACGTTTTTCGCAGCCGCCGGGACCGAAGCAGGTCTCGATCTGATAGCCCTTCAATTCTGTTTCCTGGTTCTGCATGAAACGCTGCTGGCAGGCACGGACCTGGACCATGCTCACCCGGCTTGCCCCGGCCTTCGCCGCTTCTTCCTCCACTTTTTTCCGCACCCGCCTGCGGACGAAAAAAGGCACCCTGGCCACTGCCTCCTCGGCATCCCTCTCCCACTCCATTGCGCACCTCGTTTGTGTTTTTTGCCATGCTGCCACAAAAAGCGCCGCTCCGCCTTGATTCAGGTCAAGAGGTGGCGGTTCGCTCCCCGTTTTCGGTGAGGAAGGCGAGGAAGGCTTTGCAGATCGGGGAGGGCTCCCGGTTTTTGCGGGTGATCAGGAAGAAGGAGCGGGTGAGGGTGACGCCCTTGATGGGCACGGCCGTAAGCGTCCCGCGCTCGATATCCTCGGCCACGGCCCGGCGGGAGAGGATGGAGATGCCGATTTGCGCCTTGATCGCCTGGCGGACCGCCTCGGTGCTGCCCATCTCCGCGACCGCCTGCAAGCGGGCGAGGTCAAGATGTTTTTCCAGCAGCTGGGTCATTGCCTTGCGGGTGCCGGAATCGCGTTCCCGGAGGATGAAGGGCTCCGCCAGCAGTTCCTCGGCCGGCACCTCCTTTTTTGCAACAAAGGGGTGGCCCGGATAGACCGTGAGAACCAGCTCGTCGGAGAGGAGTTCCTGCCAGGAGAGGGCCGGTTCGCTCCAGCGGGCGCCGATCAGGCCGAATTCCAGGGAGCCGGCCAGGACGCCATCCGCGATCTTGCGGGAGTTGTCGATGGAAAGGGTGAGCTGGATGGCGGGGTGGAGCTTTTTGAAGGCGCCGATGCGGCCAGGGAGTATGTAGGTGCCGGGAATGGTGCTGGCCCCCAGGGAGAGGTGGCCGGCGAGGGTGCCGCTCTGGTTTTCGATGGCCTGCATGGCCTCCTCCCTGAGGCGCAGGATCTTCTGGGCGTAGCGGTAAAGAAGCTGCCCGGCCTGGGTGGGCAGCGCCTCCCGGCCGAGGCGGTCGATGAGGCGCACGGCCAGCTCCTCTTCCAGGCCGCGGATATGCTCGCTCACCGTGGGCTGGGAGAGAAAGACGGCCTTGGCGGCCCGGGAGAAATTTTTCAGCTCGACAACCTTGCAGAATACTTCCAGGCGGTGCAGGTCCATGGAGGGCGCTTCCTCTGGTTTGTTAGGGGGAATGGGGAGGCGGGGCGTCAAGGCGCTGAAAATCTGTCCAGTATGGGGACCTCCTCATTTCGATCGGGTTGCCAGATATTGTACCCAAAAAGAAGGGGAAAGGGGGGATATTCTCTGAGAAAAAAAGAGGCGGTGCGTCAGGCGGGCAGACTGTCGGCCAGGGGCTGGAATCCCGGGGCTGGCGGCGGCGTGGCCTTTTGGCAGGCTACTGGTCGGGCGGCAATCTTGTTGCCTACATCTTCCGCCACGCGCAGAAAGGCGGCGACCACCGCAGGATCGAAATGGCTGCCCCGGCAACGGTTGATCTCAGCCACCGCCTCTTCCCAGGGGTCTTCCTGGCGATAGCGGCGGTGGCCGATCATGGCGCTCATGGCGTCGGCCACCGCGATGATCCTCGCGCCGAGGGGGATCGCCTCTCCGGCGAGGCCGTTGGGGTAGCCGCCGCCGTCGAACCGTTCGTGGTGGGAAAGCACCATGTCGGCGATCCTCTCTCCCTCGGTCAGCGCCTGCACCGGCTTGAGAATCGAGTAGCCCATGGCCGGGTGCTGGCGCATGATTTGCCATTCCTCGTTGCTCAGGGGGCCGTCCTTTTTGAGGATGTGATCCGGGATGCCGATCTTCCCGAGATCGTGGAGGTGGCCGGCGATATGGATCGCCTCGCATCGGGATTCCGCCAGCCCCATGGCCCTGGCGATGTGTCGGGACAGGACCGCCACCTCCTGGGAGTGGGTGCAGGTCAGGTCATCCTTGACATCGATGGCCGCGC
The DNA here is from genome assembly GCA_002347185.1 of Desulfobulbaceae bacterium UBA2262. Taxonomy (GTDB): domain Bacteria; phylum Desulfobacterota; class Desulfobulbia; order Desulfobulbales; family Desulfurivibrionaceae; genus UBA2262. The sequence continues at coordinate 31,629 of DDXK01000097.1, read as the reverse complement.
CCAGGGACTCGGCGAACTGGTGCAGGGTGAGGTGGGCCGCGCACCAGGGGGTATGCCGGAGGCATGGCATCGGTGCCTGTGGAGATGCTGGTGATTGGTGCGTCATGGCGGTATTCGCTGTCATGTCGATCCCATTTTGGAGGTTTCGTTGTCGATAGTAAAAACGTGTGCCGTGTTCTTGTTTTGTCGCCAGCAGCTCAGCCGGCCTGCGGCAAGGCCTTGATGTTTGCCGTGTTGATGGAGATGGGGGCCCGTCCCGGTTGAGGATGTCGTTTCCCTCTGCTCCTGGCATCGGGCGGGACTTCCGGCCGGAGAGGAGCAAGTTTGCCACAGGCGGCATCGCCCCCGGCCAACGCCAGGAGCATATCCACCTTGCGCTTGAGTGCTTCCGCCTGTCCGGAGAGTTCGGTTGCCGCGGAGGCGGTTTCCTCGGCCGAGGCGGCGTTTTCCTGGGTGGCGCCGTCGATGTGCGCCATGGCGTTATTGACCTGGTGGCCCGCATCGGCTTTTTGTCGGCTGGAGATGGCCAACTCGGACATCAGGAGAGAAACTCGTTCCGCCGCAGTCCAGGCTCCGTGAAGCGAAACTTCTGCTTCTCGGGAGAGTCCGGCTCCGTCATGTATTTTCCCTTCCGTGTCTTCGATGAGCCGCGCTGTTTGCTGGGCCGCTTTGGCCGCCCGTATCGCCAGGTTGCGGACCTCGTTGGCCACCACTGAAAATCCTGCCCCGGATTCGCCGGCCCTGGCCGCCTCGACAGCCGCATTCAGGGCGAGCAGGTTGGTCTGGAAGGCGATTCCGTCGATGGTTTTGACGATCTTCTGTGTTTCGGCGCTGGCAATCGCGAGGTCGGCCATTGCTTCGTTCAGTCTGCGCATGGCTGCGTCCGCCCCGCTCAGCTCCAGAGTTGCCTTTTCCATCAGGGCGTTGGCCTGGGTGGCGTTGTGGGCGTCCTGCTTGATCATGGCATTCATTTCCTCCATGGAGGCGGAGGTTTGTTCCACCGCCGCAGCCTGGCGGAACGAGTTGGTAGCGACGTTTTCACTGGTGGTGGAAAGCTGCCGGGAAGTCTCCGTGATCTGGATGATGCCGGAGCCGATCTCGCCGGCGCTGCGGCAGAGCAGGCGGGAGATCGACCGGGTGACGCGCGCGGCGGCAATCGTTCCCCCGAGCAGCGCGCTCAGCCCAAGCAAGACGAGAATGGTGCTGTTGGTGCGAGATTGGGCGAGCATGGCCAGCATCCTTTCATCATCGGGGACATTTTTTTTCGCCTCGGCACGTATGGCATGCAGCAGGGTTTGCACTTCCTTGAGGGCCGGCGCGGTTTGCTCCAGAAAGATCCGCTCCGCATCAATGCGACCAGCCAGTCGTGTTGTCGCCTCGACGCGGAGGGAGCGGAGATGCTCCAGGTTTTTTCTCAAAAGTGGAGCGGTTTCCTGAGTGTAACGACGCAGGGCGATTGCCTGATTTTTCGTGCCAAGGGAAGCGTCGATGATATCCACTTCGGCGTGCATGGTGCTGTGGTCGGCGAGCAGTTCCGCCCAGCGTTGCTGAAAGGCGGGGGATCCGGACTTCAGGAAGGCGTCGGCCTGCTCCGAGCTCAGCCATTTCCCGAGACTGCATGAGGCGGGATCCTTGTGCGCCCCAGTTTTGGGAGCATTGGCCAGAATGGCATCTTTCACCGTCCCGGCCCACTGGAGGTGCGCCGCCTCGATGTCGGCCAGGGTCAAGGGAAGATCCGCATCCGCGGCCTTGAACACCTCCCCGATGCTGCGCGCGGATTGGTGTAACCTGCGGTGAGGCTCTTCAATTTCTTGAAGGAGTGGGGCGAGCGAGGGGATGTCTTGCTCGGCATCTTTTCGTGCGTCCGAGTAAAGCCATTTCCCAAAGCCACATTTATGGTCGTCGGTTTCAACGGCAAGAAGTGTGGCTTCCTTGTCGGCCAGCGTTGCTTGAAGCCTGGCGGCCCAATTGAGGTGGTCCACCTCCTTTTGCGCCAAGGTGCCGTCCATGCGGTTGGCGAGTACAGCCTCGCCGCTGTTGTGGATGATGCTTCGGATGCCAAAGTAGTTTGCGGCGACCACGATCCCCATCATGGCCATGGCCACCCCAAATCCGGTCGCGATTCGTTTCCCGATATTCATCATTTTTTCATGCCTCATTGTCTGAGTTAGCCCTGTGCCGTGGAGTTGCTGGGGGGGCGCTGATTTTTTGCGCATTGGTTCCCGGTCGCGCCCTCGAGCAGGCAGCGGAGGCAGTCTCTCAGCGTGCAGAGTCCGCAGGCGTGAAGCTGGTAGAGTGGTATGTTGTGGCGGCGGATGGCGTCCAGCACCACCCTGCGGCCGGCATGGGAGATCATGTTGGTGAAAAGCACCACTCCGTCGCAGCCGCCCAGTTTGCGCGGGGTGCTTTTCTCCACCCGGGGGAATACGCGCAGCCTGATGCCAAGCCTTTTTGCCTCTTCCTGGTAATGGGGGGCAAGGCGGTCCATGCCGCCGATCACGACGATGCACATGGGAGTCTCCGAAGCATGATCGCGGAATTGCATGTCGACAAGTTCCGTTGGGTTTCGCGTTTCAAGGGCATGCCGGCCGCCCTCTTTTTGCCGCGCAACCCGCGCATCCTCCGCAGCGGCTATTCCGTTTGGGAGGAATGATCACCTTGCCGGAATCCGTGGCGAGTTCCCTCCCCCTGGCGCCGATGAAGTAGATGCGTTCCCTGGGCAGGCTTGATTGCGGCAGCAATTCGTTGAAGACCGTTCTCGATTCCGCCACGATTTCCGAAATCAATTTGGTATGGATGAATATGTTGCCGTTGCCCTGATAGTGACGGTTCATGCCCAGCACCAATTGCAGGGCGGTGGCGGGGGTGAAGCCGCCATCCACGGTGATGTGCAGATTGCCGTTTCGTTGTTCCATGGTGAGGCGTGTCGCCTGGTTCATTTTGGCCTCCTGTTGAGGATATGGCAGTGATCTGGAAATCCTTCCCTGGTTTGCGCCTTAGAACTCCACCGCCAGTTGCGCCACGAGCTGATGGGCGTTTTCGTCCGTGCCGCCATCCGTCACGCCGTAATCCTGGTCATGCCGGTACTCCAGGGCCAGGGTGGTCTGCGCGAAGATGCTTACTCCCACGGTGCCCAGATAACGGTGTTCAGGCAGACCGATGGCCATCGCCTCGTCCGAATGCTGGTAGCCAAGGGCCAGGGTGAGTTCGCGCCCCGCAAGTTCGGTGGTGCGGGCCAGTTCCAGCTGCCATGCCGCCGGCTGTGCCCCGGTTCCGGCAAAGTCCACTTCGCCGGGCAGGAATGAATCAAGAGCCGAGACGTACTCGGCCAGCATGCTCCAACCCGCGTGCTGGATGCGGCCATGGATGGACATTGCCTCTGTGGAGCCGTCCACGGTGGCGCTGGTGGTGGCGATATGGTCCCGCAGGGTCTTGCTTTCGGCAAGATTGTTGAGCCAGCCTGCGCCGAGCGCGATTTTCCAGTTCCCTTGTTCGATTTCATAGCCAAGCTGGGCGCCAAGGGTGTTCATGGTATCGCTGCCCCCGGTTTCATCCACCGACCCGTTGAAAGAATATACAGCGCCACTCAGACCCAGCATCTTGAAGCCGCCGAGGATGGCGGTGTCCCTGGTTTCCGCAAGCTCCATGGAGAGCGGGTCGGAAACCATGAAGGTCTCGTGGGAACCGAAGGGGATATACATCTTGCCAGCACTGGCGTAAAACGGGGCCTTCTCCTCGTTGCCCAAGGTGATGACGCCCACATCCACGATGGCGTGGTCCTCCTCTTCTCCCTCTTCGTACAGCAACACGACTTGCGAGGAGATCCATTCAGAGATGTTGGCGTCCACCCCGATTTCAATCGTGGCCAGGGTGACATCGCTGGTTTTGGCCCTCTGGAAGTCCCGACCCGCCGTGGCCTCAACTTCAACGCGCGCCGACCATTCAAGCTGTTTGGCAACATTCTCCGCCAGATTGTCGGCGGCGTTGTTGCCGCTCCTTTCTCCCTGGGAGAGCCGGGCGGGGAGCGGGGGGGCCTGGGGAGAGGCGGAATCCGCCGCAAGAACAGGTGTGCTGGCGAACAGGGTCAGCATTGCAGTGGTGATGAGCTTCTTTTTCATTCGGGGTCCTTTGTTTTGAATAATGAATCTATTTAGTTGTGCCTAATTCGTTTTTTGAAAAAAACGCCAGCCCCTGCGAAAGCGACTGGCGTCATGACGAGCGCCGCTTCAGGATGAGGAGCGCGGTCCGTGAGGTCGTCACTCCTTGTTCGGGCGGGCGGGAAAATCCGCTTTGGGCGGGTGGTCGCATCCTGGGGCGCCGGAGGCATTGCTCCCGCAGCCGCTGCACCCGCAACCGCAGCCTCCGGCTTTCTTGCCCGTGAAGGAGTTTCGGAAACGGCGGCCCACGAAAATGCCAGCCGCGACGACGATGATGGCGATGAGGATATTTTCCAGCATGGGGTCCTCCTTGTGTTAACCGGCCAGCCCCAGCGCCATCCCCGCCTGGTAGATCAGGGTGGCCAGGATGAAGGCGAAGACGGTGTTGAAGACGATGGAGAAGGCCGCCCATTTCCAGGAGCCGGCCTCTTTGGCCACGCAGACCGTGGCCACGACGCAGGGGGAATAGAACATCACGAAAACGATGAGGGCCATGGCCATGACCGGGTTCCAGTTCGGATCCTTGGCCAGGGTTTCCGAGAGGGAATCGCTCGCCTCCGGGTCCACCTCGCCCAGGGAGTATGCGGTGCCCAGGGTGGCCACGATCACCTCCTTGGCCGCCACTCCGGCGATCAGGGCGATGTCGGTGCGCCAGTCAAAGCCGGTGAGCGGCATGGTCACCGCTTCCAGGGCGGTGCCGAGGCGGCCGGCGACGGAGTGGCGGAGGGCTGCCTCGGCCTCGGTCGCGTCCACCGCGCCGAGTCGCTCCCTGACCTGGGCGGCGGCCGCGGGCAAAGACTCCGCGCTCTCCGCTTGGTCGAGAGCGGCAAGGACCTCCGGCGGGACCTGGCTGGTGATCTCCAGGCGCTGCCGGGCAAATTCCGCGGTGGTCTGCTCCGGCAGGCCCGGAAAGCGCATCATGGCCCAGAGCAGGATGGACATGGCGAGCAGAACCGTGCCCGCTTTTTTGATGTACTGCCAGGTGCGTTCCCAGGTGTGGATGGCGATGCCCCGGAAGGTGGGGAAGCGGTAGGGCGGCAGCTCCATGACAAGGGGGTTGCCTCGCCGCGCAGCACGGTGAGGCGGAGGATCTTCGCGGCAATCAGCGCCATCAGCCAGGCGAAGAGGGTGAGCAGGAACATGAGCCGGGCCTGGTTTTCGGCAAAGAAGGTGGCGGTGAGCAGCGCCAGCACCGGCAGTTTGGCCCCGCAGTTCATGAAGGAAACCGTGAGCAGGGTGGCCAGCCGTTCCTTGGGCGAGCGCAGGGTCCGGGTGGCCATGGCGCCCGGCACCGCGCAGCCGCCGGCGATGCCGCCGGCCACGATGTAGGCCATCACCGAGCTGCCGTGCAGCCCGAACATGCGGAAGACCCTGTCCATCATGAAGGCGACCCGGGCCAGGTAGCCGGAGTCTTCCAGGATGGCGATGCCGAGGAACATGAACATGATCAACGGCACGAAGCCGAGGATGCCGCCCACGCCGTCGATGATGCCGGAGATGAGGAGCGACTTGAGGTTGCCATCGGGCAGGGTCGCGTCCACCACCCCGCCCAGCCAGCCGAAGAGCGCCTCGAACCAGGCCACCGGCAGCTCGCTGTAGGTGAAGGTGAACTTGTAGAGCCCCATCAGCACGGCCAGCATGATCAGCGGGCCGAGGAAGCGGTTGGTCAGCACCTTGTCGATGCGGTCCGAGGCGTAGAGGCGATCCATGTCGAACTTGCGGGAAACCACCTTGTGGCGGAGCAGCGATTTGATGTAGCCGTAGCGCTGGTCGGCGATGATCGCCTCCGGGTAGGTCTCCATGGTTTTTTGCAGATGGTCGGCCAGGGTGTTCACCGCGCGCAGAAGTTCCTGGTTCAGGGCCGGATTTTCGCGCTCACCCTTCGCCACGATCTGGCTGTCCCCCTCCAGGTATTTGAGGGCCAGCCAGCGCGGTGAGTAGGTGCCGGTCATCAGAGAGCTGGCGGCGATGCGCTCCTCCATCTCCTTGAGGGCGCTGTCCACGTCCTCGCCGTAGGAGATGAGCAGCGGCTCGCGGGGGGCCGCCTTCCCGGCCACGGCGAGGGCGGCGCTGATCAGTTGCTCCGTGCCCTTGCCGGAGCGGGCGATGATCGGCACCACCGGCAGGTTGATGAGGCTGGCGAGTTTCGCGGCGTCGATGCGGATCCCGCGATCCTCGGCCACGTCGATCATGTTCAGGGCGATGACCATGGGCACCCCGAGTTCGAGGAGCTGGGTGGAGAGGTAGAGGTTGCGCTCCAGGTTGGAGGCGTCGACGATATTGATCACCACGTCTGGCTTTTCCTGCACCAGATAATCCCTGGCCACCACTTCTTCCACCGAGTAGGCGGTAAGGGAATAGGTGCCGGGCAGGTCGACGATGCGGATCTCCTCGCCGGAATGGGAGGAAAAAATTCCCTCCTTTTTGTCCACGGTGACGCCGGGGTAGTTTCCCACATGCTGGCGGGCGCCGGTGAGGGTGTTGAAGAGGGTGGTCTTGCCGGCGTTGGGGTTTCCGGCCAGGGCAATGGTGGTGGTCTTGTTCATATTCTGCATCCTTGAGTGCGGTCAGGCAATTTCCACTTCGATGTAATCCGCTTCGTTGTTGCGCAGGGTCAGGGTGCTGTCCATGACCCGAATGGCCACCGGGTCGAAGAGGGGGGCTCTGCCCTGGATGGTGATCTCGGTACCGGGGACGATGCCCATGTCGCGGATGCGGCGGCCGAGTTCGCCGCCGACCTTCACGCTGATGACGGTGCCTGTCTGTCCTTTTTCCATTTTTCTGAGTAACAGCCTCTCCATGGAACTCCTCCTGGTGAATAGGTGCCTGCGCAAATCCTGTTGCAAAAAAAAGGTGGGCTGCGAAGAGACCGGGTCTGGCTTCAGCTTCCCGTGCCAGAGAATTAAGGGAGGCTAACTTTTGGGGCAAGTGGCACTCCGCCTCTCTCCCACAGCCGCACGAGCACAAGGTATCCGCACTGCTATTGGGAGTCAATGATTTTTTTAGGGTAGACAAACTTTTGCCGTAAAGGCGGGCTTGCCGGGACTTTGGGCGATGCCTCTCACAAGCGGGCGTTTGTCTCGATGACGGACTTGACCAGGTCGAAGAAGAAGAGATGGCAAAGGAGAAAAAGAAGCATGGAGAGGAGGGCGGCGGCCGGTACGGTGAAGAGCCAGGAGCCGAAGATTTTTCTGGTCACCGCCCGGTTGACGCCGCCCAGGCCCCGGGCCAGGCCGATGCCGAGGATGGCGCCCACCAGGGTATGGGTGGTGGAAACCGGGAGCTTCAGTCGGGTGCAGACCAGCACCGTGGCGGTGGCGGCCAGGTCGGCGGCCACCCCGCGGGAGGGGGTGATCTCGGTGATCTTGGTGCCCACGGTGTCCATGACCTTGTAGCCGAAGGTGGCCAGGCCGAGGACGATGCCGCCCCCGCCCAGCGCCAGGATCCAGAAGGGGACACCCACCTGCATCTCGATGGAGCCGTTCTGGACGATATGGGCCACGGCGGCAAGGGGGCCGACGGAGTTGGCCACGTCGTTGGCGCCATGGGCGAAGGCCACCGCGCAGGAGCTGACGATGACGATGGGGGTGTAGACTTCTTCCACTAGGGCGAGCTGCTGGGGCAGGGGGAGTCTTTCCTTGCCCTCAAGCTTTTTCCGGATCAGCCTGCTGGAGACGATCCAGCTGAGGATGGAGATTCCCAGGGCGATGAGCAGGGAGACCTGGTCGTTCATCCAGCCCAGGTTCTTGATGACATGGGTCAGCCCCTTGTAGATGGTGGCCAGGGTGACGACCCCGGCCATGAGGAAGACGATGAAGGGGGTGTACTTGATGGCCGCCCTGGCCGGCCGGTCCTGCATGAGGATGGCGTGGCTGATGAACTTGAAGAGGAGAAAGGCGAGCAGGCCGCCGACAATGGGAGAAATGAACCAGCTCGCCACGATCTGGCCCATCTTGTGCCAGTTGACCGAGTGCCAGCCCGCCGCCACGATGCCGAAGCCGGCAATGGCGCCCACGATGGAGTGTGTGGTGGAGACGGGCATGCCGGTCCAGGAGGAGAAATGGAGCCAGAAGGCGGAGGAAAGCAGGGCGGCGGTCATGCCGATGACCATGAGGGTCGCGGCTTCACTCGGGGTTATTCCCGGGAGGGCGGCGAGCATGTTGGGATCGACGATGCCGCTGCGCACGGTGTCGGTGACGTGGGAGCCGACCAGCACCGCGCCGGCGAACTCGCAGATCCCGGCAAGGATAACGGCCTGTTTGACGGAGAGGGCGCCGGAACCCACGGCATCGGCCATGGAGTTGGCCACGTCATTGGCGCCGATGTTCCAGGCCATGTAGAGGCCGAGGAGGGCGGCAACGGCGATAAGGAGAATGTCCATCAGTGTTCCCGGTTGGCTGGGGGTTACTGCACAAGCATGTTTCTGAGCAGGTCGCTGGCGTTTTCCGCTTCGTTGGCGATGGAGCCCAGGGCGATGATGATTTTTTCAGTGAAGATGATGGTGAGGGGGTCGAGTTCGCCTTCCCGGCGATAGAGGGCCTGGCTCAGGCTGCGGGCCAGCCGGTCCGCCTTCCATTCCTCCTCGCCGATGCCCTTGAGCAGGCCCAGCACCACCCTGGCTTCGGCGCCGGCAAAGGAAACCTCGGCCAGGTTCTGAAATTCGACGGCCGCGTTGAGCAAAAGGCCGGTAACCTGGAACACCTGCTCGACGAGCTGGTGAAACTGGGGATGCAGGGAGGGGTGGATCCGGGTGTTTCTGATCAGGAGGATGACGGCGACATCCTGAACGCAGTCGGCGATCCGGTCCTGCCTGCGGAGAAAGCGTTCGAGGTCGACCTTGTCCACCGGCAGGAAGTAGCGCTTGGTCAGCTGCTCGCGGATGTCGTGCTTGATGCAGTCCGCCTCGTATTCGAGCTTGGCGATGCGGTCCTGCAGGCGGTGGATCTCCTCGTAATCCTCGCGAAAGAGGGCATCCATCAGCGGTTTGACCAGCTCCACGCACTCATGCACCTTTTTCGAGTGCTGGACCAGGGGGCCGAACGGGGATTTGCCGAACAGGTCGGTGATCAGGCTCATTGCCGGCTCCTTTTTTTCAAATAAACAGGGAAGATAAGCCCTCCCGTGCTTGCAAAAGTGGGGCGAGGGTACCGCATGGTTTTTGAAAAGTCAAGCCGCTTTGCCGGGGGGAGCCGCGTCGTTCTTATTCCCGGCTGTTGCGCATCATGCCCAGGGAGTTGGGGTGGTGCAGCTCCTCCTCCATCTCCACGGTGTGGCAGACCGCGCAATTTTTGTTGGCTCCGATGGGATAGGGGTTGCCCTGGTACTGCCGGGGGCCGAAGTTGTCCCGCTCTTTTTCGTAAGGGTTGGTCGCCGGGTAGATGGCATGCGGGCTGCCGTGGCAGGCGGCGCAGTGGATGCTGCCCGACTCGTCGTGGCGGTTGCGGTAGAGTTCGTCGCCGCTTTCGGTCCAGACGTTGAAGGCCGTGTCCGTCTCCGGCGGGGCAAAGCCGACATGGCAGGTGAGGCAGTCCGGTTCGTTGAGCCATGGCGTGCGCGGTTTGATCTCTTCAAGGCTAGCCACGCTCCTCGGCTTGAGGTGCTTCATCAGGCGATCCGCCCCGGGCTTGCCCGCTTTTTTCTCGGCCAGGAGCAGGGAGAGGGCGTGATCCTCCAGGGTGCCATGGCAGTTGACGCAGGTGAGGCCGAGCTCGTTGTGGATGCCCCGCAGGCAGAGGGTGCTGCCCTGGGGATTGTTGGGATGGCAGAGGGCGCAGGCTTCGGCGCCGCGGCCGGTGAGGAAGTTGGCGTGCCAGCCGTGGATGGACGCCGGCAGGTTGAGGAGTTTCGGGTTGCCGGCGGCATTGAGAATCGGGTCGGGATGGCAGCTCTGGCAGAGCAGCGGCTTGCCGGCCCTGGCCGCAGCGAGGAGCTTTGTTTTGTTGAAGCGGTCATGCACGGTGAGAAAATCCCTGGTCGGAACCGGAGAGATGCCGGCCACCTCCTTGCTCCAGCCGCCGCCATGGCAGTTCTTGCAGCCCAGCTCCGTGGAGACCGGCGCCACCATGCGGGTTGCGGCGAGAAGGGTATTGGTGGCCTTGTCCCGCGCCTCGATGGTGAAGGCGGGGTAGGGCATATAGCCGCCGGCCGCCGGGTAGGGAACCACCGGCACCTTGTCGGCGGCAAAGGCCTTGCTGTCGGGATTGAGGGTCATGGTGCCGGCAAGGCCGTTGCCGCTCAAGCCGATATTTTCAGGCTGGCTGGTGCCGTAAAGGGGCGTCTGGTACTTCCAGAACTCCACCTTGCCGGCCGGATTCTCAAAGCCCGGTTCCACCTGGTAGGTGATGACCACCCCCTCGGTCACCACCTCCGGAGTGGGACCGCGCCTGATCAGCTGCGCGTGCAGGTTGTTTGCCGGCGGCAGAAAGCTGAAGAGGCTGTCCGCATCGGTCAGGCAGTGCATGCCCATATTGTTCCAGGCAAGCAGGAGGTATTGCGATGTTTCAGGGTCAAAGGGCAGGGGAGCGAGTGGCTGTGCCGAAAGAGTGGGCTGTGCCTGCGGCTTTTTTTTGCCCCGCAGCCCTTCGACAATGAAGGTGGCCAGGGCGTTGCGCTCGGCAAGGGTGCCCGGGAAGGGCGGCATGCAGCCGATGACCTTGCCCTGGCCGCTGATCTCGCCTTCCATGACATAGACAGAGGCATATTTGGCGCTGAGCTTTTTGATGTCGCGGATGGGGCCGCCGATGGAATGGCAGGAGGCGCAGAAGATATCGTAGATCTGTCTGCCCACCAGAAGGCGGTTCGCGTCGGTGATTTCCTTGTCGACCCACCTGGCCGAGGCGAGGATGCCCTTTTCGGCCACGGTGGGCAGATCCCTGGCCAGGATGGCGTTGGCGTAGATGTGGTCCGCTATGGTGTAAGGCCGGCGGCTGCCTTCCCTGATGTACTCAAAGGAGCCCATGTAGGCGAGGCCGAGCAGGAGCAGGACCACGGCCAGGGTCCGCTTGGCGAGCTGCGGCAGGCGGATGGCCATGAGGAGGCCGCCGAGGAAGAGCAGGGGGGAGCCCCAGATGAAGAAGGAAAGGGAGGGGGCGATGGCGGAGTCGAGGTTGAGGACCCAGGCTCTGGGGCCGGGCGGCAGGCTCTGCACATACCAGTAGGCGGAGGCCAGGAAAAAGACGAAGGGGGCGAGCAGCCAGGTGGCGCAGTAGCGGACCATGGTATGGCGCAGTCCTTCTTCCTTGATGGCGGTGGAGGTGAGGAAGCCGTAGAGCCCCGCCAGCATCAGACAGAGGAAGGTGCGGAAAAAGAGAGCCGGCCAGAAGGTCGGGTTGAAAAAGCCGTCCCAGAAGTTGCCGCTGGTGAGCCATTCGCCCGGGCTGAGCATGAAGGCGATGATGCCGTTGATGACAAAGAGGGAGAGCCAGGCAAAGATGAAGTAGAGCCAGCCGATGATGAGGTGGTTGCGCCGGTCCATGCGGCCGAAGGTGTAGTAATAGACAAGGACGGCGACGATCTCGCCCACGAAGAAGACCCACTCGATGGCCCAGCCGAAGACGAAATTGTGGATGAGGATGGAGGTGGCGGCCGGGGCGATGAGGGCGATGGTGAACCAGATGCCCACCCCGGTGATGGCGCCCAGGACCAGGGTGAGGAGGAGGAAGAACCTGGTGTGCCTCCGTGTGTATTCGAGGATCTCCGGTGAGTTCTCCCGGTAGGCCTTCAGCTCGGTCAGCACCAGAAAGAGGCCGCCGCCTATGGCGAAATGAGAAATGTAGACGTGGAGGATGGCGATGAGGGCGATGGTGAGGCCGCCGCCGAAAAAGTCGAGCTGCCAGACAGGATAGTTCATGGGCGGACCTCCCTGCCGGCCTTGGCGGCCAGCTTCAGCATGTAGGCCACCGCCCCGCCCCCGGCGACGAGTATGGCCAGGAAGAGGAGGAAGGGCGACCATTGCGGGCTGACCGCGAGGTCGGCCGGATGGAAATAGGGGGCGAGGTAGGCCTGCCTGGCCAGATCCCGGACCAGGATCATGCAGAGGATGGTGACGGCCAGGGCCGCGGTTGCCGGCCAGACCCTTTCCTGGGCTCCGTAGCGGAGGCAGAGAAAGGTGGCGACCAGGGCGGCGCTGAAGAGAAGGGTGGGGAGCAGCGCCCCGCCGACAAAGAGCTGGTGAACCTCCCTGGGCATGGAGAAGAGAAAGGGAATGCCGGTGCCCGCCTCAACCACGGTGGCATAGGTGAACCATTTCATGCCCGCGCCAAGCTCCCTGGCCGCGCCCTGTTCGCCTTTTTTCAGGCGGAACCAGGCGAGGATTGCCAGGAAGAGGCCGCCCGCCGCCGCCGAGGCCGCGAGGAAGTGCAGGTAGCGCGAAGGGAGCGCCGGGTCGGCCAGGGCAAGCAGGGTGCCGTCCGGCTGGGAAAAGTAGGCGTCCCAGTTCTGCGGATTCTGCATGAGGCTGATGTTGTTCACGAAGAGAAAGGCGATGGCGAGCAGGAGGCAAAGACTCAGGGCCAGGGTCCCCCTGCGGCTGCCGGCGGTGAGGTCGTGGCGCATCTTGTAGAGGTAGGCGCCGTAGTAGGCCAGGATCAGGAGGGGGACGACGGAAAGCCAGTAGGCGCCCATGAGGATGGAGCTGGTGTAGATGAACTGGCCGTAGAGGACCTGCAGGAAAAGGAGGGGGGCCACCCCGAAATTGACGGTGAAGGCGATGATGTGGGTGAGCTTGCTGGCAAGGTCACGGCAGGGAGGCGGCGCTGCCGTCGGGCTGCGCAGCTCGCGGGTCAGGGCGATGAAGGAGGTTCCCAGCATGACATTCATGAAGAGAAGATGGAGAAAAAAGGTGAGGATCAACAGGAACTGGAAATACCCCCAGGGGACTGGAATGGCGTCGGGGGAGGGAATAAGCGTTGCTGGGTCCATCTCTGGCCTCCTGAGGAAAAGGGCTGCGTCGAATCAGGCTGCCGCCTGCTGGCAGCTTCTTGCGGCAGACCTGTTTTTTTGCCGGCACCGGCGGTCGCACGTCGGCCTATTGTGGCACAGGAGGCTGGCGGGCGTCAATGCGTTCGCCGCCATTTTTCAGGGGGCGGAGAGGGTCGGCGCGGGTTGATTTCGTGCCACTCCAAATAAATTCGTGTTATCGGAAAGGCCGGCGCGGGGGCGGGAAAGGAAAACATCGCAAGTTCGGGTTGATGTCGGGGCGGCTGTGGAAAAGGGAGGTTTTGTGAAGAGAAAAAAAGAGATAATAGGAGCAAGCGTGAGATATGAAGAGAAAAGGTTGAGGTTTAGCGCTTAATGAAATGAGAAACTCTTCCTGGGGGTCGACGGTAAAAGAACGGAATTTTGCGCATTTTGCCATGGCTGGGAAAAGTCGCCGAAAAATGCTTGGTTAGCGGATTGATTGGCAATTCCTCCCCTGGAAAAGGGGGGTTGGCGGCTGTTGAAAACTTTGGGGGGGCGAAGAGGAAAATCCCTTGAAAGCGGTTTTGACAGCCGCCGCGCTTTTCATTTAAAAACCCTGCCATACGTTTTCTCAGCGTTCGTAATTCGTGAAAATAGCTTGTTTCTTGTCTTTGGGGTGAGGGGAAAAGGATGCTCTGGCAGAGAGTTAAGGATGTTTTGTCGCGGAAGCTCTCAAGCAGCGACATGAACCTGTGGGTCGAACCCTTGCAGTGCTCCCTGGCCGAGGAGGGGAGTCTCGCGCTTGTCGGGCCGGACCCCTATTTCTGTTCCTGGGTGAAAAACAATTATTTCCCGCATATTGGCGAGGCCCTGCGCGAGCTTGGCCAGGAGGGGCTTTCTCTGCGCATCTCCGTGGCCGAGGGCCGGGAGGCGCATTGCCTGCTGCCGGCGCCGGAAAAAAAGCAGGAGCAGCTTCGGCTGCCCAGCATGCCGATGGCCAGATCCTCGGTGCGCACCCTGCACCCGCGCTATACCTTCGCCGAGTTCATGGTCGGCGACAGCAATGCCCTGGCCTATTCCGCCTGCGAGGCCATTGCCAACGGCGACAGCTCCCTGAGCCCCTGTCTCTTCATCGAGGCCGGGACCGGCCTGGGGAAAAGCCATCTCACCCATGCGGTGGCCCACCATATCACCGGCCATTCTCCCGGCACCAGGCTGCACTATGTCACCTCGCAGCAGCTCACCGCCGAGATGGTAAGAAATCTCAAGAACAACACCATGGAGCAGTTCAAGGACAAGTACCACCACCAATGCGATGTCCTGCTCATGGAGGACGTGCAGTCCCTTTCCGGGAAAACCAAGACCCAGTCCGAGCTGGCCGAGGCCCTGGATGTCCTGATGGAATGCGGCAAACGGGTGATCTTCACCGGATCGGTCCCTCCCCGCAGCATCCCGGATCTCGATGCCGGGATCCGCTCCCGTCTTTCCTCGGGCCTGATCACCACCATCAATCCGCCCGACCGCCGTACCCGCGCCCTGATCATCGAGCGCAAGGCCAGGAACAACAAACTGCAGCTTTCCGACGAGATTGTCGAGTTCCTGGCCGACCGGCTGCAGGGGGACATCCGGCGGGTGGAGAGCGCCATTGTCGGCCTCAGGGCAAAGTCCTCTCTGCTCAAGGCCAGGCCCAGCCTCGACATGGTCAAGGAGATCATCGCCGGCATCGTCGGCCACCGCAACGAACTCTCCGCCATCATGGTCCGTGATTTCATCGCCGAGCAGTACAATGTCTCTGTGGACGAGTTGCAGTCCAAGTCCCGGAAGAAGAGCGTCGCCTTTCCGCGTCAGGTTTCCATGTACCTGGCCCGCAAGCTCACCGAAGAGGCCCTCGCCGAGATCGGCAGGGCCTTCAACCGCGACCACTCCACGGTGGTCCACTCCATCCGGGTCATCACCGAGGCCGTGGCGAGAAACGGCAGCATCCGCGGCCAGGTCGAACATCTGGCCACCCGCCTGCGGAATCAGAGCTGAGGCAAGAGGGCGCTGCCAGCGGCGCTCGCTGTCCGGAAGGGAGGGCCTCAGAAGTAGACCGGCTTCACCTCGGCCTGCTCTCTGCCCCCGGCTCCGCTCAGGATTTTTTCCGCCACCGCGCTCGCGCCCTTCATCATGTCGTTCATCCCGATTCCCTCCCAGCCAAAGCCGCAGAGGAAAAGCCCAGGCTCGCTGGCTTCCAGCCGTTCCTTCCAGGCGAGCAGGGCGAGATGGCCTTTTTCCAGCTGCGGGATCCCGTTGCCGCTCCGCAGGACCCTGGCGAAGCTGGGCGGTTTTGGCAGGTGGAGCAGCTGGCCGAGGTCGTCGCAGATCCTGCCGACCAGCTCCTCGTCGGAAAGCTCCAGCCGCTCCGGATGGCGGCGGCCGCCGACCAGGGCTTCGAGCAGGACGCAATCATTAGGGGCGCGGCCCGGAAACATGTGGGTGGAAAAAAGCGCGCCCAGGGCAAAGCGCTGCTCCCGTTCCGGCGCCAGGTAGCCGAAGCCGAAGGGCACCCGCGCCTCCCTGCCGAAGCCCAGGGCCACGGTGGCGATGGTGGCGGTGGGGATGCTGGGCAGGGGCGGGCGATGGCCGGCCAGAAGCCGGAGGCTGCCGTTGATCGGCAGGGCCAGGACCAGGAGCTTGCTCCGGTAGGAGCCGGCCCCGGTGTCGATTGTCCAGAAACCTTCCTGCCGGCGGATGGCGGCGACCGGCGTCCGGTAGCGCACTTGGGCCCGGGCCGCCAGCGTGGTCACCAGCTGTTCCATGCCCTGCGGAAAGCTGGTCATGGCCGGCAGGATTCCTGCCTTCTCCCCTTTGTTCTTCCTTTTGGCGAAGAGTCCCCTCAGCACCGAACCCGCTTCTTTTTCCAGACGGCGCACCCCGGGCATCACCGCGTCCATGCTGAGGCGTTCGTAGTCGCCGGCAAAGGTCCCGGTGGCGGCGGCGTCCACCAGGGGCAGCACCTGGGGGCCGAAGCGGTGGGCCGCCCACTGGGCCAGGCTCTGCTCGGCCGCAACCGGCCGGACGAAGAGGTCGCCGAGGAGCCGCAGCTTGCCCAGGGGCGAGAGCAGGGGGCTGGCGAGCAGGGCCTGTGGTTGCTGGGGGAGCTGCACCAGCCGGCCCTGGTGGCAGACATAGCGGACAAAGCTGCCCAGCGGCGCCTTCTGGGCGATTTTCTCCAGGCCGGTTTCGGCCAGCAGGGCCCGGCTGGCCGGGTTGTTGTCCAGAAAGCCGTGCGGGCCCCATTCGGCCAGGTAGCCCTGTTCCCGAAAGGATTTGACCGCGCCGCCCGGCCGCTCCTCCTGTTCGAGGATAAGGATCTCCCGTTCCGGCTCCCGGCTGGAAAGAAAATGGGCGACGCTCAGACCGGAAAGCCCGGCGCCGACGATGATGGTTTCATGTGTTTCCGGCATGGCGCTGGTGGTCTCCTATGGTGAGGTGTGCAGGTCGGCCCTGATGCCGTCCTCCGCAACGGTGATCTCGATCCAGCCGCCTTCCTGCCGCAGGCCGGGGTTGATGATCCGGGTGCGGCCGATGGCGTCCAGCCCGCGGGCCTCGTGGATGTGCCCGCAGAGGCAGAGGTCCGGCTGCTGGGCTTCGATGAAGGCGCGCACCGCCGTGCTGCCCACATGGGCGCCCGTGGCGAGGCGGTCGGTGGCGGTTTTGTGCGGCGGCGGATGGGAAACCAGGATCCGGAAGGGGCAGTGGCGTACTGCCTCGTGGCCGGCGCTCAGCAGCTTTTCGAGTTCTTTTTCGGAAAATTCGTTGGGGGTGTGGAAGGGGGTGGGGTTGGAGCCGCCCACCCCGAAGATGCCCACCTGGCCTAGGACCACGCCTCGGCCGTGCAGGCTGCGTTGCTGCTCGACGAGCAGCGCCTCCACTTCCGGGCGGTCGAGGTTGCCGGCAACACCAAGGATGCGCGGGTTGCTGGCGGTCAGGCCCGCAAGCACCGCGGCAGCCTCGCCGCGGCCGCCGAAATTGGTCAGGTCGCCGGTGAGAAGAAGCAGCGCCGCCGCGGTCAGGCCGGGAATCTCCGCGCTTCTTCCCTCTTGCTGGTGGATGTCGCCAAAGGCGATGATTCGCATGCCCTCCCCCTCGTGATCGCCGTTGTCGCGTCGGCCAGGCCCGGTGGCCTGTCTCCGCCACTCTACCCCATCTTTTGGGCGGCCGGATAGAAAAAAATCTTGAAGCGTCAGGGCAATCTGGCAAAATAGGGCAACATCGCAAGGGCCGGAGAGGCAAGGGGACTAAGGAGAGCATGGGCCGCAACGCCGCCAGGGTACTCATCATCTACTATTCGTTCAGCGCCCAGACCGCGGGGCTCATCCATCGCCTGAGCGCCGGCCTGGCCGAAGCAGGGGTGACGGTGCGCGAGGAGCGGCTTATGCCACGCACGCCGCTCAAGTTTCCCATCGGCACCATCTCCGCCACCCTGGCCATGATGCTGATCACTTTCCTGCGCGGCCGCATTCCCATCCAGCCCCTGAGCGACCTGTGCCGGGCAAGGTACGATCTGCTCATCCTTGCTGGTCCGACCTGGTCATATAACCCCAGCGGCCCGGTGCTTTCCCTGCTCGACCGCGATGGGCGGCGGCTTTTTGCCGGCCAGCAGGTGGTGCCGCTCATCTCCTGCCGCGGCTATTGGCGCATGCACTGGTGGACGCTCTCCTGGCAGCTTGCCCGCTGCGGGGCCCGGGTGGTCAACCGGATGATCTTCGCCCACCCGAGTCGGGAGCCGTGGCGGACCATCGGCGTTTTTCTCAAGCTGGCCGGCAGGGTGCCGGAGAAGGGCAGGTTCCTGGGCAGGTATTATCCACGCTACGGCCATGCCAGAGAGCAGCTGGAGGAGGCCCACCAGTACGGGCGTCGGCTCGGGCTGGCCCTGGCCGAGGGAAGATCCCTGGCCGACCTCGATCTCGGGGGGAAAGTTCCCGGCTGAGCCCGCCTGTTTTTTCGCCCCTCAGAACTCGACGCCCTTCTGGGCCAGGATGCCCTGCTGGTAAGGGTGCTTCACCTCCCGCATCTCCGTGACCAGATCCGCATGGGCAAGAAGCCCGGGGCTGGCGTTCCGGCCGGTGATCACCACATGCTGTCCGGGTGGCCTCGCCTTGAGGCTGGCGATGATTTCCTCTTCGGCCACCAGGCCCAGGCCCACCAGATAGGTGAGCTCCTCCAGGATCACCATGCCGTAGGCCGCGTCGCCGAGCTTCTCTCTGGCCAGCGCCCAGCCGGCCAGGGCAGCCGTCCGTACTTTTGCCTCCTCCTGCTGCCAGGTGAAGCCGCAGCCGGTGACGTGCAGCTCGATCTGGCCGGCAAAGGCCCGCTCCAGGGCGAGAGCCTCTCCGGTCCGGGCCTGGCCCTTGATAAACTGGACGATGCAGACCCGCATGCCGTGGCCGGCCGCCCGCACTGCCTGGCCGATGGCCGCCGTGGTCTTGCCCTTGCCGTTGCCGGTATTGATGATGATAAGCCCCCGGGCCGCCATCTCTTCCTCCTGAGTTTGTCCTCTCGGGCACAGGCCCGGCTTCAGCGTGGTTCCGGTTCCGGAAAAGGGGCATGCCGCCCGTAGGTGGTGGTGCGGAAGCGTTCGATCTGGCCGCGGTAGAACTCCTGATTCTTCCCGGCCAGCAGCAGGGCCTCCTTTTCCACGGCAATGGCCAGCTCGGGCAGGCCGTTGGCCCAGTAAGCGGTGGCCAGGGTGTCGAGGACATGGGCGCTCTTCTGGCGGAAGCTTGCCTGTCTGGCCAGGATCAGGGCCCTGGCCGGATCGCGCAGCTCGGTCTGCTCCACGGTGAGCAGCAGCCAGGCCAGGTTGTTCAGGGCCTCGACATTGTCTGGCGCCAGGCGCAGGGCCTGGCTGTATTCGGCAAGGGCCTCTTGGTAGCGTTTCTGGCTGTAATGGAGATCGCCCAGCAGCTGCGGCCAGACGGCACTGGTCGGTTCTTCCCTGATTTTCTGGCGGATAAGCGCCTCGACGAAGCGGCTTTTCGGGGCCTCGCCCAGGAAATCGGCGGGCATTTGCCAAAGGGCCACGGTGCCCGTGGCCAGGAGCAGCAGGTAGGCAAGCAGGGTCAGATAAACCTTGCGGTGGTGGCGCTCGGCCCGGCTGGGACTTTCCTCGCAGGCGCGCAGAAAGTCTATGCGCTCGCCGAGGCCGAAGTGATGCCAGCTGGGCAGATCCCGGATCTTGCCGCTCAGCCAGGCGATTTTTTCGAAGACCCGGATGAGGGGGGAGGCTTTCCCCATGGCCTGCAGGGCGAAGAGATCCGCCTGCCGTTCGAAGTTGCGCATGAAAAAGCCGAAAAGGTAGCGGAAATAGAGGAGCATCAGGGCGAGCATGATGAAGGTGCTGGCCAGGCCGAGGATCTTCTCCGGGCCCTGGCCGGTGACGAGGACCAGCCAGTAGAAGAAGTCGGAATTGAGGAGGAGCAGGAGGAGGGGGGCGCTGCTCAGCTGGGCCAGCAGGCCGAAGCCCAGGAAGAGCAGCAGGTAGAGCTGCAGGTGGTGGCGCTTGACGTGGCCGATTTCGTGGGCCATGACCGCTTCGATCTCCTCCGGGTGCATGGACTCCAGCAGCGCCGGGGTGACGAGCAGGTAACGGAAGTGGCGGCTGAGGCCCATGACACCGGCGGTGAGCATTCTGCCTTCAAAAAGCGGCCAGATCATGATTTCGGCAAAGCGCAGCCCTTCCTGGCGGCAGAAGGCCTCGATCCGCTCCCGGATCGGGCCGGGGGGCAGCGGCGTGCAGTTCCAGAGGCGGACAACGGCCGCGGGCAGGAAAAAGGCCAGGGTCAGGAAGAAAAAGAGGAGCAGGAGAGGTTCCCCCCAGGGCGAGGCAAGGAATTTTTTCGCGGCGGGCAGTGGGGCCAGGGCCAGCAGGTCGAAAAGCAGGGAGAGGAGCAGCCAGGGCAGGACAATGGCGAGGTTGACTTTCAGGTTGGCGGCGAGAAAGGCGCGCGCGGAAAACTCCCGCTGGAAAATCCTCTTGTAGCTGGGAAAGGCCGCGAGCCAGATGATGGTCAGGTAGCCGGAAAAGAGGAGGAGGCCGGCCAGGTGGCCCAGCACCGGCAGCGCCGCGGCGAAAGGGAGGCGGGCCAGATAGTATTGCCCTTCGAGAAGATAGATGTCGATGCTGAAGATGACAATGGCCAGGATTGAGAGGCGCTGCTCCACGGCGAAATAATCCGCCGCGCCGGCGAGCTTGCCGCCTCGGAAGGAAGAGCGGCTCAGCCAGGCGAGGAGAGCGCCCTTGGCCAGGAGGAGGACGAGGGCGGCCGGCCAGGGCAGCTGCGGGGCCTCCGGGGCGCCGCCGGTGGTGAGCACCAGGATGACGACGAGCAGATAGATGAGGTTATTGTAGATCATCGTCTGGCACTATTCCTGGGCAGGTCCGGGCGGGTTGCGGCCGGATGACCCCGGTCTGGCGGGAAAAAAAGAGCGGCAAGGGCATCAGGGCCGGAATCGCGCACCTTGGGTGCGCCGGGCGATCTCCGCGTTGTGTTCCTGGTAGCGGTCCAGCAGCTCGCGGAGCTCTTCCGGGTCAAGAAGCTTCTTTTCGAGGAAGAATTCGCCGAATTTCTTCTGCAGCCGCTTCTGGTGGAAGATCAGCATCTGCAGCTGGGGTTCGGAGAGCAGGCCAAGCTCAAGGGCGGCCTTGCCGAAAGGCGCTCTGCCGGGACGATTGCGGAGGATCTGGATCACCTCCTCCTCGCTGAGCAGGCCGAAGCGCTGTCCCAGCTCTCCCAGGCGCGGCCGCTCGGTGCGTTGCCAGATCAGGGCCTGGATGATGGTTCGCCAGTTGATCAGGCCGGAGTAGTAGAGGAAATGGCCGAGGAGCAGACGGCGGTTGGGAAGCGGCCCCTGATAGAGGCTGTCGATGTCCCAGTGGAGATTGTGCTGCTGGCCGTTGTCGCAGGAGGCCTTGCCGTGGGGCCGCTGTTCGCTGCGGTCGTCTCTGTTCCCGTTGGCCGCGTGGCTGGGTGGCCGCCTGGAGGCGGGCCTGGCGGCCGGACGGGGGGGCGGGGGCGGTGCTCCGGGAGGCAGCTGGTAGCCCTTTTCCCTGGCGTCGAGAAAGGTGACCAGGTTTTCGTACGCTTCCTGCACCGAGAGAAAAAGGTCGTGACGCTGGCGCTGCATCTCGGCGTTTTCCAGGGCCGCCCGGTCGGGGTGCGTTTCCATGGCCCGCTGGCGGTAGGCGCTCTTGATGCCGGACAGCTGCAGATATTCGAGGAAGTCCCGGGAGATGTGGAGATCGGGCCCGAAGATGATTTCGCAGGCGCGAAAGAGTTCCTGTTCAGCGGCAACCGCTTCCATGGCGCAAGTCAGAGTCCTGTCTTTTGAAGAGAAAAAGGGGTCTGCTTCATTGTCCTGGCCAGGAAAAAATGAGGCAGCCCACAACTCGGTTGCATCCCCGAGGCCCCTCTATGCTATGATACCGTCACCTGCTGTCGGCGGCTTGGACCAGCGAGTGGATAATCATTCTTAGCATATAGCATAAGTGATTTCAATTTTTTACCAATTTTCTTGGCGGTGAGGGGAATTTTCCCGGGGAGGAGCCCTTTGGGCAGGTGCTCACTTTTCGCCGCAGGGGTGGGAGAAGGATGGGGAAGGAAAGGCGAGAGGGAGGAGAGGCTGTGGAAGGGACATTTTTTTCTGGCGATTTCAACGGCTACAAGAGCGTCGCGCGCCTGCGGCAACTGGCGGCCGCTCCCTGCGATCTGACCCGGCCGGGCCTGCTGAGTCCGGAGCGGCTCAGGGCCTGCCGCTGCACGGCCGCGGGCTTCACCCTGCTCTACGGCACCCAGCGCGTCGACGGGGCGGTGCTTGATGCCCTGCAGGAGCTCGCCGACGAGAGCGGCGCCGTGGCCCAGTTTGCTCTGATGCGGCGGGGCGCGGTGCTGAATCGCATCGAAGGATATCCCAGCGAGGAGCGGCAGGTGCTGCATACGGCCTGCCGCGATGTTTTTGGCGAGCCGGCCGCCGCGCCGGAGGCTTCGGAGGCGGCCAGGGAGGAGCTGGCCAAGCTGGCCAGGTTCCTCGAAGAGCTGGCGGCGGGCGCCATCGTCAATGCGCAGGGGGAACCCTTCACCGATCTGGTCCAGATAGGAATCGGTGGTTCCGATCTCGGCCCGCGCGCCCTCTATCTGGCCCTGGCCGCCTTCCGCCTGCCGGGACGCCGGGTGCATTTCATCAGCAACGTCGATCCCGACGACGCGGCGGCGGTCCTGGCCGGGCTTGACCTGAAGAGAACCCTGGTCAATGTCGTTTCCAAGAGCGGCTCGACCCTGGAGACCCTGACCAACGAAGAGCTGGTCCGCAAGGCCTTTGCTGCGGCCGGGCTTGCGCCGGAGCGCCATTTTCTTGCCGTCACCGGCAAGGGCTCGCCCATGGACAATCCGGCCCGCTACCTGCGTTCCTTCTTCATGTTCGATTACATCGGCGGCCGTTACAGCGCCACCTCCATGGTGGGGGCGGTGATGCTCGGCTTCGCCCTCGGCCACCAACAGGTGCTCGAAATCCTGGCGGGCGCGCATGCCATGGACCTGGCCGCCGAGGAGCCGGAGCTGCGCAAAAATCCGGCCCTGCTTCTCGCCCTGCTCGGCATCTGGAACCGTAATTTCCTCGGCTGTGCAAGCGTGGCCATCCTGCCCTACAGCCAGGCCCTGCTCCGTTTCGCCGCCCACCTGCAGCAATGCGACATGGAAAGCAACGGCAAGTCCGTGACCCGGCAGGGCAGGCCCCTGGCCTGGGAGAGCGGCCCCGTGGTCTGGGGGGAGCCGGGAACCAACGGTCAGCATGCCTTCTATCAGCTGATCCATCAGGGCACCTCCCTCGTTCCCGTCGAGTTTATCGGTTTCCGGCAGAGCCAGTACGGCGAGGATCTTCTGGTCGAGAACACCACCTCCCAGGAAAAGCTGGTGGCGAATCTGCTTGCCCAGGCCCTGGCCCTGGCCCTCGGCCAGGAGAGCGACAACCCCAACCGGCGCTTTCCCGGCAACCGGCCGAGTTCCCTGTTGCTGGCCGAGCGCCTGACCCCCTACGCCATGGGGGCCCTGCTCGCCCTCTACGAGGCCAAGGTGGTGCTGCAGGGTTTTGTCTGGAATATCAATTCCTTTGATCAGGAAGGGGTGCAGCTGGGCAAGAAGCTGGCCAACCGCCTGCTCGCCCATTTTTCCGGGCTGCGCCGTGATCCTGCCTACGCCGGCGGGG
>DDXK01000097.1:0-8326 GCA_002347185.1 Desulfobulbaceae bacterium UBA2262 | reverse complement strand
ACCGTAACGGTGCTGGCGACCATCCTCGTCCTGGCCGGCATTTTTTTGTTCCTGGGGATCAAGTCCCAGCGGGAACAGCTTCACCAGAAGCTGCGCATCGAGGAGGACCACACCAGGGAACGCCTCACCCTGCTCACCGACCAGGCCTTCGGGCTCTACCGCTTCCGCCTCCAGAATCTCCTCAATACCAGGCCGCAGGTGACAGAATTGTTCGCCCGCCGGGATCGGGTGGCGCTTTTCGCCCTCACCCGGCCGCTCTACGAAAGGGTACTGTCCATGGAAAACAGCGCCCTGGTGCAGTTCCAGTTCTATACCCCGGAGAACCAGGTGTTTCTCAAGGTTCAGGAGCCCGAGCTTTCTGCTGCCGCGCCGGGCCCCGTCTGTCCCATGGTGGCCGAGGTCAACCGCCGCCGCGCCCCGCTGGCGGGCTATGACCTTTGCAGGAACGGACTCTTCTACCGGATCATTCAGCCGGTATTTCAGGGGGAAGAGTATCTGGGCGCCGTGGAATTCGGCTTGCAGGTCGAGCAGCTGGTCGGGCGCGTGGGGCAGGGGCAGGCGCACGCGGTGGAGATGGCCATTCTCTTCGCGAAGGAGCGCTGGCAAGGGCAGGAGGGCGCCGCGGGTCGTCACCCGATTCGGGAATTCGCCGGCCAGGTCATGCTCCTCTGCTGCGATAACATCTTCCGGCGCTTGCCGCCCGATTTTCAGTTTCACGAAGAGCTGCGTCAGGAAAAGATTGGCGGCAGCTGGTATGTCTTTGACACCGCCTTCTCCCTCCCCGACTATCAGGGCCAGACCGTGGCCCGGGTCGCCCTGGCCCTGGAAGTGACCAAGCAGGTCGAGGAGTTCCGGGATTTTGTCCTGCTCTCCGTCCTTCTCACCGTCGCGGCCGCGCTTCTTGCCTTCCTGATCCTCCATTTCAGTTTTTCCGCCCTGAACAGGGAACTCTTCGCGGCCAATCGCTCGCTGGAGAGCACCGCGGCGGAGCTGGGCCGGAACTGTTCCGAGCTTGAACAGTACCGCCATCGCCTGGAGGAGATCATTGTCGAGCGCACCGTGGATCTGGCCAAGAGCAACGAGGAATTGAACCGGGAGATTATCGAGAGGATCCGGGTCGAAGAGGATCTCCGCCGCAAGGAAGAGAGGCTGGCCAGGGCCCAGAGTATCGCCCGTTTCGGCCATTGGGAGTGGGATGTGCTCCGTGGCTCGCTGGTTTGCTCCGCCGAGGCCCGGCGGATTTTCGGGGGCGGGGGGGAAGGGGGCGCCAGCCTGGATGGGCTGTTGCGTTTTGTGCATCCGGATGATCTCGGCAAGGTGCGGCAATGGCTCGATGCGCTGCTGGCCGGCGAGCCGGCGGGGAGCATGGAATACCGCCTCCTGCGTTCGGACGGCGAGCTGCGCCATCTGCATGCCGACGCGGAGCAGAAGCGCGGCGCGGACGGACGGGTCGTGCAGCTCCTGGGCATCGTCCGCGATGTCACCGAGGCGAGACGTGCCACCCGTCAGCTGATTCTCTCCGACAATGTCTTTGAAAAGAGCAGCGAGGGCATCGTCATCACCGACGCCCAGGGCATCATCCAGCGGGTGAATCCGGCCTTCACCGCCATTACCGGCTACGAGGCCGGCGAGGTGCTGGGCGAGAATCCGCGCCTCCTCAAGTCCGATCGGCATGGGGATTCTTTTTTCAAGGCGATGTGGGAGGCCTTGGTCGAGAAGGAGCAGTGGCAGGGGGAGATCTGGAATCGCCACAAGAACGGCGAGGTCTACCCGCAGTGGCTGACCATCACCTCCATCCGGGACGCGCAGGGCAAGGTCGGCAATTATGTCGGCGTTTTCCATGATATGACCGAGATCAAGCTCCATGAGGAGCAGCTCCGTCATCAGGCCCACCACGATGCCCTCACCGGCCTGCCGAACCGGCTGCTCTTCCACGACCGGCTGGGGGTGGCCATGGCCCACGCCCGGCGGGAGGGGAAGAAGGTGGCGGTGCTCTTCCTCGATCTGGACAACTTCAAGCGGATCAACGACAGCCTGGGCCACACTCTTGGCGACCTCCTGCTCCGGGAGGTGGCCGATCGCCTTTCCGGCTGCCTCCGGCAGGGAGACAGCGTGGCCCGTTACGGCGGCGACGAGTTCATTGTTCTGTTGGAGGGGATGGCCCGGCAAGAAGACGCCTTGCAGGCCGCGCAACGGATCACCAGGATGCTGACTCCGCCCGTTCGGCTGCAGGGGCAGGAGTTTTACCTCACCGTCAGCATGGGGATAGCCTTTTTCCCGGATGACGGGGAAGACCAGGAAACCCTGATCAAGAACGCCGATACCGCCATGTACCTGGCAAAGGAACAGGGGAAGAACAGCTGTCAGGTCTTCGACTCTGCCATGAGTGCGCGCCTCAACGAGTGGCTGGCGGTGGAGAGCGGCCTGCGTAAGGCCCTGGCCCGCCGGGAGTTCCTGCTGTATTATCAGCCCAAGGTGGATCTCTTCACCGGGCGGGTGATGGGGGTGGAGGCCCTGATCCGCTGGCGCCGTCCGGGCGGCGAGCTTGTCGGCCCGGCGGCCTTTATCCCCATGGCCGAGGAGAGCGGGCTCATCATCGAACTCGGCGACTGGGTGCTCGCCCAGGCTTGCGAGGATCTCAAGGCGTTGCGCGCGGCAGGCCACGAACTCGCGATGGCGGTCAACCTCTCGCCCCGCCAGTTCAGGCGGGAGCATGTCTGCGCCAGGATCAGGGAGACCATCGCGGCGGCGGGCATGGAGCCGCGGGCCTTTGTTTTTGAAATCACCGAAGGCACGGTCATGGAGAACGAGGAGAAGGCGGTGGGGCTGCTCAACGAATTGCAGGCCATGGGGGCGGGGATCGCCATCGACGATTTCGGCACCGGCTATTCCTCCCTCTACTACCTGAAGCGGCTGCCCATCGGCGAGTTGAAGATAGACCGCAAATTCGTCAAGGATATCGGCCAGCAGGGTGATGACGCAGCCATTGTCACCGCCATCATCTCCATGGCCAAAAGCCTGAAGCTGCGGGTGGTCGCGGAAGGGGTGGAGACCGTCGAGCAGCTCAGCTTCCTCCGCAACCGGGGCTGCGACCAGTTGCAGGGCTTTCTGGTCAGCCCGCCCCTGCCCAGGGAGGAACTTTTCGCCTTTCTGGCCTCAGGCGGGCACCTGGCCTTTTTCCAGGGCGCCAGCCAGCATCCCCTGCCCTTCGGGGCAAGGGGGGAGGATCCCGCCGGCGGCTGTTAAGAAGATCTGGCTCCAGCTCCCGTTCAGTAGAGAAGCTGGAAGCGTTCCCAGAAGTCGGGGAAGGACTTGGCCACGCATTCCTCCCCCTTCACCTTGACCCCGGGCACCTTCAGGCCGGCCACGGCAAAGCACATGGCGATGCGGTGGTCGTTGTAGGTGTCGATTTCAGCTCCCCGCAGCGGGCCCGGATTGGCGTCGATTCCCTCGATGATCATGGCGTCGGGCAGCTCCTGCATTTTGGCCCCGAGCTTTGACAATTCCTTGACCATCACGGCCAGCCGGTCGCATTCCTTGATGCGCAGGTGGGCGATGTTTCTGATCACGGTCCTGCCCCTGGCCTGACTGGCCACCACCGCCAGGGTGGGGACCACGTCCGGGCAGTCGCCCATGTCCACTTCCACCCCGCGCAGCTCTTTCGTGCCGATGACGGTGATCCCCTTGTCCGAACGCTCCACCCTGCAGCCCATTTGGGCCAGGATCTCCACCAGGACGGCGTCCCCCTGCAGCGACGGAGAGGGGACGTTGGCCACGGTCACCCGTCCGCCGGTCACTGCGGCGGCCGCCCAGAAGTAGGAGGCGCTGGAGGCGTCGCCCTCCACCAGGTATTCCTGGGCCCGGTAGCAGCCCTGGGGGATGCGGAAACGGTTGAGCTCCTCGTTGGCCGCAACCTCGATGCCGAAGGCCTTCATCACCGCTAAAGTCATGGTCACGTAAGGTTTGGAGAGCACCTCGCCGGCCACGCTCAGCTCGGCCGGCTGGGCGGCATAGGGGGCCACCAGCAAAAGCGAGGAGAGGTACTGGCTGCTTTTCCCCTCAGGCAGCAAGGTCTTGCCGCCCCTGATGCCCGAGGCCTTGATGGCCACAGGCGGGCAGCCGGTGTTGTGGATGCTCCTGATGTCGACCCCCCAGCCGGCCAGGGCCTCCATCAGGGGCTTGATCGGCCTTTCCGTCATCCGCTTGTCGCCATTGATGGTGAAGTTGCCGTGGCCCAGGGCCGCCACCGAGGTGAGAAAGCGGGTGGCGGTGCCGTTGTTGCCCAGAAAGATCTCCTGGGCCGGCGCCGCGATCCTGCCGCCCTTGCCCGCGACCTTCCATTCCTCCTTGCCTTGCCTGACCTTGATCCCCATGGCGGCCAGGGCCTGGGAGGTGTATTCGGTGTCTTCGCTGGTGAGGGGCCACTTGAGGGTGGTCTCGCCATCGGCCAGGGCGGCGGCGATCAGGGCGCGCTGGGTCAGGCTTTTAGAGCCGGGCACGGTGAGGGTGGTGTCGATCTTGGCAAGGGGGGTGATTTCTTTCATCGGTTCAATCGTTGGTTGAGGTGTAGCCGAGGCTTGCAAGCAGGCTCTGGCGCATCAGATCAACCGGCGCCTTTGCACCGGTCCAGGTTTCAAATTGGGCCACCCCCTGGTAGAGGAGCATGGCCAGGCCATCGACGCACCGGCAGCCGGCCTGCTTGCCAGCCTTTAAGAGCCGCGTTTCCAGGGGGGCGTAAACGATGTCCATGACCACCTGGAAATTGGCCAGGGCTTCCTCCGCTATGGGGCTGGCATCCTCCTGCGGAGCCATGCCCACCGAGGTGGCGTTCACCAGGGCGTCGGCCCGATGGCGGTGAGCATCGGCCAGGGGCAGCCAGGGGCAGCCGAGGGCCTGTGCCAGGGTCTGGCCCTTTTCCGGGCTGCGGCTGGCGATGGTGAGGGAGGCGCCCGCCTCGACGAGGCCGAAGCCGATGGCGCGGGCCGAGCCGCCGGCGCCCAGGAGGAGCACCGAGCTGCCGGCCAGCTCCATTTTTGCGGAGAGGGCCCGGTTGGCCCCGAGCCAGTCGGTGTTGAGGCCGTGGATTCTGCCGTTGTCGATGAGCAGGGTGTTCACCGCCCCGATTTTTTTCGCCACCGGGTCGATGGAGTCGAGATGCGCGATCACCGCCTGCTTGTGGGGGATGGTCACGCTCAGCCCCCGGACCCCGAGAGCGCGCAGGCCGGCCATGGCCTCGGCTACCTGCTCCACCCGGAAAGCGACATAGACCTTGTTGAGGCCCAGGGCGGCAAAGGCGGCGTTGTGCATGGCCGGGCTCAGGCTGTGCCGGACCGGGTTGCCCATGATGCCGTAGAGTTCGGTGGCCCCGTCAATCGGCATGGCCAAGATCCGAGAAGATGCGGCGGAGTGCCGAGGCCCGCAGCTGGCCGGGCGCGGTGGCGGGGCCATGGTCCGGGGCGGCGTAGGTCATGTAGCCGCCGAGGTCGGTGGTGGCCACCCGGCTGATCATGCCCGCCCTGCCCATGCAGAAGGCGATGAGGGGGAAGCCGGTTTCCGCGGCTTCTTCCTGGAGGGCCAGCACCCGGAGGACGTCCTGGAAGCAGCGGGCGGTGGTGACGATCTTGCCGATGTCCGCCCCGCTCCGGCACATGCCCTGGAAGATGGTCGCCAGGGCCTGGCTGGAGGCGGTGCATTGGAAGTCGTGCCAGGAGACGATGGTCCGGCAGTTCTTGTCGCGGGCCTTTTTGATCAGGGCCGCCTGCAGCTCGGCCGGGCTGTTCAGTTCGATGTCCACATAGGCGGCCCCGCTTGCGGCGGCCTCGCTGAGCAGGCCGATGCGCTTTTCCTCTGCATCCTGGCAGGCGCCGCCTTCCCAGGTGGGCCGGTTGGTGAAGAGCAGGGGCTTTTTCAGCCCGCTCACAAAGGGGGCGATGGCCGGCTCCCCGAAGCTGTCCAGGCGGATTTCGAGCACATCGGCGCCGGCCTCTGATTCCCTGGCCAGGGCCAGAGCTGCGGCCAGAGTGGGGGCGGCGATGGAAACACAGAGGCGGCGGGCTGGGGTGGCGGCGTTGGGCATGCACTTCTCCGTGGAAAAAGGCTGAAAAAAAGGGGACAATGACAGACGCTGCGGCGCGAAAACGGCAAACGCAATGCCGGCCCTGGAAAAAGGGGAGGAGGCGGTACGGAAACCCATGGGGTTGCGCAGTGTAAACCGTTGCCGTTCTTGCCTTTTACGCTGGCCACAAACTATTCCATCGCGTTCCTGTTGTCAACAGGCATGCGCGGGGCGAGCCTGCCCGGGGAGGGGAAATGTACCGGCTTTTTACTGCCATTGATCTGCCGGAGGAAATCGCCGGCCAAGTGCGGGAGCTCTGTCATGGAGTGCCAGGGGCCAGATGGGTGCGGCCGGAGCAGCTGCACCTGACCCTGCGCTTCATCGGCGAGGTGGATGGCGGGGTCTTCCGGGATATCCGGGAGGAGCTGGCCGGCCTCTCGTCGCCTGCCTTCTCCCTGCGGGTGAAGGGACTGGGGTTTTTCCCGCCCAGGAAGGCGCCGCGGGTGCTCTGGGCTGGGGTGGAGCCCGGCGAGGAGGTGAGCGTGCTGCGCAACCGGATCGAAAGTCTGCTGGTCCGCCTGGGGCTGCCGCCGGAAGGGCGCAAGTATGCCCCGCACATCACCCTGGCCCGTCTCCAGGAAGCGCCGCTGGTCAGGGTGACCCGCTTTCTGGCCGGCAACGCCCTTTTTGCCACGGAGGCCTTCCCGGTCGAGGCGTTCCACCTCTATTCCAGCGAGTTGACGGCCAAGGGCGCCCTGCACGTCATCGAGGCCTCCTACCCCCTGCAAAGGGGGTAGGGGTGGCGGGCCGCCATCAGGACCACGGCATGGGCGCTGATCCCCTCTTCGCGGCCGGTGTAGCCCATCTGCTCGGTGGTGCTGGCCTTGAGGTTGATGGCCTCCTCCGCCACTTGGCAGGCCTCGGCAAGGAGCTTGCGCATGGCCGGGAAATGCGGGGAGAGTTTGGGCCGCTGGGCCACCACGGTGAGGTCGGCGTTGCCGAGGCGGAAATCTTTTTCCGCGGCCAGGGCGATGACGTGTTCCAGGAGGCGGAGGCTCGCGATACCCTTGTACTGAGGGTCGCTGTCCGGGAAGTGGCGGCCGATGTCGCCTGCGCCGATGGCGCCCAGGATGGCGTCGCAGAGGGCGTGGGTGAGGACATCGGCGTCGGAATGGCCAAGGAGGCCGAGCTCGTGGGGGATGGTGAGGCCGCCCAGAACCAGGGCGCGGTCCCTGACCAGACGGTGGGCGTCAAAGCCGTGTCCGATGCGGAGGGCGGTGAAAGCGGACTGGGTTTCCATGAGCAGGGCCTCGGCTATGCGCAGGTCTTCGGGGCGGGTGATCTTGAGATTGCTCTCCGCGCCCTCCACCACCCGCACGGGGATCTTGGCATGTTCGAGCAGGGAGGCCTCGTCGGTGCCGATGAAACCGGTCCGGTCGGCCAGGGCGAAGGCCTTTTGCAGAAGTTCGCGTCGAGCGGCCTGGGGGGTCTGGGCCTGCCAGAGTCCTTCCCGCTCCACGGTGTGACGGATCAGACCGTCTTCCGCCACCGCTTTCAGGGTGTCCTTGACCGGCACCGCCAGAAGGGCGGCTCCGGCTTCGGCGGCCGCGGCCAGACAGCGCTCGATCTCGGGCTTTTGGATCAGGGGGCGGGCGCCGTCATGCACCGCGACCAGCTCCGAGGTTTCCGCCACCGCCTCCAGGCCGCAACGCACCGAGTCCTGCCGGAGTCGGCCGCCGGCCACCACCCGGCAGCGGTCCAGCAGGCCGAATTCGGCGAGCAGGGAGCGGGTCCGGTCGAGATGGGCGGCCGGCGCCACCACGATCAGCTCCTCGACGACGGCCACTGCGGCAAAGGCGCGGAGGGTGTGGATCAGGATCGGGACGCCGGCGAGCAGGGCAAACTGCTTGGGGAGCGTGGTGCCCATGCGCAGGCCGGCGCCGCCCGCGGCAATGATTGCTGTCGTTGTGCGCATGCTCTCCGTTACGGTGTGAAGGTGCTGGTGGTCTGCCGATGCCGCCCGCCTTTCCGGGAGCGGAAAGGCGGGCGGCGCAGAAAAAAAGGAGTGGGCTGTAAGCCGGATTCTGTACCCCCGGCAAAGGGGGCCATGATCATTTCTCTAGGGCTGCCGGTTGCCCGGCGCCTCCTGCAACCTACCCGGAAGCCTCGGACGGGCCGTCCTCAAGCGCTTCCCTATTTGGTTTTGCTCCGGGAGGGGTTTGCCGTGCCCTTCATGTCGCCATGAAGGCGGTGGGCTCTTACCCCACCTTT
>DDXK01000024.1 GCA_002347185.1 Desulfobulbaceae bacterium UBA2262 | reverse complement strand
CGAGGATTCCGGGCCGTAGATCTCCGTGATCCGGCCCCGGGGCACCCCGCCGACGCCGGTGGCGATGTCCACGCTCAGGCAGCCGGTGGAGATAACCGGGATCGCTTCCCGCTCGTCAGTCCCCAGCCGCATGATCGAGCCCTTACCGAACTGTTTCTGGATCTGAAAGATTGCGGTGTCGAGGGTTTTGCTTTTTGCTTCGGCAACGGCCATATCGGAACTCCTCAGCATGAAGGGCCAGGGAGGCAACTGCCTGCCCCCCCGAAAAGGTATCGGTTTGCGCTCAGCGCCTTTTACACTGTCCTTGCTTCATTATCAAGGCCCAGGAGACGACGGCGGAGAAGATCGAGGGCCTGCTGACAGGCCTGGGCCTGTATCTGCCAGCGGTCTCCGGAAAAATTGGCCCGGGCGGCCGTGGTCCGCTCCGGGGTGGCCAGGCCGAAAAAAACGGTGCCCACCGGCTTTTCCTCGCTCCCGCCGGCAGGGCCGGCAATACCGGTGACAGCCAGGCCGTAATCGGCGGCAGTAACCCGGCGCACCCCATCCGCCATGGCCCGGGCGGTTTCCGGGCTCACGGCCCCATGCCGCAGGAGAGTTTCCCGGTTGACCCCCAAAAAGCGCTCCTTCAGGGCATCGCTGTAGGCGATTGCCCCGCCGAGAAAATAGGCAGAGCTGCCGGCCACCCTGGTGATGGCGTGGCCGACCAGGCCGCCGGTGCACGATTCCGCCACGGCCAGGGTCTGGCCCCGCCCGGCAAGCAGGCTGCCGACCAGCCCCTCCAGGGTATCGCCATCGCACCCGTAAATGTCGCTGCCGAGAATAACGCTCACCTGCTCGGCGAATTTCGCCAGCACCAGCTCTGCCTCCTTCTCCATGCTCCCGGTTGCAGTCAGGCTTACATGCACTTCGGGGAAAACGGGGTAATAGCCGATCCGGACCCGCGGATCGCGTCCTTCCAGATGGGCGAGCTTGCGGTTGATCTCGGCCTCGGCCATGCCCACCACCTTGTAGACCTTCTGCCGCACCTGGCGGGCGCTTTCCCCTTCCCAGACCGCGAGACGGGTGATCACCGTTTCGAGGAGCAGGCTCTTCATCTCATGCGGGACGCCCGGCAAGAAGAAAATGGGCTTGCCTTCATGGACCAGGAAGTAGCCGGCGCTCTTGGCCTCGGTATGCAGGGCATGGGCTCCCTTGGGCAGCCAGGCAAGCTTTTCCAGGGATGACTGCCGGCCGGCCGGCGTCTCTTTTCCGTGGGCCTGGATCTTTTTCATGATCTCGGGATAAAAAGTGGCGGGCCGATCCAGGGCGGTGGAAACCGCCTGATTGGTGAGGTCGTCCGAGGTCGGTCCCAGGCCGCCGGTGACGATGACGAATTCCGCCCTCACCAGGGCCCGCTGCAGGGTGCTGCCGATGAGCTCGGGATCATCGCCGATGGTGGTCATGGCCAGCACCTCGTGGCCGGCGGCAAAGAGCTGGCTGGCGGCAAAATGGCTGGTGGTGTTGAGGATGCTTCCGGAAATGAGTTCGTCGCCGATTGCTATGATTTCGCCAAGCATGGAGTAGGCTAGCCCTGTGATGGATTGTCGATGATCGTGCCCAAAACCCCGCCTTCGGTAAGCTCCCGCAGGCGAACCCTGACCAGCTGATTCACCAGAGAGCCGTCCCCCTCGAAGAAGACGGGGATATAGTTGCCGGAAAAGCCCCGCAGCCGGTTGCCGGCCTTGCGGCCCTCGACAAGCACCTGCGCTTCCGTGCCGAGATGCTGTCGGTAAAAGGCTGTTCGTTTTTTATGATCCAATTCCCGGAGAAGTGCAACCCTTTCTTCCTTCACCGGTCCCGCCACCTGGTGGGGCATGGTCGCCGCCGGCGTTCCCGGCCGTTTCGAGTAGGGGAAGACATGCAGGTAGGCGATGGGCAGGGAGTCGAGGAGCGCATAGGTGTTCCGGAAGGCCGCCTCATCCTCCCCTGGAAACCCGACGAGCACATCGACGCCGATGGCGACCCCGGGCAGGCGGACGCGGCTTTTCTCCACCACCTCGCGAAAGGTCGCGGCCGGATAGCGGCGGTTCATCCTCTTCAGGATCCCATCGTCCCCGCTCTGCAGGGGAATGTGCAGGTAGGGCATGATCGCCGCGGACTCGGCCATCAGGGCAAGAAGCCCGTCGCCGATCTCGGTGGGTTCAAGCGAGCTGAGACGATAGCGGCCAGAGAGCCTTTGCGCCAGGAGCAGGGCCAGCAGCTCCCGCAGGCTGCTCTGGGGCGCGAGATCCTGACCATAGAGGCCGAGATGGATGCCGGTGAGCACCTGCTCCTTATAGCCCCGGGCCGCGAAGATCGCCGCCTGCTCCACCACCTTCTCCGGCGAAAGACTGCGGCTGCGCCCCCTGGCATAGGGGACGATGCAGTAGGAGCAGAAGCTGTTGCAGCCGTCCTGCACCCTGAGGCAGGCCCGGGTCCGCTCTCCGAAGCTGGTAACGGTCAGCGGAGAGATCTCCCGCCGGCTGCCGATGTCGCCCATGTGCATCTCAAGGTCGCAGTGCTGGTCGGCAAGGGCGATATCGACCAGGCGATGCTTGTAGCCGTTGCCCACGATGCAGAGGGGGCTGTCGGCAAGCTCGAGGATCTCCTGGGCCGCGATCTGCGCGTAGCAGCCGGTCACCACCAGGCGGGCCCCGGGGTTTGCGCGCAGGGCCCGGCGGATCAGCTGTCGGGACTGGGCGCCGGCCCTGGCAGTGACGGCGCAGGTATTGATGATATAGATATCCGCCCGCTGGGAAAAGGGGACCAGCTCCACCTCGCGACCGGCCAGGCCGGAAAGAAAGGCGGCGGATTCGAACTGATTGACCTTGCAGCCGAGGGTGGTCAGGGCCACCTGGAGTTTTTTCTTCTTTTTCACAACCATCCTTCCAGCAAAAATTCTCGCACGCTGAACTGCCTCTCCCTATCCACCTTTCTGTTCAGGGAACGCCGACGATCTCGCCCGCGCCCAGCACCTCCCCGCCCTGATAGAGGACCGCGAACTGTCCGGGGGTGATGGCCCGCTGCGGCTCGCGGAAAAAGACCAGCAGCCCCCCTCCCTCTCCGGGAACCACCTCGGCCTCGGCGGCCTGGTGCCGGTAGCGGATCTGCACCGTGCAGAGCAGGGGCAGCGGCGGCGGCGCCCCGGCCAGCCAGGAGACCTGGCGCAGGGCCAGGCGGTCGGCCCAGAGCTGCTCTTCCTTGCCGACAACCACCCTGTTCGCCCCGGCATCGAGGCCGACCACGTAGTAGGGGGTCTTGTCGGGAATCCCCAGGCCCCGGCGCTGGCCGACGGTATAGTGATGGATACCCTGATGGCGGCCGACCACCCTGCCCTCGCCGGTGACGATCTCCCCCGGGCCGGGGGGAGAAGGGCAAAAGCCGGCAAGAAAGCCGCCCACCGATCCTCCCTGCAGGAAGCAGATATCCTGGCTCTCCTCGCCGGGCTGAAAAGAGAAGCCGTGGCGAGCGGCGAGCCGGTAGACCTCCTGCTTCTCCAGGCCACCCAGCGGAAAAACGAGGCGGGACAGCTGCGCCTGCCCCAGGCCGGCCAGGAAATAGGACTGATCCTTGCCGGCATCCACCCCCCGCAGGAGATGGATGCCGGCGGCGGGCCTGCCGGCAAGCCGGGCGTAATGGCCGGTGGCAAGGAACTCCGCCCCGAGACTGGCGCGCGCCTCGGCAAGGAGGAGGCCGCACTTGATCTCCCGATTGCAGACCAGGCAGGGGTTCGGGGTTTTCCCGGCAAAATAGCTGTCTCGGAAATAGGCGAGCACTTTTTGCCGAAAGACCTCGGCCAGATCGAGCACAAGCAGATCAATGCCGAGCAGGTCGGCGACGGCCCGCGCCCTGGCGACCTGCTTGGCCAGGTCCGGCTGGGCAAGGGCCAGGAAAACCCCCCGCACCGCTGCCCCCTGCCCCTTGAGCAGGAAGGCGCTCAACGCCGAGTCGACCCCGCCGCTCAAAGCCACGGCAATCTTTCTGCCCGCCACCTCCTCTGGCCACGGACGCCAATCCTCTGGCCGCATGCTCGCTTTCACCGGTCGGAGGTTCTGGGACGGATGCCGATGATCCGATTGGGGGCGGGCACCGGTTCCTCCGCGGCATCCGTCACCTTCGGTCTGGGCTTGGTGGTGAGCCTTACCCGCCCGTGTTCTTCCTCCCTGGGCGGGGCCGAGGCGGCCTTGCGCGGAGCCGATGGCGCCACAGCCTTCTGCGGAGGAGGAGCGGCCACCGGCTTGTTTTGCGTAGACAGAGGCGGGACGGCAACCGGCCTGGCCTCCCTCTCCGCCTCATCCTGTGCCAGAGGCGGCGCTGCGGGCAAGGAAGCCGGCGGCGCCCCGTCCGCCTCCGGTCGGGCAGGCTCGGGACGGGGACGCGCAAGCAGAAACCAGCCAAGCAGCAAGGCTGCCGCGAGCAGCAGGGCCAACAGTCCCACCAGCCCCGGTCCTCCCGCCAAGATGGCCCTCTTCTCCTTTGCAGGCTCGACCACGGTTTCCTCTATCCCCCCTTGCGCAGCGAAACCCGGCGCGGTGCCCATCTCCCCGCCTTTCAGCGCCGCCTTCACGGCGGCAAAGAACTCTTCGGCGCTCTGAAAGCGCTCCGCCGGCTTTTTCGCCAGGGCCTTGAACAGGCAGCGGTCCAAGGGCGCGGGCAGCTGCAGGTTCAGCGTCGAGGGGGCGAGTGGCTCCACATTGAGCACCCGGTGCATGACGGTGGTCATGCTCTCGCCGGGAAAAGGCTTCTCGCCGGTGAGCAGCTGGTAGAAAATCACCCCGGCCGAAAAGAGGTCGGAACGCCTGTCCACCGTATCCCCCATGCACTGCTCCGGCGACATGTAGGAAGGGGTGCCGAGGACCTCGCCGAACTGGGTGAGATTGGAGCTCTCCAGGTGGGCGATGCCGAAGTCCGTCACCTTGATTCGGCCATTGGGCAGGACGATGATATTGGCCGGCTTGATGTCGCGATGCACCACCCCCTGTCGATGCGAATAGGCCAGGGCGTCGAGGAGCTGGCCCATGAGGGCGAGGGCGGCACGGAGGGGAAAGCGCTCGCCGGCGCTGAAAATCTCCTTCAAGGTCCGCCCCTCCACATACTCCATGGCGATGAAGGCGGTGCCCTCGTCCTCGCCGTATTCAAAAACAGTGACGATATTGGCATGCGCCAACCGGCCGGCGGCCTGAGCCTCCCGCTTGAAGCGGGTGAGCAGGGCCGGGGCCGTCTCCGGCTCCAGCCGGTCCTTGCGGATCGTCTTCAGGGCCACGGTGCGTTCGATATGCGGATCAAAGCCCTTGTAGACCTCGCCCATGGCGCCGCGGCCCAGATGCCCCTCTATCGTGTATTTGCCAAGCGTCCGCAGCTCTGTCATGCCAGGGGTCCCCTCCCAGGAAAGCCGTTTGCCCATCGACCGGGAACGATACTATCACGAATGCCGGCGGCCGGCAACGCGCGGCCTGTTCAGCAGATATCGAGGATCTTCAGGCTGTTGGTGGTGCCCGGCACGCCAAAGGGACTGCCGGAGGTGATCACCAGCCGCTGCCCAGGCCTGAGCAGGCCGGCCTGTTTCAGCAGCAGGGCCAGTTCGCTGTCGGAGAGCCTGGCGCTGGGCACCACCAGCGGGAGAACCCCAAAAGAAAGGGCGAGGGCATTGCCCACCGCCGCGCTGTCGGTGATGGCCACCACCAAGGGCCGCGGCCGCAGCCTGGCGATCCGGCGCGCCGTGGTTCCGGTCGCCGTGGGGGTCACGGCCAGATCCACCGTGTGATTCTCCAGAACATCACAGGCGGCGCTGCTGATCAGGTCATCAATGTTGTCGGACCTCCGGATCAGATTCCGGACCGCCGTGGCGGTACTGCCGGAGCGCACCAGTTCCCGCTCGGTCTGCCGGGCGATCCTCCGCGCCACCCGGACCACCGCCGCCGGGTCGCGGCCAATGGCGGTCTCCTCGGAAAACATGATGGCGTCGGCGCCATCGAGAATGGCGTTGGCCACGTCGGTTACCTCGGCCCGGGTGGGCCTGGAGTTCTCCACCATGGAGAGGAGCATCTGGGTGGCGACGATGACCGGCTTGGCCGCCAGATTGGCGCGCCGGACAATCTCCTTCTGCCAGACCGGAATCTCCTCGATGGGCAACTCTATCCCCAGGTCGCCCCGGGCCACCATCACCGCATCGGCCACGGCCAGGATGGCGTCGAGCCTGGCCACCGCCTGCCGGCGCTCGATCTTGGCCAGCAACCAGGGTCGGGCCTGGGGGGCGGCGGGCAGGAGGGCCCGGGCGGCCAGCAAATCCTCCGGGCCGCCGACAAAGGAAATGCAGACCACCTCCGCTCCCTGCTCCACGGCAAAGGCGATCCCGCGCCGGTCTTCCGGGGTGAGCACCCCGGCCGGCGGATCGTAGCCGGGAATGTTGATCCCTTTCTGGGAACGGACCACCCCGCCGACCAGGGCCTCGGTTTCCACCACTGGCCCGGAAAGAGCGCGGACCCGGAATTGGAGCATGCCGTCGCCGACGAAGATGAGCGCGCCAGGGCGGAGGCCGGTGGCCAGGTCCGGAATTTCATGGGGCAGCCAAACGCCGCCCTCTGGGGGCGCAATCCCCTGCGGAGAGAAAAAAACCCGCTCCCCGCGCCGCACCGTCACCGGGGCAGGCAGGATCCCGAGCCGCATCTTCGGTCCGGGCAGGTCGATGATGATCGCCGCGGCCTTCCCGCTTTCCGCGCGCAGTTGCCTGATCTTTTCCATGGTGGCCGCGTGCTGGTCCAGGTCGCCGTGGGAAAGGTTCAACCGGAAGCCGTCCACCCCGGCGGCGAAAAGCTGCCGCAACCGCTTTTTGCCAAAGGAAGAGGGGCCGATGGTGGCGACGATCTTGGTTTTGCAAACCCCTCTTTTTCTGGCGCCCATGGCACGTCCTCCTTTTTCAAGCCGTTTGCCAGGCGCAAACGACTTCTGACACACCCGCTCCGTACTTGATACCATATATTTTCCGCTTCGGCAGCCAGTTACGCATGGGCTACTTCCCTGCCGGCCGCAATATTCCCTTGGCGGCCGAAGCGGTTTCGATTACAGATAGCCGCAGAGAAAAAAACGGCCGGCCCCGGCCGCGGCCATGAAAAAAGGATCCCGATGAAACTCCCAGAGCTGCTCGCGCCCGCCGGCAACCTTGAAAAACTGCGCGTCGCCATTCATTATGGGGCCGATGCCGTCTATCTCGGCGGGAAAAAATTCAGCCTCCGTGCGCACGCCACCAATTTCACCGCAGAGGAAATCGCCACGGCCGTCGCCTATGCCCATCAACGCGGGGTCAAGGTGTACACCACCCTCAACATCTTCGCCCACAACGACGATCTCGACGACCTGCCCGCCTACCTGCGCGGCCTGCGCGACGCCGGCGTCGACGGCCTGATCATCTCCGATCCCGGCATCCTGACGGTGGCCCGGGAGGTGACGCCTGAAATCCCCATCCACCTGAGTACCCAGGCCAATGTCACCAACCGGGAAAGCGTCCGCTTCTGGGAACGGCAGGGAGTCAGGCGCCTCAACCTGGCCCGGGAGCTTTCCCTGGCGGAAATCTCGGCCATCCGCCAGGCGAGCGGGGCGGAGCTGGAGGTCTTCGTGCACGGGGCACTCTGCATCTCCTACTCGGGCCGCTGCCTGTTGAGCCTCTATCTCACTGGCCGCGATGCCAATCAGGGCGACTGCGCCCACCCCTGTCGCTACCTCTACCGGCTGGAGGAGGAAAAACGGCCAGGCCAGTATTTCCCGGTGGAGGAAGACGGGCGCGGCAGCTATATCTTCAGCGCCAAGGATCTCTGCCTGCTCAACCGCCTTCCCGAGCTGATCCGGGCCGGCGCCGACAGCCTGAAGATCGAGGGCCGGATGAAGAGCGTCTATTACGTGGGGGCCATCGTTCGCCTCTACCGCGCGGCCCTCGATTACTGGGGCAGCCACGGGCTGCCGGCCCCGGGCGGGGAAGCCCTGCCGCCGGAGTTTGCCGAGGAGCTGGGAAAAATCGGCTCCCGGGGCTACACGGAAAATTTTTTCAGCGCCCCGCCCGGAGCTGCGGATCTGCTCTACGACGGCCCGAAACTGCTCCACGACTACGCCCCGGTGGGCATCGTCCGCGCGCAGGGGCCTCGGCCGGTGATCGAATGCCGCAACCAGTTCCAGGTTGGCGACCTGCTCGAGTACCTGGGGCCCGGCCTGGCGAACAGCACGCATCGGGTCGACGCCATCACCGCCGAAAATGGCAGCCGTCTGGAGAAGGCCAATCCCAACAGCAGGCTGACCCTTACCCTGGCTCCGCCTCCGGAGAACTGCGCGCCAAACGGCCTCTTCCGAAAAAAAATGGACTCGGGAACAAAGAACGGTTAGTATTGACGCAAAGAAAAGAAGATATCCCTCGCGCAGGGTTCAATATTATCCCCAGGAACACCCCCCATCATGCAGCACATCTTCAGCATCGCCCTGATCGTGGCCGGCGCCGTGATCATGCTCTTCAGCATCTTCCAGACCAGAAACCTCCTCGTTCTCGCCCCCTTCCTGCCGGAAAAGAGCAAGGCCGAAATCCTGCGCGACCTGACCCTCCACCGCAGCCTGATGGTCTTTTTCCTTCTCGCCTATCTTGCCGTGGCCACGGCCTTTCTTTACGACATCACCATCTTCGGTGAGATCTTTGTCGGTATTGTCTTTTTTCTCGGCGCAATTTTTGTCCTGGTCGGCATCCGGATCCAGAGCAAGATGCTGAAGGAAACCAAAAGCAGCCTGGGAGGCCTGCTCCCCATCTGCTCTTCCTGCAAAAAAATCAGAGCCCCGGAAGGAGACCCCCACGATCCCGCTTCCTGGAGCAGCGTGGAAAAATTCATCTCCACCAAGACCTCGGCGGACTTCACCCACAGCGTTTGCCCGGAATGCCTGAAAAAACTCTACCCGGATCTCTACAAGTAAAACCTGTTGTCACCGCCACGGCCGCCAGAGAGCTGTCCGGAGAAAAAAAGCAAGCTTTTTATTGCGCCATGATGTATTTATTTTTCTTTACGATCGCCAAAAGCGGAGGTAGATTCGGCGCAATTTGATCACGATCCCGCAGAAATTGCCCCAAGGGAGAAAAAAACAACCCGTCGGTGAATTTCCTGAATTGGCTGACGGAATCCGTTGACACCGCAATCCTTGCGCTGCCAACACCTTAATTATTCACATTTTTTTGAGGGAACCCCATGAAGAAGATCGTTGCCTTTGCCCTGATGGCTGTAGTTGCCGCAGGCCTGCTCGCCTGCAAGCAGAAAGAAGAAACCGCCGTTGTCGCCCCGGCTGAGCAGGCAGCGCCCGCTGTTGTGGCTCCCGCCGCCGAGCAGGCCGCCCCGGCTGTCGAGGCAGCCGCNNCCGCCGCTGAAGCCGCCGCCGATGCCGCTGGCCAGGCTGCCGATGCCGCCGCCGACGCCGCTGGTCAGGCTGCCGATGCCGCTGGCCAGGCCGTTGATGCCGCCGCCGACGCCGCTGGCCAGGCTGTGGAGCAGGCCGCTCCGGCAGCCAACCAGTAAGAAACGGTTGCCCGAAAAGGGAACCGGGCCTCCGCCCGGTTCCCTCCCCTCCCCGAGGCTATTCCGCCTCTTTCCCCGATAAAAAAGCAGACAGGGCCGCTGCCGCGGCCAGCAAGTCCCCCCGCTCCAGATTTCTGGTCACGGAAAAGCGCAGCCGCGCCGTCCCCTCCGGCACCGTGGGCGGACGCACCGCCGTGACATAAAAGCCCCTCTCCCGCAGCCGCCTGGCCGCGGCCACGGTTTTGCCGCTCTGCCCCAGGACGATGGGGACTATCTGGGATGACCCCAGGTCGGCGGCTATCCCCCCGGAAACAAGAGCCTTCTTGAACAGAACGACCTTTTCCCTGAGCTCGCTCCTGAGGGAAGGCCTTTCCTGGACCAACCGCACGGCAGCCAGGGAGGCTGCCGCCACCGCGGGCGGCGGGGCGGTGGAAAAGATGAAGCTGCGGGCCCGGTTGACCAGATAGTCGATCAGGGTCCGGTCCGCCGCCACATATGCCCCGTAACTCCCCAGCGCCTTGCCGAAGGTGCCCATGGCCAGATCAACCACCCCGGCCATCCCCTCCTCCTCGATGACCCCGCCGCCATTGGCGCCGTAAACGCCGGTGGCATGCGCCTCGTCCACCATGAGCAGACAGCGGTAGCGCTCCTTGAGCTCGGCCAGCGCCGCCAGGGGGGCGCGGTCGCCGTCCATGGAATAGATCGATTCCACCACGAGCAGGGCCCTGCCGCCCCCCCGTTTTTCCCTGAGCAGGCTGTCGAGCTGCTCCATGTCATTGTGCCGGAAGCGGACCAGCCGCGCTCCGGAGAGCCGGCAGCCGTCATGGATCGAAGCGTGGTTCAGCCGATCGGAGAAGATCACATCGTGGCGACCGACCAGGGCCGGAATGATCCCGACATTGGCCATATAGCCGCTGCCGAAGGTGAGCGCCGCCTCCTTCCCCTTGAGGCGGGCCACCGCCTCCTCCAATTCATGATGCAGGGAAAGGTCGCCGCTCATCAGGCGGGCCGCCCCCGAGCCGGCCCCGAAACGGGCCAGGGCCTCGCTGGCGGCGGCAAGGAGGGCGGGATGGGTGGCAAGGCCGAGATAATCGTTGGAAGAAAAATCGACAAGCTCCTCTCCGGCCCCATCCTCAAGAAGCCTGATGCGTCCAGGTCCCAGGCGGTCCAGGGGGTGCAGGGTACGCAGCTCCGCTTTTTGCGCCTGGCCGGCAAGCCACGCCTTCAGCTCGTCCATAGCCGTTGCATCTCCCGGGCGAAGGCCCGGTCCGCCTCCGGGGCCCGCCCGCCCTGGGTCAGGTAGCCGCCGATCATCATGGCGTCGGCGCCGGCCAGGAAGGCGGAGCTTAAAAAATCGGCGAGGGCGGTTTCCCGGCCGGCAGCAAGACGGATCGGCACCGCGGGCAGGAGCAGGCGATAGAGGGCGATGGCCCGGAGAATCTCCTCCATGCCCAGCGGCTTGAGGCTGGCAAAGGGGGTGCCGGGGAGGGGAATGAGGATATTGAGAGGGACCGAATCGACCCCGCACTCCCTGAGGCTCAAGGCCATGGAGATGCGATCGGCTTCGTTTTCTCCCAATCCGAAGATGCCGCCGCTGCAGACGCTGAGCCCGACGGCGCGGCAGGCATGGATGGTATCGAGCCGCTCCTGGAAGGAGTGGGTGGTGCAGACCCTGGGGAAATACTCCGCCGAGGTTTCCAGGTTGTGGTGGTAGCGGGAGAGACCAGCCTCCTTGAGCGCGCGCAACTCCGCCTCCGGGAGGATTCCCAGAGAGGCGCAGACACTGATGCCCACCTCGCTGCGGATCGCGGCAACGCTTTCCTTGACCAGCTCCAGCTCCCGGCCGGCAAGCCCCCGGCCGCTGGTGACCAGGGAAAAGCGGGTGGCGCCGTTTTCCTTCGCCTCCGCGGCGGCGGCCAGAACCTCCCCCCTCTCCTTGAGGGGATAGACCGGGGCCTCGGTGCGGTAGTGGGCCGACTGCACGCAGAAGCGGCAATCCTCGCCACACTTGCCGGATTTGGCGTTGATGATGCTGCAGAAGGAAAAGGCGGTGCCGCGCTGGGCAAGCTTGACGGCAAGAGCCCGCCGCATCAGCTCGGAAAGCGGCAAGGCCCGCAGCGCATCTATATCCGGAGGCACGGGCATCAGGTCACCATTGAAAACAGAGAAGAGGGCGGGCGCGGCGAGGCTCAGCCCTTGAGGCCAAAAATCGAGCCCTTGCGCTTGCCCAGGGCCGGGGTGCGATTGCTCCGGCGCGCAGGGCGCTTCCGGACCCGCGAACGGGGCGCCAGAGGCTCCGGCTCGATTTCGGCCTTCGGTTCGACGGCAACCTGGGGACCGCCAGCCGCCTCCAGGTAAATTTGGCAGAAGAGGCGGCAATCGGCGAAATAGCTTTTTTTCCGCAACCAGCCGGGCCAGTTTTTCTCCTTTCCGTACCGGAGGAAGACGGGCAGATTGACCAGCAGAGCAACAATGGCCTCCCGGCTGGCGCGCTTGACATTGAGATGCTCGAGAATGGCGTCGATCTGGCCCCGGATCTTGCGGGAAAAGGAAAACGCCTCCTGCCCCTTCATCTCCAGGGTCAAAAGCGAGGACTCGGCCTGGGCCCACGGCAGCAGCAGAATGGCGAGGAGGATCTGCTCGGGCAGGGGCCTTTCCCCCTGCAGCCGGTCGATAACCTTGCCCAGCCCAGTCAGCAGCGAGGTCGCCTCGTTCTCCGCCTCGCCCTCCCGGCTGATGATGCCGGCATAAAAGGGAAAGAGCAGGGAAAAAAGGCCGCTGGCACGGGCCAGGGCCAGCCAGGGGGAGAAGGCGCCGCCGTGGAGATCCTTGAACAGCTCGTCCCGGACCCGGGAGTCCGGGCAGAGCTTCAGGGCGTCCATGTGCCGGATGATCGCTTCCCAGGTTTTCTCCTCGATGACAAAGCCGCTTCGCGCCGCATGGCGAATGGCGCGCATGATCCGCACCGGATCGCGGACGAGGCGGCGATCCGGATCGCCGACGATGCGGACTATCCGGTCGTTGAGATCGGCGACCCCGCCTGCATAGTCGATGATGGT
Source organism: Desulfobulbaceae bacterium UBA2262 (assembly GCA_002347185.1). Taxonomy (GTDB): domain Bacteria; phylum Desulfobacterota; class Desulfobulbia; order Desulfobulbales; family Desulfurivibrionaceae; genus UBA2262. Next base: position 9,573 of record DDXK01000024.1, on the reverse strand, counting down.
GAAGTTTTCGATTTCGTAAAAAAGGGCATTGATGGTGAGATCGCGCCGGAAGGCGTCCTCAGCCTCGGAGCCGAAGGTATTGTTGTGGGCCAGCACCTCGTCTGCGGCCTCGTCGTCATACTCGCTGCGGCAGCGCAGGGTGGAAACCTCGACGATCTTGCCGCCGCCGAAGAAGACCTGCACCAGGCGGAAACGCTTGCCGATGATGCGGCTGTTGCGGAAGAGGGTGCGCAGCTGCCCGGGCCGGGCGTTGGTGCTGATGTCGAAATCCTTGGGCGTTTTGCCGAGATAGAGGTCACGGACGGCGCCGCCCACCAGATAGGCGGAAAAACCCGCATCCCGGAGGCGGTGCATGACCTTGAGGGCCTCCCGGTCAATGTCCTTGCGGGAGATGGGATGCTCGGAACGGGGAATGACTCGCGGTTCCGGCAGTTCGGGGGCTGACCCCGTGGAAGAATCTGGGCTGGCTTGCACTCTGGTGCTCTCTCGCCTCAATAGACGGCCGACGGTTCCTTGTACATGGATTCAGCCTGGGAAACAAACTGATCAAAAACCTCGCGAACCGTGAGGATCTCCTTGATCTTGAAGACATTTTCCCCGGAAAAGACCAGACCTTCCTCCATGTTGCCTTCGCAGGCCTTCATGAGCCGCTCGCTGATGCAATAGACATGATCGCATTTCTTCAGGCACTTGTACTTGCACTCCTTGGTGGCGAGCTCCTCCTTCCTGGTGAGGAGCTTTTCCACGAAGGGCGTCCTGATGGCGCGCCCCGGCAGGCCGACCGGCGACTTGATGAGGGAGATATCTTCCTTGTTGGCGTGCAGCATGGCCTTCTTGAAATTTTCCGAAACCGAGCATTCCTTGGTGAGGACAAAGCGGGTGGCGATCTGCACGCCATCGGCACCGTATTTATCCATCATCTCGGCCATTTCATAGCCGTTGCTGATGCCGCCCGCGGCAATGAGGGGCACTTTCGTGACCACCTTGCGGATCTCCGGGAACAGGTCACGCAGGGCCACATCGGTGCCAAGATGGCCTCCCGCTTCCTTGGCCTCGACAACGATGGCGGCGGCCCCGAGCTTTTCCGCGAGCTGGGCAAAAGAAGGCGAGGAAACGATGGAAACGATGGGGGTGTTGGTATCCTTGCCGATCTTGAAGATATCGCGGGAAAAACCGGCGCCGGTGACTATCATGTCCACCCCGGCCTCGATGGAGCCCATGACCAGGCTGTAGAAATTTTTCATGGCGAACATGATATTCACCGCGATGATCCCCTTGGTAGCCGCCTTGGCCTTGCGGATATCGGCCTGCAGCTCCTCCACCGGGATGGCCGAGCCGCCGATGGTGCCGATTCCTCCGCACTCGGCAACAGGGACAGCCAGCGCGGAGGTGGAAACCCGAATGGACATGCCGCCCTGCACGAGGGGCACCGGGGCCGTGAACGGCCCGATTTTGAGGGGAGGTAGCTTCATGCTCTCTTGTGCTCCGTTTGGATGAAAGTCGAAATTAGGTACTATGCTTTCTTTCTTTTTTTTTGTCAAGCAATCCTTACGGCTGGAAAAGCGCGTCTTTTTAAGGAGAAGCAAAGAACTTTTGCCCTTTTCCCGATTCCCGATTACCATGACGCCATGGTCCGGACGCGGCCAAGGTGTAACCGATTTACAAGCAACCCCGCAACAGAATATCTCCCTTTTGCCGTGGAAAAAAGCATGCGCATCCATCCCAGCCTGATCGGCTTTGACATCGACGGCGTTGTCGCCGACACCATGGAGGCCTTCATCCGCATCGCCGCAAGCGATTACGGCACCATTGTCCTTCCCGAGCAGATCACCGAGTTCCAGGTGGAGGATTGTCTGGACATGGCCCCGGAGACCGTGGCGGAAATCTTCGCCCGCCTCCTGGAGGAGCCCATTGCCTGCGGACTCCAGATGATGCCCTACGCCCGGAAGGTGCTCAGCGAATTTTCCTGGCAGGCGCCGCTCACCTTCATCACCGCCCGGCCGCAGAAAAAACCCATCGCCCGCTGGCTGAAGCGGGAACTCGGCCCGCAGGTCTACGGCCAGGTGCGCCTGATCGCCACCGGGGAACATGACTCCAAGGCCGAACACATCCGGAAAATGGGCCTGGCGGTTTTCGTGGACGACCGGGCCCAGACCTGCCTGCAGCTCGCCCGCGAAGAGGGGATCTCGCCCATAGTCTATCGCCAACCGTGGAACCGCGGCAGACATGCCCTGCCGGAAGTGGAAAGCTGGCTGGGGATCCGCCGCCTCTGCTTCGCCTGACGAGGAGACAAAAAGATGCGCTGCAGCAAATGTGGCCAGGAGATAAATCCGTATAGAAATCCCGTGCCGACTGTGGATATAATAATTGAAACAGCGGGGGGGATCGTGCTGATCAAACGGAAGAATCCCCCTCCCGGCTGGGCCCTGCCCGGGGGGTTCGTCGATTACGGCGAAACCCTGGAGCAGGCCGCCGCCCGGGAAGCCCTGGAGGAAACGGGACTGGTCGTGCAACAGCTCCACCAGTTCCACACCTACTCGGATCCGGCCCGCGACCCGCGCCGGCATACGGTGAGCACCGTTTTCATCGCCACAGCCGTCGGCGCGCCGCGGCCCGGCGACGATGCGGCCGAGGCGGAGATATTCAGCGCAGAGACCCTGCCGCCCCTGGCCTTTGACCACAAAAAAATAGTGGATGATTATTTTGCCGCCCAGCGAACAGCCCAGCGAAATCCATCCCCGCATCCTGCTGGTGGATGACGACCCCTTCATCCTTGAGATGCTGAAGGTCTCCATGCTCTCTTTCGGCTTCGCCTTCGACACCGCGACCGACGGAGAAGTGGCCAAGGAGAAGCTCAAGCAGAACGATTTCACCGTCGTCATCACCGACATGACCATGCCGCGCTGCGACGGCATGCAGCTGCTCAAACACATCAAGACCGAATACCCCCAGATCGAAGTCATCGTCATTACCGGCTATACCGATTCCTACACCTACACCGAGGTGATCCGGGCCGGCGCCAGCGACTTCATCTCCAAGCCCTTCAATGTTGACGAGCTCGAGGCCAAGTTGAGCCGGGTGATCCGGGAACAGCGTCTGATCCGAAAGCTCGAACACCTCTCCATGTCCGACACGCTCACCGACCTCTTCAACCGCCGCTGCTTCGAAATCAAGCTGCAGGAAGAGATCCCCCGCGCCCATCGCCAAGGCTACCCGATCTTTCTCGCCCTGCTCGACGTGGACCATTTTAAGGAATACAACGACCGCTACGGCCACCAGGCCGGAGACCGCGCCCTGCAGGAAATAGGGAGAATCCTCCTGCACTGCACCAGAGAAAACGTCGACTGGTGTTTCCGCTTCGGCGGCGACGAATTCGCGGTCATCATCCCCTACACCACCATCGAGCAGGCAGGGCAGATCGCCACCCGCATCCTCGAGCGCTACCGCCAGCAGGAACCGTATGCCTCCACGAGCCTCAGCGTCGGGCTGGCCCAGTTTGTCCGCCACCCGGGCCGCTCCTGGCCAGAGGATATCGCCGATCTGGTTGCCAGGGCGGACAAAACTCTGTACGAAAGCAAAAGCAAGGGGGGCAATCAGGTGCTTTCCGACTCCTCGGTGCCGATTTTCGACTGATCCTGCCAAAATCCCCCTCCCCCTGCCCAGCGTCACCCACCACAATCTCCTTTTTTTTCAAATTGTTATCACCATCCCTGCCCGCCGCTCCTCCCCCTGCCCTGCCCGTCCAGATAAAAGGTTTGTATTTGCGCACTTTCTCTGGTATATAAGCCCGATCTAACAAAGGAGGAGTTTCCATGGCAAAAAGCACAACAACAACCAAAACAAAGTCCGATGTCGATGCAGGTGAAATGAGCTTTGCTCAGATGTTCGAGGAAAGCCTCAAGGTGGCGGAGGTCGGCGAGGTGGTCTCCGGCACAGTTATCGCCATTTCCAACGATTTTGTCGTGGTCGACATTGGCGACAAGTCGGAAAGCGAGATCCACTGTTCCGAGTTCAGGAACGAAAATGGCGAGATCGAGGTCAAGGTCGGCGACAACTTTGACGTCTTCGTGGAGAAGCGCGAGGCCGAGGGCGGCCTGAAGCTCTCCCGCGAAAAAGCCATCGGCATCAAGGTCTGGGAAGACATCGCCAAGATCCAGGAGGCCGACGGCACCATCAGCGGCCGGATCGACAGCCGGGTCAAGGGCGGTCTCTCCGTCGATATCGGCGTTCCCGCCTTCCTGCCCTACTCACAGATCGATCTGCGGCCTGTCAAGGATCTGGACAGCCTCATCGGCCAGACCTTTGATTTCAAGGTCCTCAAATACAACCGCAAGCGCAACAACGTGGTGATCTCCCGCCGGGCGATCCTCGAAGACGAGCGCAAGAAGCTGCGCGAGGAGATGCAGTCCAACCTCATCGAGGGTCAGAACGTCACCGGCACCATCACCAACATCACCGACTACGGCATTTTCATCGACCTGGGCGGCATGGACGGCCTCTGCCACATCACCGACCTCTCCTGGGGCCGCGTCTCCCATCCCTCCAAGCTCTTCAAGGTGGGCGAAGAGATCCAGGTCAAGGTGCTCAAGTACGACCGCGAAAACGACAAGGTCTCCCTGGGCGTCAAGCAGCTCAAGGACGATCCCTGGGCCACCGTGCAGAACCGTTACCCGGTGGGCGCCAAAACCAAGGGCAAGGTGGTGAGCATCACCGATTACGGCGTCTTCGCCGAGCTTGAGGAAGGCGTTGAGGGGCTGATCCACGTTTCCGAGATGTCCTGGTCCAAGAAGACGCGTCACCCCTCCAAAATCGTCAGCGTCGGCGATGCGGTGGAAGTGGTCATCCTCAATATCGACGTGGATGCCAAGCGGATCTCCCTGGGCATGAAGCAGTTGCAGCCCAACCCCTGGGATCTGGTCAGCGAGAATTATCCGGTCGGCTCCATCATCGAGGGCAAGATCAAGAACATCACCGACTTCGGCGTTTTCATCGGCATCGAGGAAGGCATCGACGGCCTGATCCATGTCTCCGACCTTTCCTGGACCGAACGCATCAAGCATCCGTCCGAGAAGTATGCCAAGGGTGAAACCATTCAGGCCGTGGTTCTGAAGATCGACCGCGAGAACGAGCGTTTCTCCCTGGGCGTCAAGCAGCTTGAGCCCGATCCCTGGCAGGCGGCCATCGAGAAGTATCCGGTGGGCACCACCGTGCAGGGCAAGATCACCAATGTCACCGAATTCGGCGTCTTCGTGGAGGTTGAAGAGGGCATCGAAGGCCTGGTGCATGTCTCCGAGATCAGCAAGGAGAAGGTGACCACCCCGGTGGGCATGTACAATGTCGGGGACAGTCTCGAAGCAAAGGTGATCAATGTTTCCGCCAAGGACCGTAAAATCGGTCTCTCCATCAAGGCCCTCACCGACGATTCCGGCGAAGGCTCCTACGAGGAGTACAAGCAGAAACAGGCCAAGAGCGGGCCTTCCACCATCGGCGACCTGCTGAAGGAAGAGATGGACAACAAGGCCCAGGAGTAAACGTTAAACTTTTTTCAACTTGAGTCTGTCATGTCAGAAAGGTTATTCCGCCACAGGCATCCGGTGTTCTCAGGGCTGTTGGTCCTGGCCGCCATCATGCTGTTCTTCTGGGGCGGAATAACCTTTTTTGTTTCCAGCCTCACCAGCCCGAGCCAGGCGGAAATCTTTGCCAGGCAAGGCATCGGCGTGGTCGACGTCAAGGGCGTTATTGTCGAATCAGAAGAGACCATCGAACAGCTGGTCAGCTTCCGCGAAAACGAAAAGGTGCAGGCCATTGTCCTCCGGGTCGACAGCCCGGGCGGCACGGTGGGCGCCTCCCAGGAGATCTACGAAGAGGTCCGGCGCACCAACGCCATAAAGCCGGTGGTCGCCTCCATGGGCTCGGTGGCCGCCTCGGGCGGACTCTATGTCTCCCTGGGCGCGGCCCAGATCGTGGCCAACGCGGGAACACTCACCGGCAGCATGGGGGTGATCTTCAAGTTCGCCAACCTGGAAGGGTTGTTCGAAAAGATCGGCTATAAGAGCGAGGTGGTTAAGAGCGGCAAGCTCAAGGATATCGGCTCCTCCTCCCGCCCCATGACCGAGGAGGAGCGGCAGATGCTGCAGGGCCTGATCGATATCGTCCACGGCCAGTTCGTGCAGGCCGCCGTGGAAAGCAGAGCGGTGCCCGAAGAGAAGGTCCGCAGGATCGCCGATGGCCGGATCTTTTCCGGACAGCAGGCCAAGGAGTACGGCCTTGTCGACCAGCTCGGCAACTTTACCGACGCAGTCCTGCTGGCTGCAGAGCTGGCGGGCATCGACGGGGAAAAGATGCCGCAACTCATCTATCCGGAAGAGGAGGAATTCACCATCTTCCGCCTGCTCACCGGCAAAAAAAGTCAATCACTGTTCCACCAGACCACCGTGTCTGGACCGGTTCTTGCCTATGAATGGACCGGAATTTTTCGATAGGAGTCCGAGGAGAAGATGCTGAAACGCGATTTGGTCAATGCGGTTGCCGACGAAATGGACGGCTACCTGAAAAAAGATGTGAGCCAGGCGATCGACATCATGCTGGATACCATTGTCGAGGCGCTGGCCGAAGACCGCCGGGTGGAAATCCGCGGGTTCGGCAGTTTTTCGGTGCGTCCCCGCAAGGCGCGCACCACCAAGAACCCCCGCACCGGCAAGGTGATGGAAATTCCCTCCCGCAAGAATCTGCACTTCACCATGAGCAAATCGCTCAAGGACGCGCTCATCGAGAACGGGAAATAAGGGGCGACGCGGGCCTGATTCTCAAAACTGCGAGGTATCGCCCTTGCCGTGCCGGAGCACCTCAGGCGGGTCGGTGAGCAGGGAAACCACCGAGGAAGGCTGCGGATAGAGGGGCCCGCCGTCGATGATGATATCCACCAGCCGGCCGATCTTTTCTTCGATCTCGAAGGCCTGGCTGATGGGCGGCTCGTCCGGGCCCAGGATAAGGCTGGTGTTGACGATGGGATTGCCCAGGGCCTCGACCAGGGCAAGACAGATATTGCTGGCCGGTACCCGGATGCCCACGGTTTTCTGCTTGGTGATCATGATCTTCGGCACCAGCTTGGTGGCCTGCAGGATGAAGGTGTAGGCCCCGGGCAGCTCCTTTTTCATGATCCGGTAGCCGGCGTTGGAGACATGGCAATAGGTGCTGACGTTTTTGAGGCTTGAGCACATGAAGCTGAAGGGCTGGTGTGCCGGCCTCTTTTTTATTTGATAGATCCGGCGGATCGCCTTCTGGTTGAAGATGTCGCAGCCTATGCCGTAGACGGTGTCGGTGGGATAGCAGATCACCGCGCCCTTGCGCAGGGCCACGGCAGCCTGCTGGATCAGGCGGGGCTGGGGATTGTCGGGATTGATTTCAAGCAGCATGGCGATACCCTGGGGAAAGTAAGGATTGCGGCGACTGCCGGAACGCCTGGACGAAAGTCTCAGGAACAGAGAACAGAGTAATGGATTCGCCAGAATGAGGCAACGGCAAAGCAGGAGCACGACGGCCGCCATCGATCTCGGCAGCAACACCTTTCGCCTGCTCATTGCCCGGGGAACCGGCACCGGCATGATCCCGCTCCACAAGGAGCTTGCCACCGTCCGCCTCGGCGAAGGTCTCGCCAGAAGCGGCAGGCTTTCCCAGGCCGCCATGGCGCGGGGCGCGGAGGCCCTTTCCCGCTTTGCCGCCAGCCTGGCCAGCCATGCCCCCCTGGTTCTCCGCGCCTGCGGCACCCATGCCCTCCGCCGGGCCGCCAATCGGGAAGAGTTTCTTGCCATGGCCTCCGGCATCCTCGGCTGCCGGGTGGAGGTGATCAGCGGCGAGGAGGAGGCGGCCCTGAGCCAGGCCGGCGTCTGTGCCGGCCTGGGCAGAAAGGCGCGCCAGCCCCTCCTTCTCGCCGATGTGGGCGGGGGAAGCACGGAACTGCTTGCCGGCAAGGAGGCAGGCGGCCCCCCCGCGGTGAAAAGCCTGCCGCTGGGTGCCGTCGCCCTGAGCGAAGAATTCGGGGCTGCGCCGGATGCCATGCTGGCCAGGATCGCAACGGTGCTGGGCCCCGGGCTGAAGACGTTTCCCGGCCGGCTTCCCGCCCAGGGCTCGCCATTTGTTGTCGGCTGCGGCGGCACCGCCACCAGCCTCGCCGCCCTGGCCCTGGGCCTGCGGGAGTATGACGAGCGGAGAGTACAGAATTTTATCCTGCCCCTATCCCGGCTGACCGCCCTCATCGCAGAGCTCGCCGCCCTGCCGGTGGCGGTGCGCAACACCCTGCCCGGCCTTGACCTGGGCAGGGGAGAAATCATCGTGGCCGGCGCCCTGATCTACCAGGAACTGCTCCGGCTCCTGGGCTGTCCCGAGCTTGTGGTCAGCGACGCCGGGCTGCTGGAGGGCATCCTCCTGAGCGCCCGCGAAAAGAGCGGGGAAAGAAAAACCGGCCCCGACGGTCCCGGCCCCGCAACTCGCCATTGACCTCGGGACCGGAAGTTTTTTAAAGTGAAAAATCAAACGGCCTTCTCCCCGGCCCCTCTGCCATCAAAACGCCACGCACGGGGAAAGCCGTGGCCCCCACTGTGTCCACAGGGTGGCTTTTGGGAGTTTTACCAGACCATCACTTTCAAGGGAGTTCTCGATGTCACTAGAAAAAATCGAACATGCCTATACCTTTGACGATCTGCTTCTGATGCCGGCAGCCTCGGAGATTCTGCCCAACGAGGTGAGCCTGGCCACCAGCCTGACCAGGTCCATCACCCTGAACATCCCCCTGGTCAGTGCCGCCATGGATACGGTGACCGAACACCGGGCCGCCATCACCATGGCCCGGGAGGGCGGCATCGGCATCATCCACAAGAACATGAGCGTGGAAGAGCAGGTCCGCGAGGTGCAGAAGGTCAAGAAATCCGAGTCGGGCATGATCATCGACCCGATCACGGTGAACGAAGATCAGACCGTGCGCGAAGTCAACGAAATCATGCGCGGCTACCGCATCTCCGGCGTGCCGGTGCTGAGCGGCAAGAAGCTGGTCGGAATCGTCACCAACCGCGACCTCCGTTTCGTCTCCGACGAAAATCTCCTGGTGCGGGATGTGATGACCAGCAAGCATCTGGTCACCGCCAAACCGGGAATCACCCTGGAGCAGTCCAAGGCGCTCCTCCACGAGCACCGCATCGAAAAGCTCCTGGTGGTGGATGACGAAAACCATCTCCAGGGCCTGATCACCATCAAGGATATCGAGAAGGTGAAAAAATATCCCTTCGCGGCCAAGGACGATCTCGGCCGCCTGCGAGCCGGCGCGGCCATCGGGGTGAACAGCGGCCTCGACCATGTGGAGCAGCTGATCAAGGTCGGGGTCGACGTGGTGGTGCTCGATTCCGCGCACGGCCATTCCCGAAACATCATCAACGCCCTGGTCCGCATCAAGGACGCCTTCCCGGAGCTGCAGGTCATCGCCGGCAACGTGGCCACCGCCGAGGGAGCCGAGGCGCTGATCAAAGCGGGCGCCGATTGCGTCAAGGTGGGGGTCGGCCCCGGCTCCATCTGCACCACCCG
>DDXK01000111.1 GCA_002347185.1 Desulfobulbaceae bacterium UBA2262 | reverse complement strand
AATGGCATTCAAGAGGTCAGCGGTTCGATCCCGCTTAGCTCCACCAATTTCTTTTGCAAACGAACCCTTGGGGAGGGCCTTGCCGGTTTTTCTCAAGAGGTCAACCTCTGCCGACCTTGAATGAATTGGCCTTCTTCTTGTGGCAGGGGTTTTTCTTTGCCTTTTTTCTGCTCGCCATGAGTAATCCTGGAAAAAATACCGAACCTTTTTTGAAGCCGATCACCGACGACGCCATTCTCAAGGTGGCCAAGGAGATCGTCATCAAGTTCATCGAGGTTGGCCGCCTGGCGCCAGGCAATTTCGACGAAACCTTTCGCGCCATCTATCAGGCGGTGCGGGATACTGTCAAATCGTAGACTCGCCAGGCAAGCACGTGACCCTCGATCCTGCCCTGAATTATTTCCCCGAAACCATCCGTCATATTCACCTCATGGGCATCTGCGGCACCGGTGTGGGTGCGCTGGCCGGCATGCTGAAGAGCGCGGGTTTTGTGGTGACCGGTTCCGACCAGCAGGTGTACCCGCCGATGAGCGACTTTCTCGCCCAGGAAGGCATCCCGGTGCAATCCGGGTATTCGCCCGCGAACCTGACGCCGCGGCCTGACCTGGTGGTTGTCGGCAACGTTATCCGCCGCGACAATCCCGAGGCCCTGGCTCTCGCCGAGCTTGGTCTCCCCTACGCCTCCTTTCCGCAGGCTCTCGGCCATTTTTTCATCGGGGCAAAGAAATCATTGGTGGTGACCGGAACCCACGGCAAGACCACGACATCCTCGCTCCTGGCCACCCTGCTGCACGGGGCAGGTCTTGCGCCGAGTTTTATGATCGGCGGTCTGGTGCAGGCCTTTGGCCGGAACTTCAACGTGGCCGGCGGGGAGTATTTTGTGGCCGAGGGGGATGAATACGACACGGCCTTCTTCGATAAAGGGCCGAAGTTCCTCCACTATCGCCCCCATGTCGCCATCGTCACCAGCATAGAATTCGACCATGCCGATATCTATGCCGATCTGGAGGCGATCAAGTCCTCCTTCCGGAAGCTGGTGGCCATCATGCCTCCGGCAGGTTGCCTCGTCGCCTGTCTGGACGATCCAGTGGTCCGGGAGCTGGTCGCGGCGGCGCCGTGCCCGGTGCTCGGCTACGGGAGCGCGCCGGATGCCCTCTGGCGTCTCGACGGGTTGCGGGTGGAACCGGGGGGCACCACCTTTGTCGCCATGAAAAAGGGCCAGCCCTTCGGCTCCTTCCTGAATGTCCTTCCCGGCAGGCACAATGCCCTGAACGCCCTGGCGGTGATCGCGGTCCTCGATTTCCTCGGCGTCGGACAGGAAGCGATCGCCAGTGGGCTGCGAGCGTTCCAGGGGGTCAGGCGGCGACAGGAGGTGCGGGGCGTCGTGCGCGGGGTGACGGTGATCGATGATTTCGCCCATCATCCCACGGCGGTGCGCGAAACCCTTGCCGCCCTCGCGGCTGCATACGCGGGCAAGCGTCTGGTCGCGGTTTTCGAGCCCCGGACCAATTCCAGCCGGCGCAGGGTCTTCCAGGAGGCCTATGCCGATTCCTTTGCCGGCGCAGCCGAGGTGCTGGTCCGGGAGCCGATGCCGCTGGCCAATGTTCCCGCCCATGAGCAGTTCTCCTCGCGTCAGCTTGTTGACGACCTTCTTGCCCGGGGCATCTCCGCCCGCTATTTCCCTTCGACCGAAGCGATCCTTGCCCATCTCGTCAGCACCGCCGGGGGAGGGGACGTGGTTGCCATCATGTCCAATGGTGGCTTTGACAATATCCACCAGAGGCTCCTGGCGCTCCTCGCCGGAGCAGGACAGGGGGGCAATGCTTAGGTAAAAATACGGAAGGTATTTTTACTGGCAATAACTTCTTGAATTTGTGTTGAATTCCACTTCCTCCCGCCCCGGCGCCACCCGCAAGAGGGGGGCGGGACTTGTCTGCTAACCTCCTGTTTTTCAGTGGAAAATTAAATATCCTGGATGCTGCGAAATCAGGGCCTGTTTTTCCTGAATGCTCATTCAGTATTTCCTTGACATCGATTTTTGATCGGGCTATTTAGGTCGGAAGCTATCCGTATAACGTGCTTCAACCTAAGGAGCTTAGTCGTGGAACAGCAAGCAACCGTAGATCTTCTCTATGTGGCAGCCTTTTTCCTGGGCGGTTTGGGCTTCGCCATCGGTCCCTTCGTCATCGCGAAACTCCTTGCCGCCCGCTCTACCAGAAATACCCAGCAGAAAACCGAGCAGCTCATCGAGTGCGGCATGGTGCCCATTGGCGACGCCTGGATCCGTTTCGGCATCGTCTATTACCTCTATGCACTGATGTTCGTCGCCTTTGCTGTGGACATCCTTTTTCTCTTCCCCGTGGCGCTTGTCTACAAATCACAGACGCTGGTCGGCGCCCTCTACGCCTTTGTCGAGATTTTGATCTTTGTCGGAATCCTTTCGCTGATAATCATCTATGCCTGGAAAAAGGGAGTGTTTAAGTGGGAACGCAAAATATACAACCCCCGATAGTTCAGTTTGCCCAGCTTGACAAGCTGCTCGCCCTGGGGCGGGCCAACTCTCTCTGGCCGATGACCTTCGGGCTTGCCTGCTGCGCCATCGAGATGATGGCCACCGGTGCCTCCCGTTTCGATCTGGCCCGCTTCGGCGCCGAGGTGTTCAGGCCCTCGCCCCGCCAGTGCGATGTGATGATCGTCGCCGGCACCATCAGTAAAAAAATGGCCCCGGCCGTGGAAACCCTCTACGACCAGATGCCCGAGCCCAAGTGGGTTATCGCCATGGGCAACTGCGCCATCTCGGGCGGACCCTTTCTCTTTGAGGGCCAGTACGGCATTGTCGAGGGCGCGGAAAAGCTTTTCCCGGTGGATGTCTTTATCCCCGGCTGCCCGCCGAGGCCCGAAGCCCTGATCGAGGGAATCCTGGAACTTGAAGAGAAGGTGACCGGTTCCCGCCGGTTTCCGAGAGTGGAGGTCGGTTGATCATGAAGCTCAATGCGATCAAGCAGGCTCTGGCCGTCATTGCCCCCGAAGCGTTGGCTGAAGCAGAGCATGCGAAGAAGGGGGCTCTCCTTGATGTGACCGTTTCCGCCACCCAGGTTGTCGAGGCGGTAAGCGTGCTCGACAAGGAAGGCTTTTTCATCGAGGCGATCACCGGGGTGGACTGGTTGGGAGAAAAAGAGAACGCCCACAAGGACGCGGTGGCCGCCGCCAAGAAGAAGGCCCAGGATGCCGGCAAGGCTGCGGCCAAGAAGGTTGCTGACGCAGGCGGTGACGAGGAGGCCCAGAAGGCGGCCCAAAAGGAGGCCGAGGCTGGCGTGGCGATTCCGGCCGCTCCTGTCGAGCCCTTCAGCGAAGAAATGGAGGTCGTCTACGACTTCAATAATTTTGCCGAGTTCTGCCGGGTGGTGCTGCGAACCCGTGTTCCCCGCAGCAATCCGGAGGTGCCGACCATCTCGCACATCTATCCCGGCGCCAACTGGCATGAGCGGGAAACCCATGATTTCTTCGGGATCAAGTTTGTCGGCCATCCCTATCTGGCGCCGCTTCTTTTGCCAGAAGATGCCGACTTCCATCCCCTCAAGAAGGATTTTCACGTATGAGCGCCTTTGCCCAAACCCAAACCAATGAGACCTTCGTCCTGAACCTGGGCCCGCAACACCCGGCCACCCACGGCGTTCTGCGGGTAAAGCTGGTGATGGACGGCGAATACATCGTGGACGCGGAACCGGTCCTCGGCTACATCCACCGCATGCATGAAAAAATGGGGGAAAACCGGACCTGGGCCCAGTTCATGCCCAACACCGGCCGGATGGACTACCTGCATGCCCTTGCCTACAATCACGGCTATGTGAGCGTGGTGGAGCGGGCGGCCGGCATCGAGGTGCCGGAGCGGGCGGAGTATCTGCGGGTTATCACCACCGAGCTCAATCGAATCTCAAGCCATCTGCTCTGGTTCGGCGCCTTTGTCCTCGATCTGGGCGGCTTCTCGCCCCTGCTCTATGCCTTTGACGATCGTGAACAGATCCTTGATCTCCTGGAGTCGGTCACAGGTTCACGCCTCACTTACTGCTATTTCCGTTTCGGCGGTGTTTACAATGACATCGACGAGAACTTTGCCGCCGGCGCCCGCGCTTTCATCAAAAGGCTGCGGGAGCGCATGCCCATGTATCATGCCCTGGTCACCAAGAACATCATCCTCATGAAGCGGCTCCAGGAGATCGGGCCCATTTCCGAGGAGATGTGCCGCAAGTACGGCGCCACCGGTCCGGTGGCCCGCGGCTCCGGCATCAATTTCGACGTGCGCAAGCACGAGCCTTATTCCATCTATCCGGAACTGCGCTTCGACGTGCCGGTTTACACGGAGGGCGATTCCATGGCCCGCTACATGGTGCGCATGGATGAGATCGAGCAGTCCATGCGGATCGTCGAACAGGCCCTGGATAAGTTGCCCGAGGGGCCGGTCATGGCCGCCAAGGCGCCGAAAATCATCAAGCCTGCCAAGGGTGATTACTACCACGCCGTTGAGACGGCCCGCGGTTCCTTCGGGGTGCGGGTGGTGAGCGATGGGAGCAATACCCCATACCGCTTGAAATTGAGGTCGCCCACCTTTTCCAACTTGAGTCTTTTCGGCGAGGCCTGCCGGGGCATGCTGCTCCCCGACGCCCTGGCACTGATGGGAAGTCTGGATCTGGTTATCCCCGAGATCGACAGGTAAGGAGTCGCAAGTCATGAGTCTACATCCTGAAGTTATAAGGCTGCTGATCTTCCTCGTGGGGATTATTGCCTTTGCCGCCCTGAACGCCGCTTATCTGGTCTGGCTGGAGCGCAAAGAGGCTGGGCATATCCAGAGACGTATCGGCCCCAAGGAGGTAGGACCGTTTGGGCTTTTGCAGCCGCTGGCCGATGGCATCAAGCTGATGACCAAGCAGCTCATCGTCCCGGCCGGGGTCGATCCCATCCTCTTCAAGATTGCCCCCATCCTGGTGATGGTTCCGGCCATCATGAGCTTTGTCACCATCCCCTATGGGGAAAACCTGGTGGCCAGGAACATCGACATCGGCCTGTTGATGATCTTTGCCTTTGCCTCGGTGAACGTGCTCGGCCTGCTCCTGGGCGCCTGGGGCTCCCGCAATAAATACGCGGTGATCTCCGCGGCCCGCGTGGTATCCCAGAACGTGGCCTATGAAATCCCCATGCTGATCACGGTGGTGACCCTGGTGATGATCACCGGCACCATGAATCTCCATGAGATCGTCATGCAGCAGCAGGGTGGTTTCTGGAACTGGAACATCCTCAATCTTGCGGCGAGCCCGCTCATGCCGGTGGCTTTTCTGATTTTCTTTGTCTGCATGCTGGCCGAGACCAATCGGGCGCCCTTCGACATGGCCGAGGCGGAAAGCGAGCTCATTGCCGGCGCCTTCACCGAATACCCCGGCATGGGTTTCGGCGTCTTCTTCATGGGCGAGTATGCCAACATCGTCATCGGCGCAAGCGTCGCCACCATCCTCTTCCTGGGCGGCTGGCAGTGCCCCTTCGGCTTGTTCCCGGGTGTGCACTGGTTCCTTCTCAAGATGTACTTTCTGATCTTCACGGTGATCTGGATCCGCTGGACCTATCCGCGCACCACCTTTTACAGCTTGCTTAACCTTTCCTGGAAGATTTTGATACCGATCTCCTTCTTTAACCTGATTCTTACCAGTGCCATGATAAAGGTGTTTTGATCATGATCGACTATCTGAAAGAGATTATCAGCGGGACCTGGAGCCTCTTCGTCGGGCTGGGGATTACCATCAAGTATTTTTTCCAGCCCGTGGTGACCGTGCAGTATCCCCGGCAGACCCTGCCCATGACCCCGCGCTTCCGGGGCCATATCGAGCTGGTGCGCGATGAGGAAACCGGCGGCACGAAGTGCGTGGTCTGTGGGATGTGCCAGAAGGCCTGCCCATCCGGCTGCATCACCGTGGAGGGCGAGAAGAAGGAAGGGGGAAAGGGCAAGGTGCTCTCCGAGTACACCCTTGACTTTACCAAGTGCAGCCTTTGCGGTCTCTGCGTGGAAAGTTGCAACTTCGGCGCCATCACCTTCTCCAAGGACTACAATCTCGCCGGTCTCAGGAAGGAAGCGTATGTTTTCGATCTTAAAAAACGTTTGGAGGAAAAGAAATAATGGAGCCCTCCCTCTTCACAGTTGAAGGCCTGGCCGGGCTGTTGTTTCTGGGGCTGCTCGGCGTCACCCTGGCCGGGGCCGTGATCGCCACCTGCAGCACGAACCTGATCCGCGCCGTGGCCGGCCTCGCCCTCTGTTTTCTCGGGGTGGCCGGCCTCTATTACTACCTGAACAGCCCCTTTGTCGCCCTGATGCAGATCCTCATCTATGTGGGGGCCATTTGTGTCACCATCATCTTTGCCGTGATGCTCGCCGAATCCTCCGAGTTGAAGCGGTTGCGGCAGCGCAACGGTTTGATAGGCCCATTGGGGATCCTCGCCAGCGGCATCCTCTCCTGGGCGTTGGCCGGCATGGCGCTGAAGACCGAGTGGTACAAAAGCGCCTGCCAGGCCAACGATGGTTCCCTGGCCAGGCTGGGCGAAGCACTGTTGACCACCTACAGCATGAGTTTTGAATTGATTTCGGTCGTACTCTTCGTCGCCATCGTCGGCTCGCTGGTACTGGCCCGGGCCGGGAGGAGCAAAGCATGAACATCCTTGTCTTGAACAACAGCCTCGATACCTATCTGGTCGTGGGCGCCCTTCTTTTCGGCTTCGGCTGCTACGGCATGGTGCAGCGACAGAGCTTCATCGGCATGCTGATCGCCGCAGAGCTGATCCTTGCTGGCGCCTCGGTCAACTTCATGGCCTTCAACCGGTTCCTTGCCCCCAACCCCACGGTGGGGCAGATCTTTACTCTGTTCATCATGGCGATCGCCGCGGCCGAGGCCGCCATCGCCCTGAGTATAATTGTCGCTGTTTATCGGAATTACCGCTCCATCGACACCGAGGACGTGGTGGAGTTGAACGGCTGATGGCCCGTGCGGCCGGAATGGCCGGCAAGGTCCGACGCAAAGAAGTCAACGAGCGTAACGCAATTACCGGTGCGGCTGTGCTTTGTCGGCTGCCGCAAAGGTGAGAGAGGAAAAGGGATAAGGGTCATGGATACAATTGTTTCCGTAAAACCACTGCTTGCCATACTGACGGCCCTGGCCGGTTCCGTTCTGGTGATGCTCTCCGGCCGCAAGCCCAATGTGCGGGAATCGTGGTCCTTCGTCGCCGCGGTGACGATGTTTGCCATCATCGCCTCGATGATCACCACGGTGGCGCCCGCGCCGCTGGGGCAGGGCAGGACCATTGTCTATCAGCTTTTCAGCATCCTGCCCGGACTCTCCATCACCCTGCGGGTCGATGCCTTTTCCATGATCTTTGCCGTGGTCGCCTCTTTTCTCTGGATGCTGGCGGTCTTTTATTCGGCCGGCTATATGCGGGGGCTTCATGAGCATGCCCAGACCCGCTTCAACGCCTGTTTCGCTCTCGCCCTCTTCGGCGCCATCGGCGTTGCCTTTTCCGACAATCTCTTCACCCTCTATCTCTTCTACGAGATCGTCAGCATCTGCACCTATCCGTTGGTCGCTCACCACCAGGACGAAGAGGGCTACGAGGGGGCGAAGAAATACATCGTCTACCTGACCACCACGGCCAAAGGCCTGGTCCTCCCGGCGATGATCCTCATCTATGTCCTGACCGGCACCCTGGATTTTCCGCACAACATTCAGAGCGGCATCTTTCCCGCCGGCACCGTTGACAGCCATGGCGTGCTGGTGACCGTGCTCTATATCTTCTGCATCCTCGGCTTTGCCAAAAACGGCATCATGCCCTTCCACAACTGGCTTCCCGGAGCCATGGTCGCTCCGACCCCTGTTTCCGCGCTCCTGCATGCGGTGGCGGTGGTCAAGGTCGGTGTTTTCTGCACGACCCGGGTCATGCTCTATGTCTTCGGCACCGACCTGATGAATGCGCTGAACCTCGGCATCCCCACTGCCTATTTTGTTTCCTTCACCATTCTGGCCGCTTCGATCATCGCCCTCTCCAAGGACAACCTCAAGGCCAGGCTCGCCTATTCCACGGTGAGCCAGCTTTCCTACATCGTCCTCGGCGTGGCGCTGCTCACCACCAGCGGCATCCAGGGTGGACTCATCCATATTGCCAACCATGCCTTTTCCAAGATCACGCTCTTCTTCTGCGCCGGCGCCATCTACGTGGCCACCCACAAGAAGTGCATCTCCGAGATGAGCGGCCTGGGACGGACCATGCCCTTTACCTTCGGCGCCTTTGCCATCGCCTCCCTCAGCATGATCGGCGCCCCGCCGGTGGCGGGCTTTGTCACCAAGTGGAAGCTGCTGGTGGGCACCATGGAGATGGAGACCCATTATATCGGCATCCTGCTGGTTCTGCTGGCCAGTACTCTGCTGAATGTAGGGTATTTCGCCCCGGTCACCTACAAGGCCTTTTTCGGCAAGCGTCCGGCTGGCGAGGCCTACGAGGGCATCAAGGAGGCGCCCCTGACCATGGTGGTGCCGATCATGATCGCAGCGATCATCTCCGTGATTATCGGAATCTATCCTGACTTTATCATGAACTTTGTCAAGGCGGTGACAGGATGATAGTGAAATTGATTGATTTTTTCCGCGACCGTTTGCAGCTGGTGATTCGGCTCTGCTATGTGGGCCTTGCTCTTCTCGTGGCCTGGGACGTGCTCTTCGTCTCCAAGGAGCACGCGCATACGGCGGCGGAGCATATCCCCGGCTTCTGGGCAGCCTTTGGCTTCGTGGCCTGTGTGCTGATCATCATCGTTTCGAAGTGGTATGGTCATCTGGGAATCATGACCCGTGAGGATTACTATGATAACTGATTTTTGGCTGCATCCGGCCCTCATACTCATTGTTGGCGCCTTTCTCCTGCCACTCATTCCGAAATGGCTGAAAAGGCCCTATCTGGTCATAATTCCGACCCTGGCCTTTCTTGATGTCATCACCATGCAGGGCCATAACGGCACCTATGGGGTGATCCAGTTCCTGGACTGGCACCTTACCTTCGGCCGGATCGACGGACTGAGCATGGTCTTTGCATACATCATGACCCTGATGTGCATCATCGGCACCATCTACGGGCTCCATGTCGAGGAGGATTACCAGCATGTCGCGGCCTGGCTCTATGTGGCCGGCTCCCTGGGCGTCATCTTCTGCGGCGACTATCTGGTTCTTTTCCTTTTCTGGGAGCTGATGGCCTTTGCCTCTGTCTTCCTGGTCTGGTTCCGCCGCCGGCCGCAGTCTCTGGCCGTGGGCTATCGCTACCTGCTGGTGCATACCGCCGGCGGCCTTGCCCTGCTTGCCGGCTTCATTCTCCGCTACAAGGCGACGGGCGGTGATTATTCCTTCGGGCCCATCGGCGTTGATGCCCCGAGCCTCTATACCTATCTGATTCTGATCGGTTTTATCCTGAACGCCGCGGTGCCGCCTTTCCATGCCTGGCTTCCGGACGCATACGGCGAGGCCACCGTCTCCGGCGCCGTCTTCATGTGCGCCTTCACCACGAAGACCGCGGTCTACGCCCTGGCCCGCGGCTTTGCCGGGATGGACATCCTGGTGCCGCTGGGCGTCTGCATGGCCCTCTATGGCGTTGTCTACGCGGTGCTTGAAAATGATTCCCGGCGCCTCCTCGCCTACCACATCATCAGCCAGGTCGGCTACATGGTGGCCGGCGTCGGCATCGGCACCGAGCTTGCCATCAACGGCGCCTGCGCCCATGCCTTTGCCCATATCCTCTACAAGGGGCTGCTTTTCATGGGCTGCGGCTCGGTGCTGCACATGACCGGCAAGAGCAAGTTTTCCGAGCTGGGCGGCCTCTACAAGAAGATGCCCATGGCCTTTGTCTTCACCATGATCGGCGGGTTGTCGATTTCGGCCTTCCCCCTCTTTTCCGGCTTTGTCAGCAAGGCGATGATCGTGGCGGCCGGTTTCGAGGTGCATAATTACTGGGCCGCCTTTCTGCTTACCCTGGCCTCCGCCGGTACCTTCCTCCACACCGGTCTCAAGGTTCCCTACTTCATCTGGTTCGGGAAGAACAACTGCAGCCAGGAAACCTGGGACAAGGCAGCTGATCCGCCCTGGAACATGCAGCTGGGCATGGGGATAGCCGCCTTTCTCTGCATCCTGATCGGCTCTTATACGCCCTATCTCTACAATATGCTCCCCTATCCGCAGGTGGCGGCAGGCTATCATCCCTACAACGCCTATCATCTTTCGGAGACGCTGCAGATCCTGCTCTTCACCGCCCTTGGCTTCTTCCTTCTCATCAAGAAGCTTGCGCCCGAGCCGAAGATCAGCATCGACCTCGACTGGTTCTACCGCATGGGCGGGCGCGGCTTTCTCTGGCTCGCCGAGAAGCCCATCCAGTGGGCGGACAGCTGCGTCAGCGAGGCCTACCGCTATCTTGGCCTGATTCCGCTGATGACCACGGCCCGCTTCTGGTCATGGTTCGACTGGCACGCCATTGATGGCGTGGTGGACGGAATCGCCAGGACGGTGCGCGGGATAGGCGGCACGGTGCGGAATGTCCAGAGCGGACAGCTGCAATACAACATTTTCTATGCGGTTTCATTTGTTGCTGTTGTGCTGGTACTCTACGTTTTAGCCTAATTTTTGCTGGCATCGCAAAAACAGCGATGCCAAAGGTTCCCGCGCCGTAACGCTTCGACTTGGCGCAGCGGACCTGTGACTTTTGGTTTTTTTTGCGAGTACATCAATTTTTTCATATTGAGGATTGTGGGACATGGACTTTTTGCTGATGAACGATATGGGGTTTCCCATTTTAAGTACCCTGATCTTCCTGCCCCTGGCCGGGGCCCTGATCCTGCTCTGCATCCCCGGCGAAAACGCGGCCAGGAACTGGACGATGCTGGTGACCATTGTCACGGCCCTGATCTCCCTGCCCCTCTATTGGAAGTTTGACGTCACCACGGCAAAGTATCAGTTCTGCGAGCAGCTGGCCTGGATTCCCTCGCTCAATATCAACTATACCCTCGGCATCGACGGCATCTCCCTGCTTCTGGTCCTGATGACCACCCTGCTCATGCCCCTCTGTGTCCTGGGCTCCTGGCGTTATATCGAAAAGCGGGTCAAGGAATTCATGATCTGCCTGCTGCTCATGGAAACCTCCATGCTCGGGGTCTTCATGGCCCTTGATCTGGTGCTTTTCTACATACTCTGGGAAGCGATGCTCATCCCCATGTATCTGCTCATCGCGGTCTGGGGCGGCCCGCGCAAGGTGTATGCCTCCATCAAGTTCTTCCTTTACACCCTGGCCGGTTCCGTCCTCCTGCTGGTCGCCATCATCGCCCTCTATCTGCACCAGGGTACCTTTTCCATTCCGGCCCTCATGGGGCAGGATTACTCTTCCACCTTCCAGATCCTGGTTTTTCTCGCCTTTTTTCTCGCCTTTGCGATCAAGGTGCCGATGTTTCCCTTCCATACCTGGCTGCCGGCCGCTCATGTCGAAGCGCCCACGGCCGGCAGCGTCATCCTGGCATCGGTCCTGCTGAAGATGGGCACCTACGGCTTTTTGCGCTTCTGCCTGCCCATCACCCCTGAAGCGACCCTGACCTTCCTGCCCTATGTCCTCTGGCTTTCCGTCGCCGGCATCCTCTATGGCGGCTTCACCGCCCTGGCTCAGCAGGACATGAAAAAGCTCATCGCTTATTCCAGTGTCGGCCACATGGGCTTCGTTACCCTGGGGATCTTTGTCCTCAATCAGAAAGGCATCGAAGGCGCGATTCTCCAGATGATCAATCACGGCATCACCACCGGCGCGCTCTTCTTTTGCGTGGGCATGATGTACGAGCGCACCCACAGTCGGGAGCTTTCCGCCGCCGCCGGCGTGGGGCGCTTCATGCCGGTGTATGTCGCTTTTCTGACCTTTTTCTCCCTTTCCTCCCTGGCCTTCCCCGGCACCAACAGCTTCATCGGCGAGTTTTTGATTCTGGCCGGCGGTTTTGCCGACTACAAGCTCGTTGCCGCGTGCGCCATCCCGGGGGCGGTGCTGGCGGCGGCCTATATGTTCCGGATGCTCCAGCGCGTTGTCTGGGGCGGGACAAACAATCCTGATCAATCCAATCTCACCGACCTGAATTTGCGGGAGATCGTTACCCTGGCTCCCTTGCTGTACTTTGTCTTCTGGATCGGCCTTTCTCCCGAGCCCTTCATGAACGTCCTGCACGTCAGTGTTTCCCATCTGATCGAACAGGTCGGGGTGGCCCCGGGCGACTCTGTTTCCATCGCGAAGCTGATGCTGCCGTAATGGCTTGTCGGAAGTGTACAAGGAACTCACGTAAAGGATAAAAAATGAAGCTCATGTTGTTTGCCCCTGAGTTATTTCTGCTGTTTGGCGCCTTGGCCCTCTTTTTCCTGAGCACGGGAAAGGCCGGCGGCAAAAAGGCCCGCGCCCTCACGGTGAGCATCGCTCTCGTCAACGTCCTGATCTGCTTCGCCAGCCTGCGGAGCGAGGGGCTGCTTTTTTACGATGCATACAAGATCGATTTCTTTTCCCAGGTCCTGAAGCTTTTCATCTCCCTTGGTTTTTCCGTGGTCCTGCTTTTCAGCAGCGAACTGAAGGGGGTTGAAGACGAGGTGCGGGCCGAGTACTACCTCTTTTTGCTCCTGAGCACCCTGGGGCTGATCATGATGGTGAGCAGCGTGGAGTTGCTGACCATGTTCATCGCTCTTGAGCTTTCCTCCTATTCGCTCTATCTGCTGGTTCCCATGCGCACGGACCGCGGCGGCCTGCGGGTGCAGATGGAGGCCGCCATCAAATATATACTCTTCGGGGTTGTCGCCACAGGCGTCATGCTTTTTGGCATGAGCTACCTCTTTGGCCTCACCGGCACCACCTATTTTGTCGAGTTGTTGCCGAAGCTGCAGATGATGATGGGCAGTCCGGTGGCGCTCATCGCCATCGCCATGGTCATGGGCGGCTTCTTTTTCAAGCTGGCGGTGTTCCCTTTCCATTTCTGGGTTCCCGATGTCTATCAGGGCGCCTCCAATGAAACCACGGCCTTCATTGCCTCTGTCCCCAAGGTTGCCGCCGTGGCCATGCTGATCCGGATTACGGCTCTGGTCACCCCGGAAGCGCAGGCCATCGTCAACATGCTGATCGTGCTTTCCGTCTGTTCCATGCTCTATGGGAACCTCGTCGCCCTGGTGCAGACCGACATCAAGCGCATGCTCGGTTTTTCCGGCATCGCCCATGCCGGCTATGTGTTGCTCGGCCTGGTCACCCTGCAGGAAGCCGGCTATGTGACGGCATTCTATTACATCGTCGGCTACCTGGTGATGAACCTTGCCGGCTTCCTGGTCATCTGCAAGGTTTCCCAGCAGGGCGAAAATCTTGCCATCGCCGATCTTGCCGGCCTGCACAGGCGCTCGCCGCTCTTGGCGCTTACCCTCGCGGTGAGCATGTTCGCCATGGCCGGCATCCCTCCCTTTGTCGGCTTCATGGGCAAATTCATGCTGCTTACCGGCGCGTACAAAGCGGGGCATCTGGCCTTGGTCATCATCGCGGCGATCAACACGGCCATTTCCATCTATTATTATCTCTCCGTGGTGCGGGTGACCTACGCAGGCAATGGGGAAGAACAACCCCTGCTGCAGGTTGACGGCATGACCAAGGCGGTGAGCGTTGCCCTGGTCCTAGTCATCATCGCCTTGGGCGTTGTCCCCAATCAACTCCTGCAGGTGGCCACCAGCGCCATCCGCACGATTCTTTAGAAGAGCTCCTCCACTTTTTGCCTGCGGCGTTCCCCTGAAAAGGGGAGCGCCTCTTGACAAGCGTCAAAATAATTGTATAATCTTCAAAATTATTCAGGCCTGCGGGAATAACTCAGTGGTAGANNTCGAATCCCGTTTCCCGCTCCAGAATGATTCTCTGATGCTCTGGCTCCGGCATTGAGGAAAACGCAAGGTTTTCTTGTTGGCGATGCAAGCCACTTGTGAGCAGGCTGGTCTATTCTTTGTATTGTGCGATCAGGTCATTCCGGCCTGGTTTTGAATCGTGAAAAGTGGGCCCAGGCCCGCTTTTTTTATTGGTGTTATGGGATTGGCGGAGAAAGAGAAAGAGCAGTCACTGCAGGACCGCCTGCACGCGCTTCTCGAACCGGTGGTGGAGGATTTTGCCCTCGAACTGGTGGAGTTGCAGTTTCGCCGTGAGGCGGCGGGTTGGGTGCTGCGCCTCGTCATCGACAGTGCCCAGGGGGTCTCCCTGGAAGATTGCGCCAACCTCAGCCGTGAGGTTGGTCATATCCTGGAGGTGGAGGACCCCATTGAGCAGGCTTACAACCTGGAGGTTTCCTCGCCAGGTCTTGATCGTCCCCTCAAAAAGGAAAAGGATTTTCTGCGGTGTTCCGGGAAAAAGGCAAAGGTCGTGCTCCGGGAGCCAATGGCTGGACAGAATGTTTTCGTCGGTCTTATCGACGGATTTCTGGATGGCAGTATCCTCCTTGCCACCGGGGAGGAAGTTTTGCGCATTCCCTTGACCGTCGTGAAAAAGGCCCGGCTGGTCGTGGAGTTTTGAGGCGGTCCCCCGGCGAAGATTTTTTTGATTTTCCGGAGAGGGCAGGTGTTGGAGACGAAGTAATCGTGGTCCCGGCGATATCGCCGGACTCTATCAGCTTGGAAGTTCGGGCCGGAATGCTGGCGCGCCCCCGGGGGCCCAGAGGCCAGGAAGCATGGGAGACAGGAGAGAGCAATGCTGTCAGATTTGAAACGAATCATTGATCAGATCAGTAGGGACAAAGGGATAGATCGCCAGTTGCTGATCGATGCCATCGAGGAGGCCGTGATGTCGGCGGCCAAGAAAAAATATGGTCAGCGCCGCGAACTCGAGGTGCGCTATAACGATGAGCTGGGCGAGGTCGAGCTTTTTCAGTTCCGCTCGGTGGTGGAGGAGGTGGAGGACGAGCAGACCGAGATTTCCTTTGCCGAGGCGCAGGAGCTTGATCCCGAAGTGCAGCTCGGTGACGAACTTGGCAGCAAGATGGACAATGTCGCCGACCTCGGGCGCATCGCGGCCCAGTCCGCCAAACAGGTCATCATTCAGAAGATGAAGGACGCCGAAAGCGACGTCATCTATGAGATGTACAAGGATAGAAAGGGAGAGGTGATCAACGGCATCGTGCAGCGTTTCGAGCGGGGCAGCATCATCGTCAACCTTGGCCGCACCGATGCGATTCTGCCGGCCAAGGAGCAGATGCCCCGCAAGTCATACCGGCAGGGCGACAGAATTCGCGCCCTGCTCCTTGATGTGCGGCAATCGAGCCGGGATCCTCAGTTGGTTCTGAGCCGGACCAGCGACGAGTTCCTGGCCAAGCTCTTTGCCTTGGAAGTGCCGGAGATCGCTGAAGGGATCGTCAAGATCATGGGCGTCTGCCGGGAGCCCGGGGCCCGCGCCAAAATTGCCGTGACCTCATCGGAATCGGATGTGGATCCGGTCGGCGCCTGCGTGGGCATGAAGGGCTCGCGGGTGCAGAATGTGGTTCAGGAGCTGCAGGGCGAGAAGATCGATATCGTGCCTTGGAGCCCGGACCCCGCGCGCTATGTGTCAAATGCCCTCTCGCCTGCCCAGGTTTCCCTTGTGGTGGTCGATGAGGAAAAGAAGACTCTGCTGGTGGTGGTTCCGGACGATCAGCTTTCCCTGGCCATCGGCAGGCAGGGGCAGAATGTGCGCCTTGCTTCAGCGTTGCTGGGTTGGCGGATCGACGTGAAGAGCGAGCAGAAGTATGCGAAATTCATCGAGGAGGGATTCCAATCGCTCCTCGAGGTGCAGGGCATGGACGAAAAGTTTGCCGAGGCCCTCTACGACTCCGGGATCGGTTCCGCCCAGGAGCTGGCGCAGATCGATGCCGAAGCCTTTTTGGCCGATTTCCCCGCCCTGGACCCGGAGAAGCTTGCCAGGCTGGTTGCCGCTGCCGGAAAAGAAAAGGTTGAAGGCGTGGGCTCTGCTGAGGAAGGGGATTCGGCGGAATCCTGAGGATTTTTGCGTGAGGGCGGGAGAACGTGCCGATCAGGACCTGCCTGGGCTGTCGGAGAAAAAGCGAAGGGGCTGCGCTCTGGCGTTTCGCCCTGGATGCGCATGGTGTGCTGAGAAAGGATTTTCGCAACAGGCATGGCGGTCGCCATGTCTATTGCTGCAAGGATGCGGAGTGTCTGCGGAAGTTTTTGAAAAACAATAAAGAATTAACCAGGGCGTTTCGTCAGCAAGTGCTGGGATTTGACGAAGAGTTGAACGATCTCTTCGGGAGTGTGGAATGACAAAGATCAGGGTTTACGAGTTAGCCAAAGAAGCAGAAATGGAAGCAAAGGACATGGTGGCCGCCCTTATAGACATGGGGTATGCCGTCAAATCCCACAGCTCCACTCTGGACGACGATACGGCGCAGGAAATCCGTCAGCGTCTCGGCATTGGCCAGACGCGCACTGAGGAAAAACGGATCCAGGGCAAGGGCCGGACCACGATCATCCGCAGGCGGACGAAAACCGTGCCTGTGGAAGTTCCCCCCCCTGCCGAAGCGCCCGTCGCCGAGACGGGAGAGTCCGGTGCGGCCGAAGAGGCGGAAGAGGCGCACCCGGTTGCGGCCACGGCTCCCGAGGAGGAGGTCGAGGTTGTTTCCGCGCCCGAGGCTGGGGAGGTTGCCGCTCCGGAGGAAGAGGCGGAAGAAGTTGCCGCAGCCCCGGAGGAGGAGTGGGAAGAGGTGAGCGGGGCCCAGGCCGAAGAGGCCGTGTCGGCGGAGCAGTCCGAAGTACCCTCCCAGGAGCCCGAGGCTGCAGATGCCGCGGCAGGCGACCAGTCGCAGGATGCTGCCCCAGCCGTGGACAAATCGCGCAAGGGGCTGGCCCGGGTCATCAAGCGGGCGGCCATCGTCATTCCCACCCCTGAAGAAACGCGCGGCCCGAGGCCAAAGCGGCCGGTGGCGGAGAAGCCGAAGCCGCGGGTGGCGGCGGTCGCTCCTGCCGCAGGCGCTGCGGAGCTTGATGAGGCAAAGGCCAAGAAAGGGAAGCGTTTTGTCAAGTTTACCCCGGAAACCAGCGAAAGCGAACGGGCCAAAAAAGGAGCCGTGCGCAGCAAGCGCCAGGCTGACATCGACATCGAGGATGTCGACGATGTCCTGGGCGGCCGGATTCCGGCCGGCTTGCGCATCGGGCGCAGCTCGCGGGGCGGTGGCAAGAAGGGCAAGCATCAGGTGCTCAGCCAGCAGGCTGCAGAGACCAAGGCGATCAAGAAACGGATCAAGGTGCTGGAGACCATCACCGTGGGCGATATGGCGCACCGGATGGGGGTGAAGGCGAGCGAGGTCATTGCCAAGCTCCTGAGCCTTGGCGTGCTCGCCACCATCAACCAGGCCCTGGATGTGGATACCGCTGCCCTGGTGGCCACCGATTTCGGCTATGAGATTGAGCAGGGGGTGACCGAGGAGCAGACCGTCATCCAGCTCGAGGAAGAGGCGAGCGGCGGCGAGATGCTGCCCAGGCCGCCGGTGGTCACGGTGATGGGGCATGTCGATCACGGCAAGACCTCGGTGCTGGATGCGATCCGGAAGACCGACGTTGCGGCCGGCGAGGCCGGAGGCATTACCCAGCACATCGGCGCCCATTATGTGCGCGCGCCCCAGGGTGATGTGGTCTTCCTCGATACCCCGGGGCATGCGGCCTTCACCGAGATGCGCTCGCGCGGCGCCCAGGTGACCGACGTGGTCGTCCTCGTGGTCGCCGCCGACGACGGCGTCATGGATCAGACCAAGGAGGCTGTCAACCATGCCCGGGCCGCCAAGGTGCCCATCCTGGTCTGCGTCAACAAAATCGACAAGCCCGAAGCCGATCCCATGCGGGTGAAAAGGGAGCTGGCCGATCTCAACCTGGTTCCAGAGGAGTGGGGCGGCGACACCATCTATTGTGAAACCTCGGCGAAAACCGGCCAGGGCATCTCCGAGCTGCTGGAGAGCATCCTTTTGCAGGCGGAAGTGCTCGAACTCAAAGCCGATCCCCACCGCCGGGCCAGGGGCCACGTCATTGAAGCGCAGCTCCATAAGGGCCGCGGCCCGGTGGCCACCGTTCTCGTCGAGCAGGGCACTCTGCGGGTGGGTGACGCCTTTGTTGCCGGGCTTTATCACGGCAAGGTGCGCTCCCTGACCAACGACCACGGAGAGAGCGTCAAGGAGGCCGGCCCGGCCATGCCCGTCGAGGTGCAGGGGTTGAGCGGGGTTCCCTCGGCCGGCGATGAGTTTGTGGTGCTCCCCGACGAAAAGCGGGCGAAGAGCGTCAGCGCCGACCGGCAGCTCAAGAGCAGGGAGGCGGAACTGGCCACCACCAGCAAGATATCCCTGGAGAACCTTTTCGACAAGCTGCAGGAAGGCAATGTCAAGGAGCTGCGTGTTACGTTGCGCGCCGACGTGCAGGGCACCCTGGAGGCCTTCGGTTCCGCCATCGAGAATCTTTCCACCGACGAGATCAAGGTCAAGATCCTCCATGCCGGCACCGGCACCATCACCGATTCGGACGTGCTGCTCGCCGCCGCCTCCGATGCGCTGATCATCGGCTTCAACGTCCGGCCCACCGCCAAGGTGCAGGAGCTGGCCAAGAATGAAAAGGTTGATATCCGCACCTATGACGTCATCTACCATGCCTTGGACGATATCAAGAAGGCCATGGTGGGCATGCTTGAGCCGAGCTTCGAGGAAAATGTCATCGGCTCCGCAGAGGTGCGGGAAACCTTCCAGGTCCCCAAGGTCGGTACCGTGGCCGGCTGCTATGTGCTGAACGGCAAGATCGAGCGCAACGCCAAGATCCGTGTCCTCCGGGAAGGCGTGATTATCTTTACTGGGCAGCTTGCCTCCCTGCGTCGTTTCAAGGATGACGTCAAGGAGGTGCAGACCGGCTATGAGTGCGGCATGGGTGTTGCCAACTACAACGATATCCGGGTGGGCGACGTGCTGGAGGCCTTTGTGATGAAAGAGGTCGAGCGGGAGCTGTAATGGCGCACGGGAAATCGAAATCGCGCTTTTCCCTGCCTGCCGGCCTGGGGCGTTCCGGTCCCAAAAGGCGGCCGATGCGGGTGGCGGATGCCGTCAAGGAAGAGGTCGCCGCCTTGCTTCTGCGCAAGATCAAGGATCCTCGCCTCAGCCATGTCTCTGTCACCAGGGTTGAGGTGAGCGATGATCTTGGCCATGCCAGAGTGTATTACAGTATCCTCAACGAGGAGCCGCAGGCAAACGTCGCCAAGGGGTTGGAGAGCGCCAAGGGCTTCATCCGCAGCAGCCTGGCCAAGGTTCTCGATCTGCGCCATGTGCCGGCCCTGGATTTCCGGCAGGATCTCGCCGCCTTGCGGCAGGAGGAAATGGAGCGACTGCTCAGGGAGATAGCGAAAGAAGATGACCAAGCCCAGTAACGAGCTTGTTCTCGCGCTGCGAGAGGCGAAAAACGTTCTGGTGGCGACGCATACCCATCCGGACGGGGATGCCCTGGGCTCGCAGCTCGCCATGGGGAACATTCTCCACTCCCTTGGGAAGAATGTTTTCCTTTACGGCGAGGAGCAGGTTTCTCCGCTCTATAAGTTTCTGCCGGGCAGCGCCCGGATCGAATCCCTGCTTCCCGCCCTGAGCGGCTTTGATTGCGCCATCGCCCTGGACTGCGGTGATCAATTCCGCCTTGGGCAGGCCATGGACTCCCTGCTGACGGTGCGGCCCTTCCTGGTGGTCGATCATCATGTCGGCCACAAGGATTTCGGCGACCTGCGCTGGGTTGCCCCGGATCGGGCCTCCACCGGGGAGCTGGTTTACGATCTCGCCGGGGCCCTGGGGGCGGAGATCGCCTACGATACCGCCTATTGCCTCTATGCCGCCATCGTCTCCGACACGGGCTCCTTCAAGTATTCCTCCACCACGGCCGACACCTTCCGCATTGCTCAGGATCTCATCTCCCGCGGAGTGAAGCCGGCGGAGGTCTCCGGCAAGCTGTTTGACAATTTCACGGTCAAGCGCCTGAATCTCCTGCGGCTGGTCCTTGACTCCCTGGAACTCCATGCGGAAAACCGGCTGGCGGTCATTTCCGCGCCGAGGGAGGTTTTTGTCAAAACCGGAACCACCCAGGGCGACACGGAAACCTTTATCAATTACCCCCGCTCCCTGGATACCGTCAAGGTCGCCGCCTTCCTGAAGGAGACGGAAGCCGGGCTGATCGCAGTGAGCCTCCGTTCCAAGGGCACCAGTTACGACGTGGCCCAGGTGGCGGCTTCCTTCGGTGGCGGCGGCCATCGGAATGCGGCTGGTTTCAAGCTGCGCGACACCACCATTCCCGAGGTGCGGGAAAAACTGCTGGCAGCATTGTTGCCCTTGGTGCGCGGCTAGAGTCGATGGCTGCCGAGGGGGAGATCGCCGGAGAAGCGCCCCTGGAGGCGGGTGTCGTGCTGGTGGGCAAACCGGTGGGCCCTTCCTCCTTTCGGATGGTGCAGTTGGTGCGTCGGGCCCTCTCCGTCAAAAAGGTGGGCCACGCCGGCACTCTCGATCCCTTTGCCTCCGGTCTCCTGGTTCTCTGTGTCGGCCGGCCGGCGACCCGTCTCATTTCCAGACTGATGGGCGGTGACAAGCACTATGAGGCGGAGCTCCGGCTGGGGGTGGAAACCACCACCCATGACCTGGACGGAGAGGTGGTCGCGGAGCGGGAGGTGGAAGCTCTTGATCCCGACCGCGTCGAGGCGTGTCTCGCCTCCTTCCGCGGCGAGCAGCTGCAGGTGCCGCCCCAATACTCCGCGCTCAAGCACAAGGGCAAGCCGCTGTACTATTATGCGCGGCGCGGGATCGTCGTCGAGAAGCAGGCACGGCCGGTGACGATCAAGGCCCTTGAGCTCGTCGCGCTTGGCGACTCCTTCCTGCGCATCCGGGTGGAGTGCAGCAAGGGGACCTATATTCGGACCCTGGCTGCCGATATCGGCAGAAGCCTGGGCTGCGGGGCGCATCTCAGTGCCCTGCGCCGGACGCAAAGCGGGCTCTTCTCCGTGGCCGATGCCGTGGATGGCGCGCTGCTTGGCGAGAGGGAAGAGGCGCGGAAACTGCTTCTTGCCGCCATGCTGCCGGTTGCCACCGTGGAGGCGCGGCTCACGCCGGCTGAAGGCGGCTGACAGGAAAGGCAAAAAAACGCGCTGCCACATTCAATTGACTTTAGCGGCGCTTTCATTTATTACATAGCGTAACCTAGGACTCGACGGTTCACTGTTTCTGTCGATATCCCGAATTATCAATCATCCTGTAAGAGGAAGTCATGACATTGCAAGTGGAAGAGAAGAAGGAGATTATCACCCAATACGCCCATCATGCCAATGATACCGGCTCCGCCGAGGTTCAGATCGCTTTGCTGAGCTCCCGGATCAACTACCTGACCGAGCATTTCAAGGAGCACAAGAAGGATCACCATTCCCGCCGTGGTCTGCTGAAGCTGGTCGGCCAGAGAAGGCGTCTCCTCAATTATCTGAAGAAGAAGAATATCGATACCTATCGTGATCTGATCCAAAAGCTCGGCATCAGAAAGTAAGATGCTGCAACCGCCACCGCCGGTCTCCCGGCGGTGGCTCATTTCCGCCCCTGTGGAATTTCAGGATTGCACCCGCCGCTGGCGTGTTTGGGGCCATAAAGACACCCGACCCCNNTATGTACAAGAAAGTGGAAATAGATCTTGGCGGACGTCCGTTGACCATCGAGTCCGGCAGGCTGGCAAAGCAGGCGAATGGCTCGGCCCTGGTGACCTACGGCGATACCGTGGTGCTGGTGACGGCCACTGCCGCCAAGGAACCCAAGCCAGAGGTGGATTTTCTGCCCCTCACGGTCGAGTATCAGGAGCGTTTTTACGCGGTGGGCCGCATTCCGGGCAGCTTTTTCCGCCGGGAAATCGGTCGTCCCAGCGAGAAGGAAACCCTCTCTTCCCGGTTCATCGACCGCCCCCTGCGTCCGCTTTTTGCCGACGGATATCAGCATGAAACCCAGGTCATCGCCACGGTACTCTCCGCGGATCAGAAGAATGACCCCGATGTGCTGGCCATGATCGGCGCCTCCGCGGCCCTGGCGATCTCCGATATTCCCTTCCACGGTCCGATCGCCGGGGTGCGGGTCGGCTACGTGGATGGGCAGTATGTGCTGAACCCGACTCAGGTGGAGCGGGAGAAGTCCCGGATCAACCTCATCGTGGCCGGCAGCCGCAAGGCGGTGGTCATGGTGGAAGGCGGGGCGGACAGCCTCTCCGAAACCGAGGTTCTCGAGGCCATTTTCTTTGGCCACAACGCTCTGCAGCCCATTCTCGACATGCAGGAAGAGCTTGCCGCGGCAGTGGGCAAGACGAAGATGGAAGTCGCTCCGCCGGTGGTCAACGAGGCGCTGAAAGCCCGCGTGGAAGAATTGGGCCGGGAGGAGATGCGGGCGGTGATCACCATGGCCGACAAACAGGAGCGCAGCAACCTCTACCACCTGCTGGAGAAAAAGGTGCTTGCCGCCCTGGGCGAGGAGTATGCCGACAAGCTCAAGCAGGCCAAGGAGTATCTCCACGGCCTGAAGAAAACCATGATGCGGGACCGGATCGTCAAGGAGAAGGCCCGCATCGACGGCCGCCGCTTCGACGAAATCCGGCCGATACAGTGCGAAGTCGCGGCTCTGCCCCGCGCGCATGGCTCCGCCCTCTTCACCAGGGGTGAGACCCAGGTCATGGTCACCGCCACCCTGGGCAGCGGCGAGGATGAGCAGAAAATCGAATCGCTGAGCGGCATGTCCTCCAAGCAGTTCATGCTCCATTACAACTTCCCGCCCTACTGTGTCGGCGAGGCGAGGCCCCTGCGCGGGCCGAGCCGGCGTGATATCGGGCATGGCGCCCTGGCCGAGCGCGCGCTTCTGGCCGTGCTCCCGAAGGGCGGTGATTTTGCCTACACGATCCGGGTTGTTTCGGAGGTGCTCGAATCCAACGGCTCCTCCTCCATGGCCACGGTCTGCGGCGGCAGTCTGGCCCTGATGGATGCCGGCGTGCCCATGAAAAAGCCGGTTTCCGGTGTGGCCATGGGCCTGATCAAGGATAGCGACACCATTGTCATCCTCTCCGATATTTTGGGAGACGAGGATCATCTGGGTGACATGGATTTCAAGGTTACCGGCACCGACGAAGGCATCACCGCCCTGCAGATG